>DASSMK010000001.1:0-4073 GCA_035688915.1 Thermoanaerobaculia bacterium
GCTGCTGAATGCAGGAGGCTCCGATGCAAACGCCGGCGCTTCGTCCCACGGCGACGACGCGGGCGCCGCGGGTGCGGCCGGCTCGGCGGGAGCAGGCGCGGAGGCATTGGCCATGGCCTGCATTTCGTCGAAGCTCATCCGCGGGAACGCCCGCGTCTCGCCGCTGAACTCCTCGGCCGGCGGCGGCGCGCCGAACGGCGACTCCGGTTCCGGCTCCGGCGCGGGTGCGGCCGGCTGGTAATCGTCGAAGCTCATGGTCGGGAAGGCGCGCGTCTCGCCACCACCGAACGCGGGCTGCTCGTCCCACGGTGACGGTGCGGCAGGTGGCTCCGGCTCGGGAGCCGGCGTAGGCGCGGGGGCGCTGGCCATCTGCTGCATCTCGTCGAAGCTCATCTTCGGGAACGCGCGCGTTTCGCCGCCGAATGCAGGAGCGTCGTCCCACGGCGAGGAGGCCGCGGGCGGCTCCGGCGCATCGAAAGGCATTTCGGTGGTCGGCGGAGCGGCGGGAGCGGCGGCGCCGAAGATGTCGGAGCCGTGCTCGAAGGAATCGCTCTGCGGAGTGAAACTCGAAGCTGGCGGCGGGAAGCCGGTGCCGGCGCTGAACGGATCTTCGATGGCGGGTGCGGCGGCGGCAGGCGCGGCGGGCGCTTCTTCATCCCACGGCGACGGCGCGGCTTCGGCGACAGGAGCCTCTTCGGGCACGGCCGTTGCGGCGGCGCTTCGCGACTGGGAGATCAGCTCTTCGACGCGATGGATCAGGCTCTGCGATTCGAACGGCTTCGTGACGACGGCGTCGCAACCGGCTTTCTCGGCGCGGTCGGGATCGAACGGCTCGAACGTGCCGGTGAGCAGCACGACCGGGATGTTGCGGTACTCGGGATGCGATTTCACGAACTCGCAGACTTCATAGCCGTTCTTCTCCGGCATGATGATGTCCGAGAGGATGATGTCCGGCCGCGTTTCGGAAAGCTTCTGGATCGCTTTCGCGCCGTTGTTGACCGCCGTCACCTCGTAATCACCGTCCGAAAACGTCAGTTCGACGACTTTCTGAATGGTGATACTGTCATCCGCCAGAAGGATCTTTTTCGCCATGAATTCGCGCTCCGTGATTCCGATCAAGCTACCACGTTGAGCGATGAAGCGACAAGGGTTACGGATGGCTGAACCGTTCCTCATTCTCGGCCATCGCGGCAGTCCGAAACGCTTTCCGGAGAACACGATCGCGTCGTTCGACGAATGCCTGCGCGGCGGCGCCGACGGCTTCGAAACCGACCTCCGCCTGCTCTTCGATCACACGGCCGTGCTCTACCACGATGACGAGTTCGGCGACGAGCCGATCGAGTCGCTGACGTTCACGCAATGCAGCGAGCGCGGCGCGATGGTGGAGCGGCTCGCGGACCTCAGCCGCTACGCCGGCCGCGCGCTGATGATCCTCGAAGTGAAGCGCGCGCGATGGGAGGACATCCTCATCGACCACGTGAGCTCATGGGGCAACGCGGTCATCGCCTCGTTCAATCACAAGACGATCGCGGAGCTGGCCAAGCGTCACGTGACGCTGCCGCTCGGCCTCACGATCTCCGGCACGATCGTCGACGTCGCTCCCTACGCCGAACGCCTCGGCGCCACCTGGGTCTTTCCGAATTACCACTACGTGGACGAGGAGATGGTGGGCGAGCTGCACGAACGCAACATTCGCGTGGTGCCGTGGACGGTGAACCGCAAACACGAGTGGGAAACGATGCGCGCCCTCGGCTGCGACGGCGTGATCACCGACCTGCCGGTGGAGGCGGTGCAATGGCGCGATTCGTCCGATTCACCGGAGTGAGATAGACTTAGCGGTCTCTGGAGAGAGCCACAGCATTACCGCCGGGAGGGGGAGCGCGGACAATGAAGACCTGGGAATACAAGATCATCAACGTCCGGTCGGAGAATTACTCGATGGATCCGCGCCGCGCCGAAGAGCTCAACCGCCTCGGCGACGACGGCTGGGAGCTGGTGAGCATCACGTCCATCAACTTCAAGACCGGCGCAACCGATCACATCGGCATGGTCTTCAAGCGCGAGAAACAGAGCGCGGGCGCGTAAACGGCGCGGGATGCGCGACGGCGCGCACGAACGGCGTTCGGTGCGCCGCCCGCCGCCCAGGTCCCTCGCTACGCTCGGGATGACAGCCGCCCCACCGTGTCATCCTGAGCGAAGCGTAGCGAAGTCGAAGGACCTTCCGGTTTGCGCGCGCAGGCACCGATGAACGACGAGCTCACCTCGCACCTCGACGACCCTGACATGCAGGCCGCGCCTCGCGCTCTTCTTCGCGCCGCGCAGCGCGCGCGGGAAATTGCGCGGCAGACGAACACGCCGCTCGTGCTCGTCCGGGATGGTAAGCGCGTCTTCGAATACGTCACGGATGACGACGCGCCGTCGTCGCCCGACGCTCCCGATCCCGAGTAGTTCTGGTATGTTTCGCGCCTTTATGGCCGAACGACCGTTTCTTGCGTTGATCGTCCTCGACGGCTTTGGTTGTCGCAAGGAAAAGGAATTCAACGCCATTGCGCAGGCGGAGACGCCGCGCTTTCGTCAGCTCTTCTCCGCATCGCCGTGGACGACGCTCGAGGCGTCGGGTCTGGCCGTTGGGTTGCCCGAGGGGCAGATGGGGAACTCTGAGGTCGGGCATTTGAATATTGGGGCGGGGCGCGTGGTCGATCAGGACATCGTGCGCATCTCCAAGGCGCTGAAGAATCACGATGTCGATGCGAATGAGACGTTCGTCGACGCGGTGAAAAACTCGCGCGCGCTTCATCTGGCGGGGTTGCTCTCGGATGGCGGCGTGCATTCGTTGCAGGAGCACCTGCACGGATTGATCGACGCGGCCATTCGCCTTGGCGCGGAGCACGTATACATCCACGCCATTCTCGATGGCCGCGACACGCCGCCGAAATCCGCGGAGCGGTATGTGTCCGAGCTGCTCGACTTCATCAAAGACAAGCCGCAGGCGCAACTGGCCACGATCATCGGCCGCTACTACCCGATGGATCGCGACAAGCGCTGGGAGCGCGTGCAGCGCGGCTACGAACTGATGACCCTAGGCGTCGGCACCGAGACGAAAGATCCGCTCGAAACGATCCGCCGCTTCTACCAGCAGAACGTGACCGACGAGTTCATGGAGCCGATGTCGATCGTGGGCGCAGACGGCGCGCACCGCGGCCGCGTGGAAGACGGCGACGCGCTGCTCTTCTTCAACTTCCGCGCGGATCGGATGCGGCAGATCGTGACCGCATTCAAAGACGACTCATTCGACGGCTTCCCGCGCGCCATGCGGCCGAAGGTCAAGTTGTTGACCATGAACCGGTACCACGAAAAGTTCGACCTGCCAGTCGTCTTTCCGCCGGAAGCCGTGCGCAACAACCTCGGGGAAGTGCTGTCGCGCGCGGAGCTCAAACAGTTCCGCATCGCCGAGACGGAGAAATACGCGCACGTCACGTTCTTCTTCAACGGCGGCTCCGATACGCAGTTTCCGGGCGAAGAGCGCGTGCTCGTGCCCTCGCCGAAGGTGGCCACGTACGACCTCAAGCCGTCGATGTCGGTGTTCGAGTTGACGGACAAAGTGGTGGAGGCGATCGCATCGAAGCAGTACGACGTCCTCATCATGAACATCGCCAATCCCGACATGGTCGGTCATACCGGCGTGATGGAGGCGGCAGTGGAAGCGGTGCACGATACCGACGTCGCCGTCGGCCGCATTCTCGACGCGGTAGAAAAAGTTGACGGCGTTGCGCTGATCACGGCCGATCACGGCAACTGCGAGCTGATGTTCGATCCGGCCACGAATCAGCCGCACACCGCGCACACCACCAATCCGGTGCCGCTCATTCTCGTCGACGCGCACAAGCGCTTCGGCGCGCTTCGCGAAGGCGGTGCGTTGTCGAACGTCGCGCCGACGATTCTGGCCATTCTGGGCATCGACAAGCCGGCGGAGATGACGGCCGATTCGCTGCTGGTTCCCGATCCAGCGACGGTCGTCGCGTGATGAGCGTCGTTGCGCAAACGTTGGAGCGGCGGGCGCCCTCGCCCGCCGA
>DASSMK010000002.1:0-11290 GCA_035688915.1 Thermoanaerobaculia bacterium
TCGCCCGCCGGAATCTCCGGAGACGTGCCGGCGGGCGAGGCGCCCGCCGCTCCAACGCTCGTCGCGGAGAATGCAGCTCCTGTCGAAGAGAGCGCCGGCGACAGCGTCGTTGCTGACACCGTGGCGCGCGGCGAATCGAACTGATGACCGACACCGCGACAGCCGCGCCTGCCGCCGGCGAGCCCGATAGCGAACTGCCGAAGATGTCGTTCCTCGATCACCTCGAGGAACTGCGCAAGCGGCTGATGATTTCGATCGCTGCAGTGGCCGTCGGCTTCCTGCTGTGCTGGGCGTTCGCGGAACGGATCTTCGACAAGCTGCAGGAGCCGCTCGCGCGCTTCCTGCCGCCCGGTGACAAGCTCGCGTACACGCGCCTGACTGCGCCGTTCTTCCTCTACATGAAGGTGGCGTTCTTCGCCGGCATCTTCATCGCCGCGCCCGTAGTGCTGCTGCAGCTGTGGCTCTTCATCGCGCCGGGTCTCTACAAGAAAGAGCGCCGCCTCGCTGCGCCGTTCATCATCTTCGCGTCGCTGTTTTTCATCGCCGGCGGCTACTTCGGCTATCGCTACCTGCTGCCCGGCACGTGCGGCTTCTTCGTGGAGACCGGCAAGCAGTTCAAGCAGATGGTGACGGTGGACGATTACTTTTCGTTTGCCAGCACGATCATCCTCGCGTGCGGTCTCGTCTTCGAAACCCCCATCCTGATCTTCTTCCTGGCCCGCCTCGGCATCGTCACGCCCGCGTTCCTGATGCAGAAGTTCAAGTACGCGGTCGTGCTGTCGTTCATCATCGCCGCGGTGGTGACGCCGACGCCGGACATGGTCACGCAGTCGGCGCTGGCCATCCCGATGATCGTGCTCTATCTGATCGGCGTCGCTGTGGCGTATCTGTTCGGAAAGAAGCCAGACCCGTCGTAAGCTCGGGCGGATGACGAACAGTCTTCCGGTTCTTCTCGTTGCCGTCGCCGCAGGGGTCGCCGTCGCGCTGCAGGGTCAGGCGATGGGCGCGATGAATCGCAGCGCCGGCACCGCCACCACGACGTTCGTGACATACGGCAGCGGCGCGCTGATCGCGTGCGTGATCTGGCTGCTGCGCCGCACGCCATCCACCGCGCCGCTTCCCTGGTACGGCTGGACCGCGGGCGCGCTCGGCCTCGTGATCGTGGGCGGCATCGCGCACGCGGCGCCGCGCATCGGGCTGTCACGCACGCTGGTGATCACGGTCGCCGCGCAGCTGCTCGCCGCGCTGGCGATCGAGACGTTCGGCTGGATGGGCTCGAGCGCGCGGCCGATCGATGCGGGCAAGCTGGCCGGCATCGCGCTCACGATTGCGGGTGTGTGGCTGGTGGTGCGGTAAGCGCGTCAGCGCTCGACTTCGAATTCGGCGGAGATCGCGGGCAGCGCTTCGTTGAAGATCAGCACCGTCTCCGCGATCGGAAAGAGCACCGTGTGATTCCGCGACTGCACTTCCAGCACGACCTCGTAGTAGCACGCGTCTTCGTTGATGGCGATGAGCGTGCCGGGCTTGCCCTTGATCTCGAGCGTGCGGTTGAAGATCGATACCTTCGACGGAATCTCCATGGGCGCGAAGGGTAAACGAAAGCGCGCAAAAAAAGAACGGCGGGCCTGAAGCCCGCCGCTCATTCTGAATTGCGTGTCTGTGCGCTTACGGCTTGACGGGCGCCGGAGCTGCCTCGCCCGCCGTCGGAGCCGGCGTGGCGGGACCAAAGTACGCGTCGTTGTACTTCGCGTTGGCCTTGGTCTTCATCGCGTCGAGCGTTTCCTGCATCTTGCGCTGGCGCTCGGCTTTTTCGAGGTTCGCCTTCACCTGGTCGAAGGACGTGGTGTCGTGCGAATCGACTTTGATGATGTGGTAGCCGAACTGCGAGCGGACGATCGGCAGCACTTCGCCGACCTTGCCGGAGAACGCGGCCTGCTCGAACTCGGGGACCATCTGGCCACGGCCGAAGGCGCCGAGGTCGCCGCCGCGGCTGCCGGAACCGGTGTCGTCGGATTCTTTCTTGGCGATCTCATCGAAGTTCGCGCCGGCCAGGATCTGCTTGCGGAGGTCTTCGGCCTTCGCCTTGGCCTGCTCTTCGGTCAGCTCGGGCTTGCCGGCCTGCGCGGCCGGGCTGCCTTTGAAGGCGACCAGGATGTGGCGCGCCTTGACCTGCTCGTACTCGTTCTTGTGCGCTTCGTACGCTTTCTTCAACTCGTCGTCTGAGACCGTGACGGCCTTCTGCAGGCGCTCGATCTGCGCGTTGGCGACGAGGTTTTCGCGCATGAGGTCGAGCTGCGCGAGGACCTGCGGATCTTTGTCGAGCCCGTTCTTCAGCCCTTCGGCCGCGAGCATCTTCATGCGGAGGTAGTCTTCCGCGAACTGGCGCTTGCCAGGGCCGGACGCGTACTGCTGGTATTCAGCCGGAAGCGTGGCGAGCGCGCCTTCGAACTCCGACTGGCGGATCGTCATGTCGCCGGCGGCGATGACGATGGGATCGGTCGCTGCAGTAGTGGCGGCCGCAGCAGTCGCGGGCGTGGCAGCCTTCGGCGCCGCAGCCGTCGCCGGCTTGTCCTGAGCCATCGCAAACGCCGAAACGAGCGCGACAGCCATCGTGGTCGTGATGATCTTCTTCACGGAATCTCCTTCAAACGGTTTTAGACCGGAGATCGGAACCGACGGGATGGGCGGGAACTTCCCTGGGGGTGGGGACGGCGGCGCGCGATAGCGCCGCCTACAACTTCCCCAACGCCCGCTCGATCCGCGCGACGCCTTCCTGAATCCGCTCCATCGACGTCGCGTAGCTGATGCGCACGAAGCGGTCGTTGCCGAACGCGCCGCCGGGGACAACGGCCACGCGCGCTTCGTCGAGGAGGTAGGACGCGAACGATTGTGAGTCGTGGATCGTGCCGCGGCCGAAGAAGGCGCTGATGTCGGGGAAGACGTAGAACGCGCCGTCAGGGTCGGCGCAGCAGATGCCGTCGATGGCATTGATCGCGGGAACGAGCCATGCGCGGCGTTCGCAGTAGGCCTCGTACATTTTCTGCACTTCGTCACGGCCGCCGCGCAGTGCTTCCAGTGCCGCGGCTTGCGCGATGGAGCTCGGGTTCGAGGTCGAGTGGCTTTGGATCTTGCCGAGGGCGGTAATGATGTCGGGATGCGCGACGGCGTATCCGAGGCGCCAGCCGGTCATGGCGAACGTCTTCGACATCGAGTTCACCACGATCACGGTCTCGGGATATTGCTCGAACCACTTCATGGCCGAGGCGTGGCGGTGGCCGTCGTAGACGAAGAACTCGTACGTCTCGTCGAAGACCAGGAACGCGCCGCGCGACGCGCACCACTCCACGATTTTTTCCAGCTCCGATTCGCGGATCACGGCGCCGGTCGGATTGCAGGGTGAATTGAGGATGACGCCGCGCGTGGCATCGGAAGCCACTGCTGCGATGGCGGCGAGCGTGGGGCGAAACTGCTCGTCCGCATTCGTTTCGGCGAAGACCGGTTTGCCGCCGGCGAAGGAGACCTGATCGGGGAAGCTCACCCAGTACGGCGACGGGATGATCACCTCGTCGCCTTCGCGGACGAGCGCCATCATCAGATTGAAGAGCTCCTGCTTGCCGCCGTTGCCGGCGATGACGTGCTGGCGGCCGAGGCGGGTGCCGTAGGTGTCGTTGTAGCGGGCGGCGATGGCTTCGCGCAGCGCGTTCGTGCCGCTCGCGTTCGTGTATTTCGTTTGGCCGAGATCGATGGCGCGCTTGCCGGCTTCGGAGACGTTGCGCGGTGTGGCGAAATCGGGCTCGCCCGGGCCGAAGTCGACGACGTCCACACCTTGCGCGATCAGAGCGGTGGCGCGATTCAGCACCGCCAGCGTGGGCGATTCCTGCATCGCGGTCACGCGATCGGAAAAGCGGATCTGTGTCTCGGTCGTCGTCATCGTCGCATCAGGGACTGCGAATCTACGCTTTGTATCACCCTTCCGCGCTTGTGGCGAAACGCGAGTCCAGCGTGCGGCGGAAGGCGGTCCAGGCGGCGGGGGCTTTGCGCGCGAAGAGCATCTTCACGATCTCCAGCGCGCACCACGCCGTGTAGATCCAGATCATCTCCTCGCGGAAGCTCGGGATGCAGAACTGCACGAGCCAGAACACGAAGAGGATCAGCGCCTCCCACATCACCAGCTGCAAGTTGAGGAGCAGGAGAAAGCCGAGGAGGCTCTGCAGGATGGTGAGGAGGATTTCGTGGCGCTGGAAGGCGTCGAAATGCAGCGCCTTCAGTTCGCCCGCGCTGATCACGAACAGCACCGGAATCATGGCCGAGAGGATCGACCACTGGTTGATGTTCGACGAAACCATGTTCATCAGCGCCACGTTGGCCGTGCGCACTTTGCGCGCCCAGTAGAACGCGCTCAGCTTCTCCGGAAACTCGGAGAGGAACGGCGCCACCCATTGCACGAAGACGAACGTGGAGACGCCCAGCGACGCGGCGATCGCCAGCATGGAGTCGAGGAACGGATGCGCGGAGAAGTAGAGGATCGCGCCGCCGGCCACGAAGAGGGCCCAGATGGCGGCGTTGCGCATGCGCGGGGCGAGCGTGAGGATGTGGCGCGGAATGGAGCCGAGATCTTCGAGCGATTCTTCGCTCTCTTCTTTCGGTGGAATCTTCCAGAGAATCCAGAGATACGCGAAGTAGAAGAGCGAGAGCGGAATCGCGTCCCAGATGCTCAGCGAGCCTTTCCACCAGATGAAGAGAAAGTAGAGGATCGGCAGCAGCAGGCCGAAGATCTCCACGGAGTGTTCGTCTTCCAACTCGAGCGTGAGGAACTTGCGGCCGGCGCGCTTCCAGCCGAATGCGGCGGCGACGAAGTAGATCATCGGCCAGCCGAGGCCGACGAGGAGACGAAGGCTGCCGGTGAAGTTGGCGATGGCGAGATGCGTCTGCGACGGATCTTTGCCGGCGTTCCAGGCGATGACCGCTTCGACGGCGAATTCGGGCAGCGTCTGCAGCCACGCCAGAATGGCCAGAGCCAGACCTTGTGAGATGAGGAACTGGGCCGCTTCCGCTCCCCAAGCGATCACGAACGCGGAGAGAAGGATGCTCGGAAAGGTCCAGAGCGCGGAGAGCGGCGAGAGTTTTGCGGTCGCCGTCGCCGCTTTGATGAGCTTCAGTATCATCGGCGGCGCATTCTAATGAAAACGATCGCGAGCCGGCAGAATCCTCTGTTCAAACGCATTCGCGACGCGATCCGCGAGCATCGCGACGAGATCGTGATCGAAGGTCCGAAGCCGGTTGCCGATGCGATCGAGGCTGGCTGGAAACCGTTGGCACTGGCGACGAGAGTTGGAGCGGCGGACTCGCCCGCCGGCATTGTCGCGACAAGACCGGCGGGCGAGGCGCCCGCCGCTCCAGCGGTTGTCGCGTTTGATGACGCGTTGTTCGATCAGCTCGCGGAGACGCGTTCGCCACAGAGCGTCATCGGACTCTTCGCGCGGCCGCGCACCGACGCGCACGCGATCCTCTCGCAGCGCGACCGCATCATCGTGGCGCTTGATGCGGTGCAGGATCCCGGCAACGTCGGCACGATCATCCGACTCGCGGCAGCGTTCGATGCGGCGGGCGTGCTGCTGCTGCCCGGCTGCGCCGATCCGTTCGCGCCGAAGACCATTCGTTCGACCGCGGGCGCAATCCTGACGGTGCCGGTGGCGAACATCTCCGCGGAAGAATTGATCGAAAGCAGCGTCCCGCTCTTCGCCGCCGACGCGCGCGGCACGCGCAGCGATCCTCCATCGCACGACGCCATTCTCGTCTTTGGCAGCGAAGGGACTGGCGTTTCCTCCGAGTTGATGAATGTGGCCACGCCTCTCGCGATCGCCATGTCGGGCCGCGTGGAGTCGCTCAACGTCGCATCGAGCGCGGCCATCCTGTTGTCGCGCGCATTCGCAGCGAGGACCTCATGAGCGGACGGCTCCTCATCGTCGGCACGCCCCTCGGCAATCTCTCCGACTTTCCGCCGCGCGCGGTGGAAGCGTTGAAATCGGCCGATCTGATCCTCTGCGAAGACACGCGCCACACGCGCAAGGTGCTCACGCATTTCGGCATCGATCGCCCGACCGACAGCTATCACGAGCACAACGAGGACGCGAAGGCGGAGGCGCTGATCGCACGCGTCGAACAAGGCGAGACGCTGGCGCTGGTGAGCGACGCAGGCATGCCGGTGATCTCCGATCCCGGCTATCGCATCGTCCATCTCGCACGTGAGCGAAATGTGGAGGTGGTGCCGATTCCCGGCCCCTTCGCCGGCGTGCTCGCCCTCGTCGCCTCCGGCATCCCGCCCCTCCCCTTCACCTTCCTCGGCTTCACCCCGCACCGCCAGGGCGAGCGGCTCGATTTCTATCGTCGCGCCGCGGAGCTCGCGCATACGGTGGTGATTTACGAATCGCCCGAACGCCTCATCCCTTCCCTCCAAGACGCCCTCGAAGTCCTCGGCGACACCGATGTCACCGTCGCCCGCGAAATGACCAAGCTGCACGAAGAGCTGATCCACGGCCGCATCTCCGAAGTGCTCGCGCAGTTGCAGCAGCGCGATCGCGTCTACGGCGAGATCACGCTCGTCTTCGCGGCACCGAAAGCAGCGCGCGAAGAAGCGTCAGCGGAAGACATCCGCGCCGAGTTCGCACGCCTGCGCGACAGCGGCATGCGCCGCAACGACGCGGTGAAGGCGGTGGCGGAGAAGTTTGGGATGAGGAAGAACGATGTGTATCGGATGATGATTGAGTGACGAGTCGCAGAGTCGTCGAGTCGTCAAGTCGCAGAGGAAAAGCTGCCCATTGAAGCGGCTCCTCTGAGACTTGAAGACTCGGAGACTTTGCGACTCGGAGACTCTACGACTCCCGATCCAGCAACACCGCCCGCGCGAACTTAATAAAGTAGTCCACGCCCGAGGCGAGTGCGAAGAGCATCACCGCCCACAAGGCGACCGTTCCGATGCGTTGCAGTTCGCCCAACTCATAGCCAAGGATGAGGAGCGAGATGGCGACGACCTGCGAGATCATCTTCCCTTTGCCGAGGGGTGAGGCGGAGATGGTGACGCCTTGCTGGGCGGCGATGGAGCGGAGGCCGGAGACGGCGAATTCGCGGCCGATGATGATCACCACCATCCACGCCGGCACGTGCTTCGGATCCATCTCCACGAGCGAGATGAAGGCGGCGGACATCAGTAGTTTGTCGGCGATCGGATCGAGCAGCGCGCCCATGCGCGTCACCTTGCCGTAGCGGCGTGCGACCCAGCCGTCGAAAAAGTCGGTGATGGCGGCGACGAGAAAGATGGCCAGACCGGCGTACTCGCGGCCCGAGAACTTCGTCAGCAGGACCACGACCAGGAACGGGACCAGGAAGATGCGGAACAGCGTCAGCGAGTTCGGGACGTTCCAGATCTCGTTCGAATACTTTTCACGGGGTGTGACCATCACGTCAGGCGGGGAAGAAGACATCGGCGCGTCTTATATGGAGAATAGTCGTTTCGCTCAGCAACCGGAAGCGTCGTCAGGAATTTCGTCTCAGCAATTGACATTCCGGGCGATGCCAATACAATCGCGGTCCCTCTTGCCCGGGTGGCGGAATTGGTAGACGCGCAGGTCTCAGAAGCCTGTCCTCATTAGAGGGTGCTGGTTCGATTCCAGTCCCGGGCACCAACGCAGCGCGAGTCATCGCGTTCACCCCCATGCGAACCCCTTTCACGGTCGCAGTTCTCCTCTCCCTGATCGCGTTGCCCGTGTTCCCGGCGCTCGTCGCCGGACCAGAACGCGCCGTCGTTGCGCCGCCGGTCATTGCCGCTGCGGGCGAGCAGCTCGTGCAGGCCATCGCCTCCTCCGGCTCTGAATCACTCGTGGCTTGGACGACGCTGAGCAGCAGCGGCGCGGCACTTTCCGTGAGCCGCATTGACGCGACCGGCGCGCGCATCGCCAATTCGCAGCGCTTCCTCGGCAACGGCGGCGCCGGTGCGACGAGCGTCACCTGGACGGGCGAGTCTTACGTGGTGCTCTGGACGAACATGCGCAACCGCGTCACGTCCGCCGCACTCGATCGTGAGGGCAACCTCGTCGCGCCGCCGGAGGAGTTGTTCGACGGTGCGGTGCAATCGAATCTCGTCACTGCGGGCGGCCGCTCGATGTTTCTTTACTCGAGCGGCGATCACGTCTTCGCTGCGATTCTCGATGCGCGCGGCAAGGTCGTCGCGCGCGATCTCACCGTTCCCTCTGCGGGATTGCTCGCCGCCACCGGCGACGGCTTCGCGCTCTTCTACGATGCGCCGCGCGTCGATGCGGCGGGCAGCTCCACGTTGAATGTTCTGCGCTATGACACGAACGGCGTGGCCATCGACGCGCACGCCGCGATTGTGGCCACGCGCAACGGAACGTTCGCCGGCAACTTCGACGTCGCGTACGCAGCCGGCCAGTTCGCAATCGTCTACACAGATGTCGCGCTGCGCCGACTCATCGTCGATCCGCAAACACTTGTCGTGAAGACGTTGCCCGACGTGCCGCTCGATAATGACGACGGCCGCGTCAGCGTCATCGCCGCGGGCGATCGCTTCGTCGCTTTCTTCAGCACGCTCGTCGATGGGCGCATCTCCATCGTTCGCTTCGACGCGAATGGTGGCGACAGTCAGCCGCACACTGTGCTGCATCGCATCGCGCCGGTCGTTCGCGGCGCATGGAACGGCCAGGCGCTCGCCTTTGCGTGGAGCGAACCGGGCGTCCAGGGCGATCGCGATGGAGTGGCCGCCGTCATTGACGAAGCCTCACTCGCCGCGACAGAGCCCTCGCTCATTGCGCTTGCGCACGCGCCGCAGGAGCAGCCGCGCGCGGCGCGTAATGGCGACGAAGCGCTCGTCGTCTGGAGCGAGCGTCTGACGGAGCACACTATCCGCATCATGACCGCCCACGAAAGCCGCGCCGCGATCGACAGCACACCGATCGCGGTGGCCGAGGCGGTCGAGCGCGGGTTTGGTGCGGACGTGGTGTCGATGGGCGGCGGCTACGCGTTGCTCTGGCTCGATGGCGATGCTTCGCTCGCGCACGTAATGCTGCAGCGCTTTACGCACGACGGAGCAATCGACGGCGAAGCGATCGTCGTCGCAGAAGCCATTGACGCAACGCTGGCGTGGAACGGCCAGCATCTGCTCGTCGCCTACTCCGACGTAGATGTAAAGGCCGTTCGTTTCACGCGCGACGGCACGCGCATCGACGCCGTGCCGAACATCCTTGCCGCCGCGCACGCTGGTTTCGAGCTCGCCGCAGCCAGCAACGGCACCGACTTTCTCGTGGCGTGGTCCGAAGGCGACGCCTACTCGCAATGGCCGGGTGCGAATTTGTTCGATGTCTTCGCCATTCGCGTGGTCGCGAACGGCACCGCCGTCGGCACACCGATCAAAGTCGCCACCGGCACGCGCATGCAGCACCATCCCGCCGTCGCCTCCGACGGCCGCGACTTCGTCGTCGCCTATCGCTCCGCCGACGGCGCACCGCCATCGCTGGGCCGCGTTGAAGCGAAGAAACTGCTGCAGGAAGGCGCGCTCGTTCCAACCTCCGCTGCAGCCGGCACTCTCCTCGGCGAGCAAGGCTACGCCGATGTCGCGCCGTCCATCGCCTTCACACGCGACAGCTACATCGTGGCCTGGGCAGCCAGCGGCGAATCAGAAACCGCGGTGCTGAACCTCACGCGCATCGATCGCAGCACGAACGTCCTCGAGCAGCGCCCGAGCATCGCCACCGCCCTCCACGCCCGCGATTTCGCTCCGTTTCTGGCAGGCGCCGGCGGCGACATCGCGCTCTACTACTCGCGTGCCGTTTACGACGCCACATACGGCGGCTCGCTGCAAGCATTCCGTCGCACGGTCTACGACGCGCCGGCCCGGCGCCGGCCGAGCCGGTGAATCCGAACGAGATGGCGTACGATTCGCAACTCGTTCGCTACCGATGAGGCGCTTTGCCGTACTGACCTTCGCCGCACTCGCGGCCACCGCATGCAGCCGCGGCGCGAGCACCGCTCCGCCGTCCGCCACTGCCGCCGCGCAGATGCAGACCATCGATAACGTGCCGCCACGTCCGGCGCAGTTGCAGCAGCCGTCCGTCCTGCAGGATGAAGCGCCGCCGCCGAAGCCGAAGGTGATGCCGTGGGAAACGCCCACACCCGTCGTCATGAGTCCGGAAGACGAAAAGCTGCGCGCGAATCTCCCCTTCTCGCCCGCCATCGCCATGGATCCGATCGACGGCAGCAAGATCTCCATCCGCGCATCCACGCCGACGGTCGAGTTCAAAGGGAAGATCTTCTACTTCTCGTCCGAAGAGAATAAGCGGACGTTCTCGAGCAACCCGAGCGAGTACATGAAGGAAGGCTTCACGAAGCTCTGAGCGCGGCGAACGCCTCCATCACCGCCGCATCCGCGCGCACCGGCTTGCGCGTCTGGCGATCGACCCACATGTGCTTCGATGATCCTGTCGCGCGCAACTCCTCGCCCGCGAACAGTTCGTACTCGAACGTCATGGCGCGGCTCACCGCCTCCGCCACGCGCGTGCGAATCAACACCTCGTCGTCGTAGCGGAACGGCGCGCGATACCGGCAGTGGATCTCGGTGACCACGAGCAGATAGCCTCGCGCTTCGATTTCGGTGTACGGAAAACCCGCGGCGCGGCAGAGATCCGTGCGTCCGATCTCGAACCAGACGATGTAGTTCGAGTGATGGGCGATGCCCATCTGATCGGTCTCTTTGTAGCGCACACGGAGCCGCGATTCACCGTACGTCACCGGCGCGAACTGTAGCACGGCAAAACTCTTGCTCAGCTATGGCTCGACAGAAGGGATTTAGGTGATGCGCAAACGAAAACGAAGCCTGGCGGAATCGGCGGCGCTGCCTCTTCTCTTGAGCGGCGCCGCTGTCATGGCCGCGGAAATTGCGCGGCGCATTTACCGCCACACGCAACTGTTCGAGCCCGATCCGAATCCCGTCAAGAGCTGGAATCCCGCTGACTACGGCATCCCCGAAAGTGCCGTCGAAGAGCATTGGATCGAAACGCCAGACGGCGAGCTGCTCTACGGCTGGTATTGCCGCGCCGAAAATCCGGTGGCCACAGGCCTCTTCTGCCACGGCAACAAAGGCAACCTCACCATCAGCGCCGAGATCATTCCGCATCTGCTCGCCGCCGGTTTCAACGTCTTTTTCTTCGATTACCGCGGCTTCGGCCGCAGCACGGGACGCCCCACGTTTCGTGGCGTCATCGCCGACGGCGTGACCGCCGCG
>DASSMK010000003.1:0-6000 GCA_035688915.1 Thermoanaerobaculia bacterium
TTTTTTTGGGCGGGCCACGCCCCGCCGCTCCAAAGAGCAGCGCGAGGGCTTCAGCGCGCGCGTGAAACCACGAGCAGCGTCACGTCATCATCCAGATTTTCGGCATCGCCGACGTGCGCGAGCACGGTGTCGTTGACGGAATCGGCGATCGCTTCGGCGTGCGCGCCGTGCAGAGGCCGCAGCGCTTCGCCGATCGACGTCGAGCCGAGGTCGTTGTCGCTCTCGTTCCGCGCCTCGGTCACGCCGTCCGTGTAGAGCACGAGCGAGTCGCCGGGCTGCAGTTGCAGCGTGCGATTCGCGAACTGCGCTTCCTGAATGACGCCGAGGAGGAGATCGCTGTCGACGAGCTCGTCGACGGAATCCTTGCGCAGCCAGAGCGGCGGCGTGTGGCCGGCGTTCACGTATTCGATCGTGCCGGTGTTCGTGTCCAGGCGGCCGAGGAAGAGCGTCACGAATTTGGAGCGCGGGAGGTTTTCGCGCAGCGCAACGTTGAGCTGCGTCACGAGCGTGGCGGGATCGGGATCCGCTTTGGAGAAGATGCGAAAGGCGACCTGCAGGCCGGCCATCATCAGACCGGCGGTGACGCCTTTGCCGCTCACGTCGCCGATGACGAAGTAGATGCGGCCGTCGGGACGGATGATGAAGTCGTAGTAATCGCCGCTGACGGTGCGGCACGGCTGGTTGCGGCCGACGAACGTGTAGCCGTCGATGCCGTCCGGCGCGGGCGGGAGCAGGCGGCGCTGGATCATCGAGGCGGTGCGCAGCTCCTCGTCCATGATCCGCTTCTGGATCGCTTCTTCGCGCAGGCGCGTCGTTTCGAGCTTGATGGCGGCGAAGCGCGCGATGTGCGCGACGAGGCGTACGTCTTCTTCGGAGATCGCGCGCTGCGTGAAGAGGAAGTCGACATAGAGCACGCCGACCACGGACTGGCCGATGGTCAGCGGTGCGCAGAGGATCGAATGGATGCCCTGCATGATGATCGACTGCGCGCGGCTCAGCTTCTCGTCGACGCTGACGTCGATGAAGGCGAGCGCTTTCTTCTCTTCGATCATGTCGGCGAGCAGCGTGTGGCTGATGGTCAGCTCGCTCGCGTCGTTCTTGTCCTGGCGGCGCACTTCCACTTTCGCGAACGACTTGCCGTCCGGGCCGAGAAGGGCGATGGCGGCGCGCGACGGATGGAGGTGCTCCATGATCCGGTCGACGATGTAGCCGAACAGCTCTTCCATCGGCCGGTCTTCGATCAGCTCGCGCGCGAGCTGCGTGAGCGTCTGCAGGCGCGAGATGTCGTGCGCGTCGGGGCGATCGATTTCCTGGATGGGGATGGCGATGGTCGGATTGGCCGTCGTCTCGGCGATGGCCATGAAGCGATCGGTGTTGCGCTCGGTGGTTTCGAAGACGATCTCGGTGTCGCCGAGGCGGATGCGGTCGCCGGGGCGGAGATGCTCGTCACGCTCGACGCGCGCGCCGTTTAGATACGTGCCGTTCGCGCTGCCGAGATCCTTGAGAACCCACGCGCCGCCGACCGAAACGATCTCCGCATGTTTGCGGGAGAGGTAACGGTCTTTGATGGGAATGGCGCAGTCCGAGGCACGTCCAATGGACACCGCTTCTCCCTGGAGCGGGTGACGGGAAGGGGAGAAAAGAGGCGAGTAGACAGTGACTTCCGCGCGGGGCGGGACGGGTTCCATCCGATGCTCCTGGGGCTTGCGAGGACAAGATTGTAAACGACTCGGCGGCGGGATACGGTACGCGGCCGTGACGGTGGGTTATTTCGACGAGATCGAAGCGCATTTCGCGCTGAGGCGCGGGACGCCGTTCATCGTCTCCCCGAAGGATTGGGAGCTGATGAAAAAGTGGCAGGCGGAAGGGATTCCGCTGCCGGTGGTGATTGAAGCGATCGACGCGGTGTTCGAAAAGAACGAGACGAGCGGACGCCGGAAAACGATCAGCAGCCTGTCGTACTGCCGGCATTCGGTGAAGGAGCTGTGGCAGGAGCGTCGCGCACTGCAGGTGGGCGAAGGCTCATCGACGCCGGAAGAAGGCGCGGGACCGCTGCTCGACGCGTTGGCGGAAGCGCTCGCGGAATCGGGCGTGGCGGGCGAGATGCCGGCGCGGGTGCGGGAGCTGGTGAAGGAGTCGAGCATCCCGCGCATCGAGGAGCGGCTGATGGAGCTGGAGCACGAGATGATCGACGCGCTGTTGGCGGCGCATCCGGCTGAGGCTGAGGCGATTCGCGCGGATGTGGCGCGCGCGCTCGCGGGAACGACGCTCGACGAGAAGACGCGGGCGCGGACGGAGGAGGCGAACCTCCGCCGGCTGGTGCGCGAGCGGTTTGGGTTGCCGCGGATGACGTTGTTTTGAGCCGCCGCCGCCGCCCGCCCGCCCCAGGCTCATGGGCTCATAGGCTCATAGGCTCAGAGTAGCGCGGGCGTCGCGAGCGCGAAGCTCGCGCGTTGTGGCGTGTGTCGTGAGCCGCCGCGCGAGTTTCACCGGTGCGACCCGAACGATCAAGTGTCGCTCGCGCTGCGCGTGCTGCTATGAGCCCATGAGCCTATGAGCCTATGAGGAAGGGCGGCGGTCAGAACACCTTCCCCAGGCTCTCCAACAACGCTTTCGCCGTCGCTCCGCTCACCGGCAGATCCGCGCCCTGCGGCAGCTGAATCCCGCACGCGCTCACGATCTGATCCTGCGGAACGCCGCGGGCGCATGCCGCGCCGCGCAGCGACAGCAGGCGCGGGATGAGGCGTTGCAGCGAGGTCGTGGTCACGGGACGCATCGGGCTGACACGGCGCGTCACGGGATCGACGTCGTAGAGGCCGATGGCCATCGCGCGAATCACTTCTTCGCGGCCGGCGACGTCCGCGACGTCGGTGGCGATGGGCGGCGTGGCGAGGTTCTGTGCAAAGCGGATGTTCGGCACGATCCAGTAGAGCAGCACGGCGAAATCGGCGCGCGTGATTGCTTCGCTTTCGAGCGCCGCCTGATACTGCGTCGGCATGTTCGCCGCGCTCCACCGTTCCTTGATCTCGTCGAGGCGCTGGTTGTAGCGCGGATCTTTCGTGCGCCGCGCCAGACGGTCGTAGCGGACAATCGCTTCCTGATAGCGTCCGCGGCCCGCGTCGATCTCCGCCAGCGCTTCCTGCACCTCCGGCTGATCGACCCTCGTCGTGGCCAGGAGCGGATCGAGCTCGCGGCGCGCGGCGTCGAAATCCTTCTGCGCGACGAGACGCTGCACGAGCAGCACGCGCGCGCTGCTCGAAGCCGGATCGAGCTCCAGCGCTTCGCGCAGCAGCTCCGTCGACGCCGGTCCGGTGGCGGTCTGCGCCTGCGTGAACACATCCTGGAAGAGGCGCGTGCGCAGTTCGGCGACCCGCTCGGCAGCGGTGGGCGGCGCGTTCGGTTGCGTGGCTAGTGCGTTGTAGATGTCGTACGCGCGCCGTGCGTCGTTGCCGCGCAGCGCGATCTCCGCTTCGTACACGCGCGCGGCAGTGTAGGTCGGGTTGTTGCGCACGATCTGCGCGACGGTATCGCGCGCCACGTCCAGCCGGCCTTCGCGAATGTCGATGGCCGCTTCAGCGAGGGTGGCGGGGAGATATTGCGGATCTTTTGCCGCGATCTCCGCCAGCCGCCGGTGCGCTTCGGTGTAATTGCCGGCCAGCAGGTAGCGCCAGGCGTTCTCGAAGTTCTGCGCGGTCTGCGGCGTGACGGTGCCTTCGAAGCCGGTGCGCGGATCGATGACGAAGCGGTCTTCGCCTTCCGGCGTGACCATCGGCGGCGGCGGAGTGGTGGTGGCACAGCGGGCGGCCATGAGCAGCACCGCCATCAACAAGAGCAGATTGCGTCGGTTCAATTCGTTCCCTCGACGAGCCGCAGGGCGGCCCGGAATGTCTGTTCGCGGTCAGCGGCGTCGAGCCACTGCACATTTCGCTCCGACCTGAGCCATGTCAATTGTCGCTTTGCGTAAGCCCGCGTTCTGCGCTTTGCTTCCGCGATCGCATCGGCCAGCGTCATCGCATCCTGCACGACGGCCACGGCTTCGCGATAGCCGATGGTACCGAACGGGCGGGCGGTGGCGGGGTAGCGTTCCAGCAAGACGCGCGTTTCCTCGATCAAGCCGTCGCGGAACATCGCGTCGACGCGGGCGTCGAGCATGGCGCCGAGGCGCTGGCGATCGAGCGTCAGGGCCAGCTTGAGGGCCGGACGCTCGTCGGTCACCGGGCGTTCCCAGCTCGAGATCGGTCTGCCGCTCGTGAGCCACACTTCCAACGCTCGCTCCACGCGCTGCCGGTCGGCGGGCGCGATCTTTCTACCACTTTGCGGATCGATTTTCGACAGCCAGCGGTGCAGCCAGATCGGTCCTCGCGCTCGTGTGGCGATCCGCTTGATGCGCGTACGCGCTTCGTCGTTGCGTCCCGGCATTTCCGGCAGACCCGCCAGCAGCGCGCGCAGATAGAAGAAGGTGCCGCCGGCCAGGATCGCGCGATGACCGCGCGCGTGAATGGCGCCGATGATGGCGTTGGCGGCGTGCGCGTAGTTGGCGGCGTTGAATTCTTCGTCGGCGTCGACGATGTCGAAGAGATGATGCGGAACGAGAGAGCGCTGCTGCAGCGACGGTTTGGCGCTGCCGATGTCGAAGCCGCGGTAGACCTGCACGGAATCGAAATTCACGACCTCGCCGCCGATCGTTTGCGCGAGGCGCAACGCCAGCTCCGATTTACCGGTGCCGGTGGGGCCGGCGATGACGAGGAGAGTCTGACTCACCGGCGGACGCGCGTCATGTGCGTCTTCTCGTCCTCGTCGTTGAGCATGCTGCGGAGGTGCACGCGGCAGAACATCGCGCCCGACGGGATCTCGGTCTTGCACACCCTGCAACGATTCTTGCGGACGGCTTTCGCGCCTTTGCCGAGGATGCGGACGACGATGCCGGCCACGATGAGGACGCCGCTGACGACGAGCGCCTGCTGCAGCATGTTCATCTGAATCAGCTCGCCCAGCGGCTCGTCGGCGTAGCTGTCGTGGAGGACGTACAGCGCCAGCACGAGCACCAGAATCCACAAGCCGAGGCGAAGCAGCGTAGTGTGCATGGCCGGTTGAGGACACTCTAAGGTCGTCAATTCGGCGTGTCAAATTGCGGCCGGACAAAGAGATGGCCGCCGCGAATCTCCAGCTCCAGCGTGCCTTCGCGATCGGTGCGCCACGTGCGGACGCGGTGCGCGTCGAGCGCGTCGAGCACCTGCTGGTGGGGATGGCCGAAGAGATTGCGGCGGCCGCAGGAGATGAACGCCAGCCGCGGCTGCACGGCGTTGAGCAGCGTTTCGGAGGTGGAGCTGCGGCTGCCGTGATGCGCCACTTTCAGGACGTCGGCGCGGAGATCGCGGTCGGCCAACCAGAGCTCCGCTTCGCGCTCGATGTCGCCGGTGAGGAGGATGGTCCGGCCGGCCACGTGCACGCGCAGGACGACGGAGGCGTTGTTCTCGGGGGAGCGGCGGAAGGTGAGGGTGGGGAGGTGCGTCTCGATCTGCAGTTCGCCGGCATCGCGCGTGGTGGTGGCGCGCAGGATGCGGATGGGTGTGTGCGTGGTGAGGCAGCTGGCCAGGATCTGTTGCGCGCATTCGCCGGAGAAGCGGCGCGGCGAGATCCACACTTCCTCGGTGCCGAGTTGCTCGATGACGGCGGGCAATCCGCCGCAATGATCGGGATGCGCGTGCGTGAGGACGACGGCGTCGAGGTGGTGGATGCCGCGATCGACGAGCTGCGGGACGATGCTCTCCGCGCGCGGGCCACCGTCGATGAGGATGGCCCGGTCGCGCCAGCGAATGGCGATGGCGTCGCCCTGGCCGACGTCGCAGAAAAGGATTCGCGGGGTGTCGACTTCACGCCGGGCGAGGAAGAGGGCGATTGCGGCGACGGAAGGGACGAGCAGCGCGCAAAGGGTGACGGTTCTTTGGCGCGGCGGGCGCCCTCGCCCGCCGGGCTCTCGCGCGACGTCGGCGGGCGAGG
>DASSMK010000004.1:0-11435 GCA_035688915.1 Thermoanaerobaculia bacterium
CCGGCGGGGCAAGCCCCGCCGCTCCAACGTCTTCCTCTGGCGCAACGGGAGCGCGGCGGTATTGCTGCACGAAGCAATCGGACACGCCGCCGAGCATGGGCACGCGCCGCTCCAGTGGCCATCGTGGCTGACCGTGCGCGACGAAGATGCCGACTTGCTGCGCGAGCCGCCGCGGCGTTGGCGACGCGAATCGTTTCGCGATCTTCCGCTGCGCCGGATGACCAATCTCGTCGTCGCACAGCACGACGCGCCGTTCGCGCCGCCGGACGATTACATTGAAATCAATCTAATCCGCGGCGGCGCGTACGATCCGCTCACCGAAATGGTGACGATCGACGTAGCGCATGCGACGCATCAAGGCGAAGCGATCGCGCCGTTTCGCATTCGGCAGTCGCGTGACGAGGTCGCACGCGCACTGCGCGGAGCGACGGGCGAACCGCTGCGCTATCCGGGCGTGATCTGTTCGTCGGAAGGGCAGGAGCTGTTCGTCGGCTCGCATGCGCCGGTGATGCTCACGAGCTTCGCATGACGTATCGCAAGCATGGCCGCACGGCGCGTTGGGAAAACGGCACGCTCATTCGCATCGAAGAGCATGGCGTGGCGCTCGAAGATGCCGACGGCGTCTTCACCTGTCAGCCGGAGCCGGCGCGCGCATCACAAAACGACCCGTGGCAAAGCGACGATCTCGAGTCGATCGCGAAGCAGCTCGCACCGCTGAACATCGAACGCCTGATCCTCGCGCACGGCGTTGCCGAGCATCAATGTGAAGGCCGCACGTGGCGCGACGAAACGCGCCGCCTGCATCTCTCGCTCACGCGCGAACGGATGCGCGTGCTGATCGATCTCGCCACGTTCGATCTCGAGCACGTCCGCCACATCGCCGAAGCATTGCAGCGCGCGGAGCTCGCCGAGCGCGAGCCGCCCGCGCGGCTTCGCCTCGCACCGCCCGTCACCGCGGCGCTCCTTCCGTCGCTCCTCGGCATCGCACCGCCGAACGTGCGCATCGTGCAGCCCGCCGGCGGCGTCGACGGCAAAGGTCTGCCCATCGAACGCGCCGATGGCGAGCCGTGGCCGAACTGGTATCGCCCCAGCTATCGCGTGCGGCCGATGCGCACCGCGCTGAACATCGCCGCCGAATGCGCTGTCACGGAAATCGATGAAGGGCGTCCGCGCGCCATCGCGCTGCTCGCGCCGCCCGACGCGCTCACGCTGCACGTGCTCGTCGAAGACGGCGCGCGCGTCTATCCCACCTCCGTTCGCGTCGCGCGCATCGATGCGGTCGCGCACGCTGGCGAGTGGTATCCGTACGGCGCGGGTTCCTTCGGCGCGGAGATGATGCTTTAATTCGCGCCGTTCGCGACCGCCGAACGCCAGCTCATGGACGCCGCCGACAAACGGATCGAATTTCTCGCACGCGCGATCGTGAATCGCCTCGAGGACCGCGGTCTGGTGGAGATCGGCGACGCCGAAACGGCGATCCTGGTGGTGGTGAAAGTGCTGGGCGATGACTTTGCGGCGGTCGATGCGATCGAGCGTGAAGCCCGTCAGCGCGTCACGAAACCACGCGCGCGGCGCAAGCCGTCCGAAGACGATGTGAGAGAGGAGATGCGCCGCCTCGCCGCGGAGCGAAACGTCATCCTGTGAGTCTCGAACAGAAGCTCGAAGAGCTCGAGCGCCGCAAACGTGAATCCGAGCTCGGTGGCGGCCAGCGCCGCATCGACCGCCAGCACAACGAAGGAAAACTCACCGCGCGCGAGCGCATCTCGCTGCTGTTCGATCCCGGCTCGTTTCAGGAGCTCGATCAGCTCGTGGTCCATCGCTCGAACGACTTCGGCATGGAGAAGCAGCGCATCCCCGGCGACGGCGTCGTCACCGGCTACGGCACCGTCTTCGGTCGCCTGGTCTACGCGTTCGCACAGGACTTCACCGTCTTCGGCGGCTCGCTCTCCGAAACGCACGCCGCGAAGATCGTGAAGATCATGGATCTGGCCGTGAAGAACGGTGCGCCGGTGATCGGTCTCAATGACTCCGGCGGCGCCCGCATCCAGGAAGGTGTCGTCTCCCTCGGCGGCTACGCCGATATTTTTCTGCGCAACACGCTCGCCTCGGGCGTCGTGCCGCAGATCTCCGCGATCATGGGACCGTGCGCGGGCGGCGCAGTCTATTCGCCGGCCATCACCGATTTCATTCTGATGGTGAAGAAGACGAGCTACATGTTCGTCACCGGTCCCGACGTCATCAAGACCGTCACGCACGAAGAAGTGACAAAGGAAAAACTCGGCGGCGCCGACACGCACAATTCGGTTTCGGGCGTTGCGCACTTTGCCGCGGAGTCGGATGAAGATTGCATCGCGCTCATTCGCGAGCTGCTGACGTTCATCCCGTCGAACAACCTCGAAGAAGCGCCGCGCGCGAAGACGAACGACGACATCAATCGCGTCGACACGCAGCTCGACTCGTTCATCCCCGAGAGCTCGAATCAGCCGTACGAAATCCGCGAGCTCATTCGCACGATCGCCGATGAAGGCCACTTCCTCGAAGTGCACCAGCACTTCGCGCGCAATCTCGTAGTGGGCTTTCTGCGCTTGAACGGGCAGTCCATCGGCGTCGTCGCCAATCAGCCCGCGTTCCTCGCCGGTGTGCTCGACATCAACGCGTCACGCAAAGGCGCGCGCTTCGTGCGCTTCTGCGATTCGTTCAACATCCCGCTGCTCGTCCTCGAAGACGTGCCGGGATTCCTGCCGGGCACCGAACAGGAATTCGGCGGCATCATCGTGCACGGCGCGAAGCTGCTCTACGCGCTGGCCGAAGCGACGGTGCCGAAGATCACCGTCATCACCCGCAAGGCCTACGGTGGCGCGTATTGCGTGATGAACTCGAAGCACATCCGCGCCGACATGAACTTCGCGTATCCCACCGCGGAGATCGCGGTGATGGGCGCGGAAGGCGCGGTCAACATCCTTTATCGCGAGGCGGAGAATCGCAGCGAGAAGGTGGCGGAGTACAAAGAGAAGTTCGCCAACCCGTACATCGCCGCCGAGCGTGGATACGTCGACGAGATCATCGAGCCGCGATTCACGCGCCGCAAACTGATCACCGCCTTCGCCATGCTGCGCAACAAGCGCGACAAGAACCCGCCGAAGAAGCACGGCAACATCCCGCTCTGATGTCATTCCGAGCGTAGCGAGGAACCCGGGTGGCCGGGCGGCGCACGAATCCGCCTCAGCGCACCGCCCGCCCGCCATGTCCCTCGCTCACGCTCGGGATGACAGGCAACGGCCTTCGATGTGACGAAACCGTCACCGTTGCGTTACGAGACGAATGTGTTTACAGTTCTGTTTCTCGTAACCGAACAATCGAAGGAGGCCAGTATGAACCGTTTTGCGAGCGGTCTCGCATTGCTTCTGCTTCTCTTCTCGACAGCCGTTGTCGCGCAGGAGCAGACCTCATCCATCGAGGGCACCACCATGGACCAGTCCGGTGCAGCTCTGCCCGGTGTCACCGTGGAAGCCCTCAGCAACAAAGGTGTCCGCTACACGGCCACCACAGACGGCAGCGGCCGGTTTCGATTCCCATCGATCCAGCCTGGCATCTACACCGTGACCGCGACGCTCGCCGGAATGGAGCCTGCGGTCGCCAAGAACCTCGAAGCGAGGTTGGGCGAGTCTCCGAAGGTCGACATGCGATTGCGTGTCGGAGCGGTGACCGAGGCGATGACGGTGACGGCGGAGGCACCGCTGGTGGATGTGACGTCGAGTGCCGCGCAGACGAGCATTCGTTCGGAAACATTCGAACAGTTGCCGCGCGGCCGCGACTTCTCCAGCGTCGTCACGTTCGCTCCTTCCGCGAACGTGAACAACAAGACCGGCGGCATCTCGATCGACGGCGCGTCCGGTTCCGAGAACCGCTACATCATGGACGGCGTCGACACGACGAACCCGCAGACCGGCGTGCAGGGCAAAACGCTGGTCACGGAATTCGTCGATGAAGTGCAGGTCAAGACCGGCGGCTACCAGGCCGAATTCGGCGGCGCCACTGGCGGCGTCATCAACGTTGTCACCAAGACCGGCACGAACGAATTGCGCGGATCGGTCGGCATCGACTACAGCGACGCGAACTGGCTGAGCGGCAGCGGCGCGTACTACGACCCGACGAACGTGCAGATGACGCGCGGCCCGATCCTCCTTCTCGCACCTGGCAGCACGACGCAGTACACGCAGTTCACGCCGCGCGAAGATTCGCGCACGCTGTCCGAGCCGGAGTTCACGATCGGCGGACCGCTCCTTCGCGATCGCATCTGGTTCTTCGGCGGCTACAAGCCGTGGCAGCAGACCGTCGATCGCACCGTCACCTTCACCTCCACCGGCACGACGCGCACGTACTCGCAGGACTTCACCCGCAACAACTGGGTGGGCAGCTTGAACGGCGCGGTCGGCTCGAAGTTCCTCTGGAAAGCGACGTACAACAACAGCGGCTACGAGCAGGAGAACCTGCTTCCCGCGGCGAGCGGACGCACCGGCAACGAGAACACTGATTTTTCGCCGGACGCGGAGCTCGCCAACTGGACCGGATCCGGTTACGCCGACTTCGTTCCCACGCCGAACTGGTACATCTCCGGTCGCGGCGGCCGCTTCTTCCGCAACTTCACCGAAAGCGGCATCTCGGCGGATCCTCGTATTGTCTTCGCGAACTCGCTGAGCGCGACGACCTTCCCCAGCGCGAACATCCCGTCGAGCCTCTTCCGCGCCGGCGGTTTCAACAGCATCCCCACCAACAGCGCCTCGCAGCGCGACGCGTACATTCGCGACAACCTGAACCTCGACGCATCGTGGTATCCGAATTTCGCCGGCACGCATCGCTTCAAAGCAGGCGTGCAGTACGACAAGATCAAAAATGAAGTGCTGCGCGGTCAGCAGAACTATCTCGTGCAGCCGTTCTGGGGTCAGGTCTGCGACTTCTGCAACGGCAAAGGCACGTACGGTTCGGCGGCGGTCTATACGTTCCAGACCACCGGCAACGTCGAAGAGAAGGTCAACGGCGTGTTCCTGCAGGATTCGTGGACCACGCTTCAGGACCGCCTCACGCTGAACCTCGGCGTCCGCAGCGAGTCCGAAAAAGTTCCCGCGTACAACCTCGGCACGGGCGTGCCGATCACCGGTCAGTACGCGATCAACTTCGACTACAAGGACAAGCTCGCGCCGCGTCTCGGCGCGTCGTATGACCTGTTCGGCAACGGCCGCTCCAAGGCCTACGCCAGCTACGGCGTCTTCTACGACATCACCAAACTCGAAATGCCGCGCGGCTCGTTCGGCGGCGACAAGTGGATCTACTGGGGCTTCAACATCGAAGATCCGGATTGGACGAAGTGGCAGAACGGCGGTTGCCAGAACGTCACGAACAATCCGTCCATCAAACCGACGTGCAACGGCATGGTGCTGAACACGCCGGGCGGCGTCGATCTCCGCCATCCGTCGAATGCGTCCGATCTTCCGCTCGTCGATCCGAACCTCCAGCCGATGGAGTCGCGTGAGTACTCGCTCGGCTTCCAGCAGGAGCTCACGAACACTCTCGCCGGCGGTTTCCGCTACGTGAACAAGCACCTCGTGCGCACGATTGAAGACGTCGGCGTGCACGTCTTCTTCGACGACGGCTCGGAAGCGGAAGAATTCTTCATCGCCAACCCGGGCGAAGGTGTTGCGCAGAAGATTCTCGAAGCAGCTGGTTGCGCGAGCTGCCCGGCCATGCCGAAAGCGAAGCGCGATTACGAAGGCTTCGAATTCGAGCTCACCAAACGCTTCTCGAACCGCTGGTCGGCGCACGCGAGCTATCTGTACAGCCGCCTGCGTGGCAACTACTCCGGTCTGGCGAACTCCGACGAAGTCACGACGACGCCGGGCTCGGCTCGTACTTCGCCGAACGTCAATCGTTCGTTCGACAGCCTCTTCATGCTCTTCAATCAGGAAGGTCAGGCGCTGGAAGGTCCGCTGGGCGGCGATCGTCCGCATCAGGCCAAAGCGCAGGTTGCGTATGAAGCGCCGTGGGGCACCACGGTCGGCGTCAGCGAGTACTACTACAGCGGCACTCCGACCACCACCGAGATGCGCTTCCAGGGCGCGCCGATCTTCCCGTTCGGCCGCAATGACATGGGCCGCACGCCGGCCATCACGCAGACGGATCTCAACATCGCTCACACGTTCCGCATTGGCCGCTTCGGCCTGCAGGTCGGCGGCATCGTTCTGAACCTCTTTGACGAAAAGAAGGCGACGAACATCTATCCGATCTGGAGCACGACCAGCATCCTGCTGCGCGATCCGGGTTGCGCCGACGAAGGCAGCACGAGCAAGTGCATCATCGGCGGTTCGACTGCAGGCTCGGCACGCAATGCGGCGCAGGCAGCGGCTTTCTTCAAAGGCTTCGACGCGGCCGCGCAGCGCGCCCGTCAGGTCGCCCTCGGCCTCACTCCCGATCCGCGTTACGGCCAGCCGAACACGTATCAGGATCCGCGCGAGGTTCGTCTCTTTGCACGCTTCACGTTCTGATTCCGACGTTTGATGTTGTGAAAGGTGGAGCTTCGGCTCCACCTTTCTTTTTGAAGGGGCGGACGCAATGCGCAAAGTCATCGTCGTTCTCGTACTGATCGCTGCGGCTTGCGCATCGTCGACTTCGAGCGGACCGGCTGTATCCATTGAGCAGACTTCGTCTGTCGCTGCGCTGCTTGCGGAGACCGCGACGCGCGTGCCCGTCGATTACCAGCTGAAGATCGCCAATCGCTTCGATCGTCCGCTCGTGCTGCGCAGCGTCGAGATCGAGACGATGGGTGTGGCGGGCGCGTATGCATTGCCGCGCGTGCGACACGTATTCAATACGACGGTCGCGCCGCGCGAGGCGACGACGGTGAATCTGCGCGCGTGGGTGCAGCCGCTGGTGATGACGAACGAAGGGCAGGTCGTGACGTCGGTGTTGCTGCGCGGCGTGGCGACGTTCGACGACGGCGGCAAACGCGTGAAGTCTGCGTTCACGACGCGCGCGCAGCAGTGAGCCTCCGCGCCTTTCTGTAACACGCGCGCGAGCGCTTCCTGCGCGGTTCGTTGAATCGATTCGTCCGGCTTTTCGAATCGTTCACCGCGGCGGTTTTCCGCGCCCTGCGTGCATCTCACTCCCGCATCAGCCACTTAGCTCCCGCTGCGCGCCGATTGGCCGCTGCGTCCGCGTTTGCAGAGAGAGGGAGCGGGAGCCGTGGCTCCACAGGGTATGAGGCATTTCGATTCCGGAACAACCTCCCGAATTGACATCTCTGGAGAGCCCACGATCTAATCACCGCCCAGTAAAGCCGAACGTCCTGGTTCAGCGCCCGTTCCGGGACGATTCGCATGGGTACATTTTTAAGGAGGGGACTACATGAGCAGGAAGTTAATGATCATTGTTCCGCTCGTGCTGGCATTGCTGGTGCCGGCTGCGTTCGCGCAGACGACCACCACCGGTGCGGTAGCCGGAAGGGTTACCGACAACACGAGCCCCGTTCCTGGCGTGACCGTGGAGCTGAAGTCACCAGCTGCGCAGGGCACGAAGGTAGCGGTCACGGACTCGAACGGCGAGTTCCGTTTTCTCAGCCTGCCGCCGGGCACGTATTCGCTGAGCGCCAATCTCAGCGGCTATGCGCCTTTGCAGCAGAACAATCTCGCGGTGAGCCTGAACCGCACCACGACGCTCGAGCTGCAGATGCATGCGTCGACGGTTGCGGAGACGATCACCGTCACCGCGGCGGCACCGGTCGTTGACGTCACGACGACCCAGACCGGCGCGAACGTCACGTCCGAAACGATTCGCTCGCTGCCAATGGCGCGCGACTTTTACGCGGTCGCGCAGGTGGCTCCGGGCACCAGCACGGACGCAGCAGGTACCACTGTGTACGGTTCGACGGGCGCCGAGAACCAGTACATCATCGACGGTCTGAACACGACCGGCGTTGAAACCGGTACGGAAGGCAAGACGCTGAACTTCGACTTCATTCAGGAAGTCCAGGTGCAGACGGGCGGCCTGCCGGCTGAATACGGCCGCGTCACGGGCGGCATCATCAACGCCATCACCAAGTCGGGCGGCAACGAGTTCACCGGCGAAGTGTTCGGCTACGGTTCGGGCGGCGGTCTGCAGTCGGACAACACGTCGGCCAGCGATCGTCCGGGCACGACCACGACCGTCAACGACACGTCGGACCATCTCGACTACGGCGTGAACGTCGGCGGCTACATCGTTCGTGATCGCCTCTGGTTCTTCGGCGCGTACAACCGCGTCAACGACACCGGCACGGCCACGATCATCCGCGACCTCGAAGGCGCTCCGGGCACCCCGGGCATCGGCTCCGAAGTCGACACCGACACCACCCGCGACCTCTACGCCGGCAAGCTGACATGGCAGGTGACGGGCAATCACAACATCAGCTTCTCCGTTCTCGGTGACCCGTCCTCGCAGGACGGCGCCGTGTTCACGGTCGCTGGCCCGCCGATCACCTACGCCGGTACCCGCGACACGGGCGGCAACGATCTGATCGGCCGTTACTCGGGTGTCATCGGCACCAACTGGCTGATCAACGCCACCGCCGGTACGCACCACGAAGAGGACTACACCAAGGGCCCCGGTAAGGCTTTCGCGCAGTACATCGACCAGACGGTTCCGGCGGGTCATCCGCAGCCGGTTTCCGGCGGCTTCGGGTTCCACCAGGACCAGGAGTTCGATCGCGACGCCATCAAGGGCGACATCTCGCGCTACTTCTCGAACCACGAGATCAAGGTCGGCGCGGACCAGGAAAAGCTCTCTGCCTTCAACGCGAACTTCAACGGCGGCGCCGGTCAGCGCATCTACATCCGCCGCAGCTCGCGCATCACGCAGAACCCCGAGCACATCTACTATCGTCACCGTTACTACATCAATGACCAGGCCCCGGGCTTCGATCGCGAAAATCCGGCCACCTGGCAGATCCTGGCCCCGTGGACCGCTTCGCCGGAAACGACGAACACCTCCGCGTACATTCAGGACTCCTGGAAGGTCACGCCGAACTTCACCCTGAACGCCGGCTTCCGTTGGGAGCAGCAGGACCTCGGCGATCGCTTCGGCGCCAGCGCAGTCAAGCTCGATGACAACTACGCTCCGCGCGTCGGCGTCATCTGGGACGTCCTCAAGAACGGCCGCAGCAAACTGTTTGGCAACTACGGCCGCTTCTTCGAATCGATCCCGATGGACATCAACATCCGCGCGTTCGGCGGCGAGCTGCAGTGCTTCTGCTACAACTTCGACCCGAGCCCGAACGCTCTCGCTCCGGATCCGTACTTTACGGCCGGCAACGGCTCGAACGCTCCGGCGCGCACCAGCCTTCTCGGCGGCGCCACCCCGGTCGACCCGGACCTGAAGGGCCAGTACATCGACGAGCTTCTCCTCGGCTACGACCAGGAGCTCGCCGGTAACTTCGCCATCGGCGTCCAGGGCACCTACCGCAAGCTCGGCCGCGTCGTGGAAGACTTCCTCGATCCGGTCAGCGGCTCGTATCACATCGCCAACCCGGGCCAGGGCTCGGGCAAAGCGATGGCCTATTACGATTACGAGCCGGCCGTTGCGCCGGACGTGAAGCGCGACTTCAAGGGCTTCGAAGTCCACGCCCGCAAGCGCTTCTCGGACAACGCGCAGATCTTCGCGAGCTACCTCTGGTCGCGCCTCGAAGGCAACTACGACGGCGTTTACCAGGTCTCGACCGGTCAGCTCGATCCGAACATCAACTCCGCGTTCGACTACGCTGACTTCCTCATCAACGCGGACGGCAAGCTGTCGAACGACCGCACCCACCAGTTCAAGCTGCACGGCAGCTACTCGTTCAACCAGGGCATGATGAACGGCCTGACGCTCGGCGTCGCCGCTCACTACGCCTCCGGCACTCCGCTCAACGCTTACGGCTACTCGCTCGGCTACGCGAACTACGAGTACTACCTCGTGCCGCGCGGCTCGCTCGGCCGTGGCCCGGCGGAGTACGAAGCTGACCTCCACGTCGGTTACCCGGTGCAGCTCGGCGGCCGTGCGCGCCTGAACCTGCTCGTCGACGTGTTCAACGTTCTCAACCGCCAGTCGGCCACCCGCCTCGACGAGCGCTACAACCTCTCGAGCGAAGCGGATCCGTGCGCCGGCATTCCGGAAGCGATCTGCGGACCGGGCGGCGGCATCCTCTACAAGGAAACCGGCACGGTTCCGGAACCGATCGGCAAGCTGGACAACCCGCGCGCCACGGCCACGAACCCCGACTTCCTCAAGAAGGGTGTGACGTTCACCGACCCGCGCAGCATCCGTTTCGGCGTCCGTCTGTCGTTCTAATCACCTCGCTTCATGCAGTGAAAGAGGCCCCGGAAACGGGGCCTCTTTTTTTGTTGTCTAATGGCAGAAGCTCATGGCGCGTAAGCCGCTCGTCCTCGTCCTCCTCGCAATCGTTCTCATCGCCGTCATCGCCGCAACGATCCGCGTCCAGCCGTCCGGCCAGGCGCGCGTGATCCGCAGCGGAAACGATCTGCGCGTGCTCGATGGCCGCATGGGATTGGCGATGCCGTTCGGCAGCGCGTGCCTCGTTCCTTCCGCCGGCAATGGCGCGCTGCGACTGCGCGAGTCGTATCAATTAGAGGATGCGGTGGGCGAAGCGGTGGGAGTCGACGTGACGTTCGACTATCGCGCGCCATCGTCGTTACCGAATGCGTGGCCTTCCGGCGATTGGTGCACGTCGCTCCGCGGACAAATCGCGGCGCGCGTGCAGCAGTGGCTGGCGAAGGAACCGATCGAAGCGTTACGCGGCGATGCGCGCGCAAGCGGCGATCGCGCCGCCGCCGCGCTCCGTCCCGCACTGGCGTCATGGAATCTCGATGCGCGATTGCTCGCCGTGCGCATTCGCATCAGCGACACCGCGCGCGCGACGCTTCCCGTGCCCGCCATTGCGTCGCAGACGAAGCCCGCGCCTCCCGTCATCTTCATCGGTCTTGATGGCGCCGATTGGGAACTGCTCGATCGCTACATTGATAGTGGCGCGATGCCCAATCTCGCTTCGCTCGTCCGCGAAGGAACGAGCGGCAATCTCCTCACGCAACATCCGCCGCTTTCGCCCCTCATCTGGACGTCGATGATGACCGGCACCAGCCCGCTCGAGCACGAGATCCTCGACTTCACACGCTTCTCTCCGAAGAGCGGCGTCAAGGAACCGATCACCAGCGACGAGCGAAAGATGCCCGCCATCTGGAACATGGCCACCTACGCGGGCAAGTCGAGCGCGACGTTCGGTCTGTGGGCCACCTATCCCGCCGAAGCCGTGCGCGGCGTGCTCGTCTCCGATCGCCTCTTCACCTTTCTCTTTTCGGAAAAAGCGCCACCGGCAGGCGTGGTGTATCCGCCGTCGCGCGACGCCTGGGCGCGCG
>DASSMK010000005.1:0-5309 GCA_035688915.1 Thermoanaerobaculia bacterium
TTCGTTCTCGGCTCATTCGCCACCATCGATTACATCCCCGCGCTCGGCGTGGACATGCATCCGGTCGGCTTCATGGCCGCGCTGGCGTTTGTCGTGGCCGCGTCCACCGCCATCTGGCGCTTCGAGCTCGGCGACCTGACGCCGCAATACGCCGCGAGCCAGATTCTCGAAACAATGAAGGGTGCGGTCATTGTGGTGGACATGCAGGGCCGCATCCGCGTCGTCAATCGTGGCGCCACGAGCCTGCTCGGCTACGCCGAAGCGGAACTGCGCGGCGCGCACATCCGCAAGATCGTGCAGCAGGAAGACAACCTCTCCACCGGCCAGCTGCTGAACAGCATGGGCGTGCTGGAGCACAACATGGTCATGCGCGGCGCCGACGGCTCGCGCATCGACGTGCTGGCGTCATCGTCGTTCGTGCGTGCCAGCGACGGCTCGCCCGTGGGTGTGGTCTACGTGGCGAGCGACTATCGCGAACGGCGCCGCGCGGAAGAAGCGCTGCGCGAAAGCGAGCATCGCTACCGCACGCTCTTCGATTCGAATCCGCTGCCGATGTGGGTGTACGACTACGACACGCTGCGCTTCGTCACGGTCAACGACGCGGCCGTCCGCCACTACGGCTACGCGCGCCACGAGTTCCTCGCGATGAAGATCACCGACATCCGGCCGGAAGAAGACGTTCCGGCGGTGATGGAGTCGCTGCGCAATCTGCCCGAGCGCCGCAGCGGAAAGATCTTCCGCCACCGCAAGCGCGACGGCACGGTGTTCGAAGCCGAAGTGACGTCGTTCGAGTTCGCGTCGAGCGGCAAACGATTCCGACTGGTGATGGCGGAAGACGTCACCGAACGTCGTCGCGCCGAAGAAGAGCTGCGCGCGAGCGAAGCGCGATTCCGGCTTCTGTTCGAGCGGAATCTGGCCGGCGTCTTCCGCACCACCACCGACGGACGCATTCTGGATTGCAACGAAGCGTGTGCACGCATCTTCGGCTACGAGAGCCGCGACGAGTTCATCGCCGCGCATGCGAACGAGGTGTACTTCGATCCCGCAGACCGCACGCGCGTGCTGCAGATGCTGCGCGATCAGAAGTCGCTCTCGAACATCGAGCTGCGCATGCGCCGTCCCGACGGCTCGGCGGTGTGGGTGCTGGAGAACGTAGCGCTGCTCGAAGGCGGCGTGCTGGAAGGGACGATCATCGACGTCACCGACCGCAAGCGCGCGCAGGAGCCGATCGAATATCAGGCGTACCACGACAGCCTCACCGCGCTGCCGAACCGATTGCTGTTCCGCGATCGCATCGGCGTCGCGCTCGCGCATGCGCGCCGCGCCGGCCGCATGGCCGCGGTGATGTTCCTCGACCTCGATCAGTTCAAGCTCGTCAACGACACCCTCGGCCACACCGTCGGCGACCGCCTGCTGCAGGCGATCGGACAGCGACTCGTTTCGTGCGTGCGCGCGGAAGACACGGTGGCGCGCATGGGCGGCGACGAGTTCACGATCCTGCTCGTCGATCTGAGCGATAGACGTTCGGCGGCGATGGTCGCGCAGAAGGTGCTCGATCACGTGCGGCAGCCGGTGCTGATCGACGAGCACGAACTGTTCGTCAGCACCTCGATCGGCATCTCGATCTTCCCAGAAGACGGCGAGGATGCGGAGTCGCTGCTGAAGAACGCCGACCGCGCGATGTACCGCGCGAAGGAAGCAGGCCGCGACAACTTCCAATACGCCGCACCGCTGCGTCCCGACGACCGGCTGGCCATGGAGCGCAATCTTCACCGCGCCATCGAGCGCGATCAGTTCGTCGTGCACTACCAGCCGATGATCGAGATCGCCACCGGCCGCATCGTCGGCGCGGAAGCGCTCGTCCGCTGGTGTCATCCCGATCATGGTCTGATCGGGCCGGAAGAGTTCATCCCGCTGGCCGAGGAGACGCAGTTCATTCTGCCGCTGGGGGAGTGGGTGTTGCGCACCGCGTGCAAGCAGATGAAGGAGTGGCACGACAGCGGGCACGCGTGGCTGCGCATCGCGGTCAATCTCTCGCCGCGGCAGTTCCAGCAGCGCGATCTCACGGAAATGATCGAGCGGATTCTGGAGGAGACCGGCTTCCCGCCGCGCTATCTCGATCTGGAGATCACGGAGTCGACGGCCATGCAGAACGTCGAGCTTTCGCTGGCCATCCTGAACCGGCTGAAGGACATGGGCATCCGCATTTCGATCGACGACTTCGGCACCGGCTACTCATCGCTCAGTTACCTGAAGCGCTTCCCGATCGACACGGTGAAGATCGATCAGGATTTCGTGCGCGATCTGCGCGCAGACGGCAGCGATACGGCCATCGTTTCGGCGGTGATCTCGATGGCGCACGCGCTCAATCTGCGCGTGATTGCGGAAGGCGTGGAGACGGAAGAGCAGCTCGCTTTTCTGCGGCGCGAGCGCTGCGCGGAGATGCAGGGATTCCTTTATAGTAAGCCGCTGCCGGCGCACGAATTCGAGCGTACGCTGCGCGAAAAGGCACCCGCTTCCCGTCCCGTTCATCTCTCTCCGCGGGTGTGAGCGGCTGAGGTTGACATTGCCAAAAGACAAGAGGAGTATCTCGCGGACTCTGGAGCGGGTCAGGGGATGGTGCATGCCGGTTGAGCCGTATCGTCGAGTTCTGGTCGTCGACGACGACCATGAGGTTCGAGAGCTCCTCGCGACAGTCCTGATGCAGAAGTCGCTGGTGGTCGACCGCGCCGCCGACGGACGCCACGCCGTCGAGCTGCTGCGCGAAAACGAGTACGCGGTGGTGCTGCTCGACCTGATGATGCCGGACCTCGACGGCTTCACCGTGCTGGACGTGATGAGCGCCGAAGGCCGCGTCCCGCCGATCGTGCTGGTGATCACCGGCGCCGAACGCGAAGTGGTCGAACAGCTCGACGCGCAGCGCATCCACGGCATCATCCGCAAGCCGTTCGACCCGCACGATCTCGCCGCCATCGTGCACGCCTGCTCGGAAGTGCGCGCGCGGAACGTGTTCGAGACGATGGCCATCGCCACGATGATCTCCAGCGCGCCGCTGCTGGCGTGGCTTTCGTGGCGGGCGTGAACGCGGCCCCCGGCTTCGCCTCCCCGCCCGGCCAGGCTCAAAGGCTCACAGGCTCAAAGTAGCGCGCGCGGCGCGAGCCGCCACGAGTGCGCACATGCCGTGTGCGGCTCCCGCCCGATTAGGCTCATGGGCTCATGGGCTCATAGGCTCATGGGCTCATAGCAGCGCCGGCGGCGCGAGCTCTCACACGTCCGCGCACAAGCCGTAGAAAAAAAGCATGGCCGGGCGACGCATGTCGCGCTCGCAGCAAGTGTGCTGCTATGAGCCTATGAGCCTGTGAGCCTATGAGCCTGAGCGGTGCGGCGAAGCCGCGCCGCGCTACATCCACCGGTGCCGCATCAGCTCCGCCACCAGGAGCAGGAGGCTTGTGGAGACGAAGGGGCTGCTCATCGGGTGGTCGCCGTGGCTGGCGCAGCGGCGCACTGCAGTCAGCAGGTGATCGACTTCGAACGGTTTGCGCACCACGGTGAAGATGGGGAAGTGGTGGACGCGCTCCATTTCGCCGCTGGAGAGCGCGGCGGTCAGCACGATCATGCGGTTCATCATTTCGGGGCGGTTGGTGGCGACGAAGTCGAGGACGGAAAAGCCGTCCACGATGGGCATGCGCAGGTCGAGGAGAACGGCGGCGAATTGCCGCGTGCGGAGCTGTTCGATGGCTTCACTGCCGTCGCGCGCGATCTCGATCCGGAATTCACGATCGAGCAGGGCGGTGATCAGCGTACACGTCGCGTCATTGTCGTCCGCGAGCAGAACGAAGGGTTTTTCCACGGATCTCCCTTTGAGATTTCGACCGGAGGCGGCGATTGTAACCTATACTCCCGGTTGCGCCAGACGCAAACGAATCACCCCACTCACAGAAGGAGCGCCGTGCCTATGAAAGCCCCCGACACCTCCGCGCGACGGATCGCGTTGCGAGCGGCTTTCGTGTGCTTCCTGTAGCCTCTCGTCCGCGATCCTCCACCAACGCCACGCCTTCGCAGTCGAAGGCAAGGAGAAGGCACGGGAATGGATCGCAACACCAAACGACATCTGAAGGACATCGATAAGCATGTCCCTTACGACGAGATGAAAGTGAGAAAACAAGCCGGAAAGATCCGGCGCGCGATGCGGAAAGGGAAGGGGGAAGTCCCGCGCGACAACCGCGTCACGGAAGACAACTGGGAAACGCTGCTCGATCTGCACGGGCAAACGCCGAAACGCGCTTCGATCGCGGACATCGCCGCGTCGTTGCAACCTGACACCGCAGACGTGCAAGTCAGCGATGCGGATTACGCAACGGCGCCGATCGTGATCAGCGTCGGCAGCGGCCGTTGCCGCGTGTTCGACGCGACGGATGACGGCGGCGTGGAGCGCGATGTGGTCGTGCCGCAGGAAATCGCGGTGCGGCAGAAGAGCGCACTCGCGGTCGGCGATCGCGTGCGCATCGAAGAGGAAAGCGGCATCTGGCGCCTGCGCGAGATTCTGCCGCGGCACACGGTGCTGGCGCGGCCCGATCCGTTTCACGCGCACCTGCAACGGCTCATTGCCGCGAACGTCGACGTGGTCATTCATGTCGTCTCGGTCAAAGCGCCGCCGCTGCGGCCGCGGCTGATCGATCGCTTTCTGATCGCCATCCAGCGCGGCGGCGCCCAGCCGGTGATCTGCGTGAACAAAGTCGATCTGATCGACGACGAAGAGCTCCTGGGAATGGAGCTGGAGCGGCTCGACGTCTATCGCAAGCTCGGCGTGCCGGTCATCGCCTGCTCGACGAAAACTCGCGAAGGATTGGACGAGTTGCGCGCGCAGGTGCAGGGCAAGATGTCCGCGCTGGTCGGCCACAGCGGCGTCGGCAAATCGTCGATTCTCAATGCGCTGAATGAGTCGCTGCAGCTGGCGACGAATACGGTGCACCGCAAGCGCAGCACGGGACGCCACACCACCACCGCTTCGACGCTGTACGACTTCGGCGATGGGACGTATCTCATCGACACGCCCGGCATTCGCGAGTTCGGTCTCTGGGATCTCGATCGCGAATCGTTGCGCGATTACTTTCCGGAGTTCGCCGAGCCGTCGGAGCTCTGCCGCTTCACCAACTGCACGCACGTCCACGAGCCCGATTGCGAAGTGAAGGATCGCGTGGAAGCGGAGGAGTTGGACGACGGCCGCTACGAAACGTACGTGCGGCTCTGGGAAGATTTAGCTTCGTAGAAAAACGTTGGAGCGGCGGGCGCCCTCGCCCGCCGGGTTT
>DASSMK010000006.1:0-4210 GCA_035688915.1 Thermoanaerobaculia bacterium
CAACGGTTGTCGTACCATGGGCGCGGATGACCACACGCCGGTTCGACCTTTTGTCCGACAGCGCCAGCGGCCTGCATTACGTTCGCGAAAAGCGCGGCGGTGTGGTGCGCGTGCTGACGGACGGCGAACTGGCCGATTTCAGCGATCCCACGCCATGCCCTGAATGCGCCGAGCAGTTCGGCTGCGAGCATTACAACTGCGCCGGCGAGCCATTACTGGCGGAGGCGGAGTTAGAGTCGGTGCCGTTGGAGTGGCGGGATTTCGCGAAGGACACCGGCATCAGCCGCAATGATCTGGAGCGACTCGCGCGCGTCGAGCAGGTCGAAGGCGAGTACCGCCTGACGCACGGCGCGCCGACCGACATGCGCGCGCTCGAGCTCGTGCTGCTGCTGAACGAAGCGCGCTGATGCGCCCTCATCTCTTCGGTCTCTTGCCGGATGATCTCGCGTCGCATCTGCGCGCGAACGGCGTGGATGTGCGCGATGCGGAAGCGCGGCGCGTCCTCGCGCATGTGGTGACGCATGGCCGCGAAGGCTTTCCGAACGCGCGCCCGGTCCCGCGTGCCGTGGAAGCGGCAGTCGATGCGCTGACCGATCGCGCGCGATTGACGATCGTGGAACGCGCCACCGATCCTTCCGATGGCTTCGTGAAGTATCTCTTCCGCCTGCACGACGGGGCGGTGGCGGAAGCGGTGCGCATTCCGCTCGAAGCGGAAGGCCGCTTCACGATCTGTCTCTCCAGCCAGGCCGGTTGCGCGATGGGTTGCGATTTCTGCGCGACCGGCCGCCTGGGACTGACGCGCAATCTCGAAGCCTGGGAGATCGTCGCGCAGTTCGTCGCCGTGCGCGACGAAGCGCCGGGCGTCGTGACCGGCGCCGTGTTTCAAGGACAAGGCGAGCCGCTGCACAACTACGCGAATGTCATCCGCGCCGCGCAGATCCTGTCGCATCCGTGCGGCGGCCGCATCTCCGCGAAGGCGATCACGATCTCCACGGTCGGCCTCGTGCCGGCCATTCGCCGCTACACGGAAGAGCGCCATCCGTATCGTTTGATCGTTTCGCTGACCTCCGCCATCGATGCGCGCCGTCGCAAGCTGCTGCCCGTCGCCGGCGCCTGGCCGGTGCGCGAAGTGGCCGACGCAGTGCGCGACTACCAACGTGCCCACGGCGGCCGCGTCACCATCGCCTGGGTCCTCCTCGGCCACATCAACAGCGGCGTCGATGAAGTGGACGCGCTGCGCGAGCATTTCGCCGGCATCCCGCTGCGCCTCAATCTGATCGACGTGAACGACGCACGCAAAGACGGCTACCGCCGCGCGACGAACGAGGAGCTCCGCGCCTTTCGCGACGCACTGCGCACACTCGGCATCCCCGTCGTGCGCCGCTACTCCGGCGGCGCCGCGCAACACGCGGCGTGTGGGATGCTCGCTGCACATGCTCGTGACGACGGGAGGCCTCCGGCGGCCGGGCCCACCGGGCCCGGACCCGGTTTGCGGGCCTAGCCTCCGCGCGGCGTACTCGCAAGTTGCACACACCGTAGGGCGGAGGCTAGGCCCGCAAACGGGGTCCGGGGCCCGTGGCCCCGGCCGCCGGAGGCCCCCCGTGGTCACGAAAAGTTCACGAGCCGACCCGCGCGCCGCTCGTACGATCACGGTCATGAAGAAGCGCGCACTGCTCGTCGTCCTGTTCGCCGTCTGCCACGTTTCGGTCGTTTTCGCGCAGCCGCACATCCGCGTGCCGCAGGCCAGCCCGCACGCGCGCGTCGAAGAGACGTTCGGCGTGACGGACGTCGCCGTCGACTATCACCGTCCTTCGGTGAAGGGCCGCAAGATCTGGGGCGGACTCGTTCCGTACGACGTGATCTGGCGCGCCGGCGCGAATGAAGCGACGCAGGTGTCGTTCTCGACGCCGGTGACGATCGAAGGACAGCCGCTCGCCGCCGGCACGTACGCGCTGTACGTCACCGCCGGCCAGCCGCAGTACACCGTGACCTTCAGCAAGTTCCTCGGCAGCTGGGGCACGTACGGCTACGACCCGTCGGAAGACGCGCTGAAGGTGCAGGTGACACCGCAGCCGGCGGAGATGCAGGAACGACTCGCGTATGAATTCACCGATGCGAAAGACGACAGCGTCACGCTCGCGCTGCATTGGGAGAAGCTGCGCATCCCGGTGAAGATCGCGGCGGACACGAAGTCCCTAACGATGACGGGCATCAAGAACACGCTGCGCGGCGATTATCACTGGCAGGCGCCGGCCTGGACCGAAGCGGCGCGCTACGCGTTCAACGCCGGCGACACCGATCTCGCGCTCGACTATGTTAATCACGCCATGAGCCTCTCCGCCGACGGCTCGAGCCTTCGCCTCAAGGCCGCGATTCTCGAGAAGAAAGGCGACGCGGCCGGCGCGAAAGCGCTACGCGATCAAGCCGCCGCACTCGCGCCGGAAATCACCGAGATCATGCCCGTCTACCGCGCCCTCGGCGCGAAAAAGTACGACGACGCGATCGCCGCTCTCACCACCTACAACACCAAGCATTCCGATTCCTACCGCGGCTACGCTCTCCTCGGCGAGGCCTACGCGATGAAAGGCGACAAGGCCAAGTCGAAGGAAGCATTCGACAAAGCGCTGTCGGTGGCGAAGGATCAGGCCGAACGAGTGGAAGTGCAGGACTCGATCAACTCGATCGCTGCCGATCAGAAGGAGTAACGCGCGTCAGGCGGGGCGCACGTCTTCGTGCGCCTCGTCCCAGATCTTCACGCGATTCGTTTCGCTCAACGCAAACGTGCCGACGAAGAACGTCAGCAGCGCGACGCCGATCGACCATCCCAGCCCCGCGAATTTGTAACCGGTCGCTTCCACCAGCAGCCCTGCGATGAGCGGGAGCGTGCCGCCGAACCAGCCGTTGCCGAGGTGGTAGGGAAGGGAGAACGAGGTGTAGCGGATGCGCGCGGGGAACGCTTCGATGAGGAACGCCGCGATCGGGCCGTACACCATCGTCACGTAGATCACCTGGATGAAAACGAGCGCGATCAGCGCGACGACATTCGGATGCGCGGGATCGGCCGAAAAGTGCGCCATGGCGTGATAGATCGGGATGTAGGTGAGCGCGGCGAGGAGATTGCCGGCCATCATGATCTTCAGCCGGCCGATGCGATCGGAAAGCGCGCCGAAGACGACGAAGAACGGCATGGCGAAGAACAGCGCCACGGCGACGATGATGCTGGCCGTGACGAGATCGACCTTCTGCACCGTCTGCAGAAACGAGAGCGCGTAGAACTGGCCCGTGTACCAGACCACGCCTTGCCCCGCGGTGGCGCCGAGGAGGACGAGCAGGACGATGCGGAAGTTCTTCCAGTTGCCGAAGCTCTCGCGCAGCGGCGCGACCGATGATTTGCCTTGCGCCTTGATCGACGAGAAGAGCGGCGACTCCTTCAGCTTCAGCCGGATGTAGAACGACATCGCGACGAGCAGCAGCGAGACGAGGAACGGAATGCGCCAGCCCCACGCCTTGAAGTCGGCGTCGGGCATGGAGCGCTTCACCGCCATGACCACGCCGAGGGAGACGAAGAGGCCGAGGGTGGCGGTGATCTGGATGAAGCTCGTGTAGTAGCCGCGGCGATGATCGGGCACGTGCTCCGCGACGTACACCGCCGCGCCGCCGTACTCGCCGCCGAGCGCGAGGCCTTGCAGGAGACGCAACACGAGCAGGATGGTCGGCGCGAGCACGCCGATGGTTGCGTACGTCGGAAGAAGGCCGATCAGGAACGTCGACAGTCCCATGATCGTGAGCGTGACCATGAACGCGTATTTGCGTCCGATCCGATCGCCGACGCGGCCGAAGACGAGCGCGCCGAAGGGGCGGACGATGAAGCCGGTGGCGAAGAGCGCCCACGTTTTGATCAGCGCCCAGGCCGGGTCGCCTTTCGGAAACATCAGCTCCGACATCACCACGGCGAGTGAGCCGAAGATGTAGAAGTCGTACCACTCGATCATCGTGCCGAGGCCGGAGGCGAAGAGAATGCGCGCGATCGGGTACTGCGGCCGCGTGGTCGTGGCGTCAGTCATGCGTGCTCCTTGGATGCCCGGAGAATATCAGCCCGACGCGTTGAACGTGGGAGCTTGACCGGGGGCCTCCGGCGGCCGGGGCCATGGCCCCGGACCCCATTGGTTGGCCTAGCCTCCGCCGACACTGTCGTGCGAGTTGGAAGTGA
>DASSMK010000007.1:0-9007 GCA_035688915.1 Thermoanaerobaculia bacterium
GCGCGAGAATGGCCAGATCCGCGAGCACAAGCAGCACGCGCCACACGCGCTCGTTCATCGCCGCGATGAACAACATCTCCGCGACCGGCGGATAGATCGTGCGGATCTCCGGGTGATTGATGCGCGAGTGCCACGTTTCACGCAACGATGCCAGGCGCGCGTCATCCGGCGCGTAGCGATACGGATTCACGCCGTGCCGGAGCACTTTGCCGTCCCAAACGTAGCGGTAGACGTCGCCGGAGAGTTGCGGCTCCGGCACGAGAAGCATGGATCTCAATACAATGGCGATGATGAAGATCCACCGCGCCGGCAGCGATCGCGATCGCAGCGGTAACCACGCTGCTGCAGCGAGCGCGTACGTGGTGACGAACCCGCGAAAGCCGAAGCGCGATGCGGCCGCCGGCGCGAGCGCCAGCGCAGCCGCGAGTAGAATCAACGCCGCCCCATGACCCCGGCCGAAGCCGTCATCCTGACGCTGTACTACCTCGTTCTCGCGCTGCTGGCGATGTACAGCGTCCATCGGTTCTATCTTGTCAGATTGCGGCGGCGAACCGCGCGTGACGAAGCCGCAATGCCGCTCGCCGCGTTCGCGCCGCCGAAGCTTGTCGTGCAGCTGCCGCTCTACAACGAACCGAATGTCGCGGAGCGTCTGATCGATGCGGTGGCGGCGCTCGAGTATCCCGGCGCGCTCGAAATTCAAGTGCTCGACGATTCCGACGACGGCACCACCGCCATCGTCGCGCGCCGCGTGGAAGCGCTGCGCGCAGCGGGCGTCGACATCGCGCACATCCGCCGCGGCTCGCGCGAAGGTTACAAGGCCGGCGCGCTCGCGCACGGGATGCGCCTCACCGATGCGTCGCTCTTCGCGGTCTTCGACGCCGACTTTGTTCCGCCGCGCGATCTGCTCGTGCGCATGCTGCCGCGCTTTGCCGACCCGCGCGTGGGCATGGTGCAGGCGCGCTGGACGCACCTCAATCGCGAGCGCTCGCTGCTCACGCGCGTGCAGGCGATCTTTCTCGACGCGCACTTTGCGGTCGAATCGGCGGCGCGTCACGCCGGCGCGCGCTTCTTCAACTTCAACGGCACCGCCGGCATCTGGCGCCGCGCCGCCGTCGAAGAAGCGGGCGGCTGGTCATCGACCACGCTCACCGAAGATCTCGATCTCTCCTATCGCGCGCAGTTGGCCGGTTGGAAGTTCGTCTTCCTCAACGACGTCGAAGTTCCCGCGGAGCTGCCCGCCGCGCTGAGCGGCTTTCAGGAACAGCAGCATCGCTGGGCGAAAGGCTCGATCCAGACCGCGCGCAAATTGCTCGCGACCATCGCGCGCAGCGATTTCGATCGCGCCGTGAAAACCGAAGCGTTCTTTCACCTCACGAACAACTCCGCCTATCTGCTCAGCGTGATCCTGGCGCTGCTGATCGTGCCTGCCGTGTTCATTCGTTATCGGCACGGACTGGGCTGGACGTACGCCGGCGATCTGGTGCTGTTCGCGATGTCGACCGGCTCGGTGCTGCTGTTCTATCTCGAAGGGCAACGTTGGGCGGGACGCCCGCGTCCGCGGTTGCGCGAACTGCTCGCGGTGCTTCCCGTGGGCGTCGGCATGTCGGTGCGCAACGCCATGGCTGTGATCGAAGGATTGCTGCAGCGCGGCGGTGAGTTTCGCCGCACGCCGAAGCGAGGCGATGCCGCACGCGAGCTCATCGAGCGGAAGCCGCGCGCGCCGTGGATCGAATCGCTGCTCGCGCTCTTCTTCGCCGCCGCTACCGGCGCGTTCGCGGCCGGCCATCATTGGGCGTCGCTGCCCTTTCTGCTGCTCTTCATCAGCGGCTACGGCTATGTCGCCGCGATCGGTCTGAAAGAGCGCCTAAGCTACAGACCGGCAAAGAGTTAGTGCTGGCATTGCGCTTGCGATTCTAACCTCGCAGGAGGCACATATGCTGACGTTCCTGAAACGACTCTTTGTGTTCCGCATGGCACAGACATCCTCGCGCGGCGCGGCCCGTATGGTCGGCCTGGGCAGGCTCGCCACGGTGATCGGCCTGATCGGCGGTTACCGCGCGATGAAGAAACACTCACAAGCACATTGACGGAGCGGCGGGCGCCCCGCGCCCGCGGCTCTTCCGCTGTATCATCCGCCGACGATGCACCGGCAAAATCTCGGCGAGATGCTCGTGGCAGCGAATCTGATCGACCCCGTTCAGATGCAGATTGCCCTCGCCGAGCAGAAACGGACCGGCAAGCGTTTCGGCTCCACACTCGTCGACCTGAAGTTCATCGACGAAAACGTGCTGGCCGCGTTCCTTTCGCGCCAGATCGACGTCCCCTGCATCAGCCTTCTCCACGTCGACGTCCCGAAGAAAGTCCTTCGCCGCGTCACCCGCGACGTCGCCCTCGGCTGCCAATGCATTCCTGTGCGCATCGACGGCGAGAGGCTCGAAGTAGCGATGGTCGATCCGACCGACGTGGAGATGCTCGAGAAGATCGAAGCGGCCGTCGGCATGCCGGTCACGCCGCTCATCGCGCCGGAGAGCTCGATCGAAATGATGATCGAAAAGTTCTACCCGGACGATGAGCCGGGCGAACAGACGCTCACGGCGCGGAAAGGTGCGGCGGCGCGCAATCAGCCGGCCGATCCGATCTTCTGGGACATCGTGGCCGAGCTCGAAACCGGCGATCTCGATCAGCGCCTCACGCGCATCGAACAGAATCTCGATCGCATCTGGGTGCTGCTCGAAAAAGTGCTGCGCACGATGGAAGTGCGCGAAGGAGCCGGCCGGGCCGAGCGGTGATCGCTACTGCTGCGGCGGTTTCGTCTCCGCGGGCTTCTGCTCGCGTTCCGCGCTCTGCTCGGCTGCGGCAGGATCACCGCCCGTGTCGAGAAAGCCTTCCGCGGCCGCTGCTGCTGCTTCGAGGCGGCGCTGCTTGCGGTCCGCTTCCACTTTCGCGGCTGCGTCCTTCTTCTCCTGCGCGCGCTTCTCGCGCAAACGGTCGTCCGCGGCGATCATCTCGGGCGTCGGCCGCAGTTCCTGAGCAGGAGCCGGCATGTTGAGCGTGCGGCCGTTCGACGTCGTGGTGACGTGCGCTTCGCTGCCGATCTTCGACAGCGTTTCCTGTGTGATGACCGTCGACTTGGATGTCGCGCGCTTTGCCTTCGACTTTTTCGCCGCAGCAACGAGCGGAGAATCGGTCGTGGCAGCGCCCGTATCGGGTGCCTGCAAGACCTTCGGCTGCGGCGCCGTAGTGGCGGCAGCGGACAACGTGGCAGCCGGTTTGTCATCGGCCAGAAGCGGCATCGCGGCGAGCGCGAAGACGAAGATCAGCGTCGTTTTCATGGAAGGTCTCCACGTTCGTAAAGCGGATTCGCACCTCCCTCATTTCCGCGACGCCCCGAATCTTGCAGAGGTTGCCAGCGCATGACGCCTGAGCTGCTGGTGGCGAAGTTCGGCTACTACGCCGTCTTCCTCGGGACCTTCCTGGAAGGGGAAGGCATCCTCGTCGCCGCCGGCTTTCTCGCCGAGCGCGGCTACATGGATCCCGTCTTCGTTGCCGGCGTCGCCTTCGTCGGCGCCTACCTCGGCCATTGCTTCTGGTTCTGGCTCGGCCGCCGCTACGGCGTGCAGCTGCTCGATCGCTTCCCGCGCCTGAACGCGCACATGGGCAAAGGCATACGCCTCTTCGAGCGCTACGGCGCCGCGGCGATCGTGATCACGCAGTGGCTGTACGGCCTGCGCATCACCTGCGCGGTGATCATCGGGATGTCGAAGATCTCGCTGATGAAGTTCCTCACGTACCAAGCCGTGAGCTGCGCCGTGTGGGCCGCCGCGATCACCGCCGCGGGCTACTACTTCGGCCGCGTGGTTGAATCAGTCCTCGGCCGCGCCGCACACATCGAAAAGTACGGCCTGATCGCGCTGGTAGTGATCGGTGTGGGTGTGTGGGGCTATCACCGCTGGAAAGACCGGCGCGCGACGGAGTCGTAGATCGCGCGAAAAATGTTCACCCGCCTTCGCTGGTGGCAGGAACCCGGCGGGCGAGGCGCCCGCCGCTCCAACGTTCCGCGCGAGGCGTCACCCTTCGAAGTGCTTGAACTCCAACTCCGCCTGCGAACAGCGTAGATCGCGCGAAAATGTTGGAGCGGCGGGCGCCCTCGCCCGCCGTTCGTTCCGCGCGAAGCGTCATCCTTCGAAGTGCTTGAACTCCAACTCCGCCTGCGCCGCCGCCAGTCGCGCCACTGGCACGCGATACGGCGAGCAGCTCACGTAATTCAGATCGCACGTGCGGAAGAAGCGGATCGAATCAGGGTCGCCGCCGTGCTCGCCGCAGACGCCGACTTTCAAATTCGGATTCGTAGTGCGGCCTTTCTCGGTGCCGAGCCGCACGAGCTGGCCGACGCCTTCCTGATCGATCGATTCGAACGGATCCTTGCCGAGGATCTTCTTGTCGACGTATTCGGGGAGGAACGTGCCGGCGTCGTCGCGTGAGTAGCCGAACGTCATCTGCGTGAGGTCATTCGTGCCGAACGAAAAGAATTGCGCGGTCTCCGCGAGCTTCTCCGCGATCAGCACCGCGCGCGGAATCTCGATCATCGTGCCGACGAGGTAGCTCACTTCGACGCCGCGCTCCGCGAATACTTCCTTCGCCACGCGGTGCACCATGTCGCTCGTGAGCTGCAGCTCCTTCGTCGTGCCGACCAGCGGGATCATCACTTCGGGCTGCACGTCGATGCCGGCCTTCTTCACATCGCACGCGGCCTGAAAGATCGCGCGCACCTGCATTTCGTAGATTTCAGGGAAGGTGATGCCGAGGCGGCAGCCGCGGTGGCCGAGCATGGGATTGGTTTCGTGGAGCTGATTCACTTTGTTGCGCAGCTCGACGAAGCCCCAGCTCATTTCGCGCGCCACGGTCGAGATCTGCTGCTCGGTCTGCGGCAGGAACTCGTGCAGCGGCGGATCGAGCAGGCGGATCGTCACCGGCATGCCGCGCAGCTCGCGGAAGATGCCTTCGAAGTCTTCCTTCTGATACGGCAGGAGGTGATCGAGCGCGCGGCGGCGGCCTTCTTCGTTGCGCGCCAGGATCATCTCGCGCACTCGCAGGATGCGCTCCTCCGCGAAGAACATGTGCTCGGTGCGGCAGAGGCCGATGCCCTGCGCGCCGAAGAGCCGCGCCACGCGCGCATCGTTCGGCGTGTCGGCGTTCGTGCGAATGCCGAGCGTGCGCACGGAGTCCGCCCACTTCAGCAAGCGATCGAAATTGCGATAGACCTCGGATTCCTCAGGCTTCAGCGATTCTTCGAGCAGCACCTGCACGACTTCCGAAGGCCGCGTGGCGAGCTTGCCGGAGATGATCTCGCCGGTCGAGCCGTCGATCGAAACCCAATCGCCTTCTTCGAGCGGCTCGTGCCCTTCGGACTTCAATTCACCGCGCGAGTAGTCGACTTTCAGCTGCCCCGCGCCGACGACGCACGGACGTCCCATGCCGCGCGCCACGACCGCCGCGTGCGACGTCAGTCCGCCGCGCGTCGTGAGAATGCCGGCCGCGCTGTGCATGCCGGAGATGTCCTCGGGCGACGTTTCGATGCGCACGAGGATGACGGGATCGTCCTTCGCCATCGCCACCGCGTGCTCGGCGTTGAACGCAATGCGTCCCGTCGCGGCGCCGGGTCCGGCGGGCAGACCGCGGCCGAGGATGCGGCCGCCTTTGAGCGCTTTCTCTTTTTCTTTCGCGTCGAAGACCGGCGCGAGCATCTGCGTGATCTGGCCTGCTTCGACGCGCTCCACCGCTTCCTGCTGCGTGATCAGCTTCTCGTCGACCATGTCGCACGCGATCTGCACCGCGGCGAAACCGGTGCGCTTGCCGGTGCGCGTCTGCAGCAGATAGAGCTTGCGCGACTGGATGGTGAACTCGATGTCCTGCATGTCGCGATAGTGCGACTCGAGTTTCTGGTAGACGTCGACGAGCTGCTCGTAGACATCGGGGAACGTCTCTTCGAGCGATTTTTCATCGCCGATGGCCTGCGCCTTCGAGATCGGCATCGGCGTGCGAATGCCGGCCACGACGTCTTCGCCTTGCGCGTTCGGCAGGTACTCGCCGAAGAATTTCTTTTCTCCGGTGGACGGATTGCGCGTGAACGCCACGCCGGTCGCGCAGTCATCGCCCATGTTGCCGAAGACCATCGACTGCACGTTGACGGCGGTGCCCCAGTCGTCCGGAATCTGATTGAGCTTGCGGTAGGTGATGGCGCGCTGGTTGTTCCACGAATTGAACACCGCGCCGATCGCGCCCCACAGCTGATCGTGCACGTCCTGCGGGAAATCGTCGCCGTGCTTTTCACGCACGATGTTTTTGTACGTGGCCACGAGCTCGCGCAGCGATTCCGCCGGAATCTCCGCGTCGGTCTTCTTGCCGACGCGATCGCGCAGCGCGAACAGCTCGTGTTCGAAGTGCTCGCGATCGATCTCGAGCACGACGTCCGAATACATTTGAATGAACCGCCTGTACGAATCGAGCGCGAAGCGTTCATCGCCCGATGATTCGGCGAGACCTTTCACCGTCTCATCGTTGAGGCCGAGGTTGAGGATCGTGTCCATCATGCCGGGCATGGAGGCGCGGGCGCCGGAGCGGACGGAAACGAGCAGCGGTTTGTGACGATCGCCGAACGTGCGGCCGACGGACTGCTCGACGCGCGCGAGATTCTGCGCGACGGCGTCTTTCAGTTCAGCCGGATATTGTTTGTCGTGCGCGTAAAAGTACGTGCAAACGCCGGTCGAAATGGTGAAGCCCGGAGGGACAGGCACGCCGATGTTGGTCATCTCGGCGAGGCCCGCGCCCTTGCCGCCCAGGATCTCCTTCATCTTGGCGTTTCCCTCGGCGTGTCCATCGCCGAAGTAGTAGACGTATTTCTGCGCGTCGGCGGCGGAGGCGTCGCTTGGCGTCGCTTGTTCGATCGTCGTCATGGCAGCGGGATTATCCGCAAAAAACGACTCCGCTGGCTAACTGTGTGGCAACTCGACGTGCACCGCGCTGACCATCGTGTGGATCAAGCCGGAGGAGGTCGGAAGAACGAGTCCGTCGCCTTGCGGGATGAAGGTGATGCGCGAAACGTCGACGCCGCGCGCGACGAGTGCGGCACGCAGCGCATCGAGCCGCGCTTTTGCGCGGGCGACGTTGTGCGCGTGATCGGCTTCACGCATTTCGTGCGCGCGAAGCACGATCGGTTGCGAGGCGAGTGCGGTGAGGAGTTGAAGCGCGAGGCCGCTGTTGGCGGCGTCGAGTCGATCGTGCTCGTCGAAATGCAGGCCGTACAGCGGATAGCCGCGGCCGCGCGCGAGGAAGGTCGTGAGCGGCAGGCGCGCGTCGATCGCTTCCGCGGCAGTGCATGCGCGGCGCTCGCCGAACCAGCCGTCGGCTGCGTGTTGCCACGCGGGCAGCTGATAGCCGCGCCAGCCGGTGAGCGTTTTGCCGTCGCGCGACACGACGATCGCGGCGTAACCGTACGAGCCGCCGTGCGCCCACGCGAAGCGATCGACGGCGGCTTCGCGCGCGCCTTCGAGTTCGATCGGGTCGCCATTGCCGATCGTGCCGCGCGTGACGCCGCCGGCGCTCGCGAATCGCGCAGGCTGGCCGTTGATCGTCCAGCAACCGTCGAGCTTCGCGGGTTGCGCTGCTTCGAGCAGTTCACCGACTGCGTAGAGCGAACGGATGTGGCTGAAGCGGCGCGTTCCCGTGACCTGCACGCGGAGAAACGCGACGGCGGCCGGTTTGATGGCGAGCATCTGCGGCGGATCGACATCTTTCACATCGAGTGTCCCCAGCGGCGTGAATGTCGCGCCGTCGGCGGAGCCTTCGAAGACGATGCGCTTCGGCGCGAGCGTGCGCGGCGTGAGCAGGCCGACGGTGCGAATGCGCGCGCGGCCTGCGAGCGCGAACGTGAGCGTCTGTTCGTAACCGGCGGGAGGGGAGACCCACGACGTCTGCGCTTCACCGTCGATGGCGTGCGCGGCGGAGTAATCGAGACTCAGCTCGCCGGTGCGATCGACGACGCTCGCTCCTTTGTCGAGATTCAACAGCGAGATCGCTTCGTAATCGGGCGGCGGCGCCGCTGCAGCGGCAGGCTCTTTCGCGGCGGGCTTGCACGCGACGGCGAGAGCGGCCGCGAGGAAGAGGGCGGCGACGGCTCGCTGGCTCACGCGCGGTAGTCGCGGCGGTCGACGACGATTTTCGTGACGTCGGCGATCTTCATCGCCGCGCCGCCGACTTTGCGCAGCAGCGACATCCGGTTCGCGCGCACGGTCTGATCGTCGACCATCACCATCACGTCCTTGAAGAACGTCTCCAGCTCCGGCGCCAGCGCCGCGAACGATTCGAGTGCGACACCGTACTGCTTGTTCGCAATCAGTTCGCGGACCTGCTCACCGACGACGTCCGCAAGCTCGTTGAGACGCTTCTCGACGTCGTTCTCCAGCCGCGACGCGTCGACGCGCGTGGAGTCGTGGCCGGCGGTGATGTTGGCGATGCGCTTCGCCGAATCGAGGATGGAGAGGAAGTTCGCGTCGTTGCGGATCTCTTTCACCGCGCGGATGCGATCGACGAGATCGGTGAGGGACGACGCCCATCCCGCTTCCATCGCCGCGGCGATCTCGTCGTACGCGAGCTGCCACGCGGACGCTTCGAGGATCGTGCGCACGCGCTCCGCGAAGAACGCGAGCAGCTCGTCGCGCAGCTTGGCGTTGTCTGCGATGCCGTACGAATCGAGCGCGATGTCGACGAGCGCGTCGACGCCGATCTTCACTTCGCGCTTGTCGCGATTGAGCAGGATCTGCACGACGCCCTGCGCGGCGCGGCGCAGGCCGAACGGATCTTTCGAACCGGTGGGGCGCGCGCCGATGGAGAAGAAGCCGGCCAGCGTATCGATCTTGTCGGCCAGCGCGACCACGGCGCCGCACAATGACCGCGGCAACTGGTCGTCGATGTTCAGCGGCAGGTAGTGATCGTAAATCGCCTGCCAGAC
>DASSMK010000008.1:0-25294 GCA_035688915.1 Thermoanaerobaculia bacterium
GGGCGAGGGCGCCCGCCGCTCCAACGTTTCAGTGCTGCTCTTTCATCCGCCGCTCCATCTCTTCGGGACTGACGTCCTCGACGTGCGTGGCGACGAACCAGGTGTGGCCGTACGGATCTTCGAGGCCGCCGTTGCGATCGCCGTAGAACTGCGTCGACACCGGCCGCGTGATCTTCGCGCCGGCCGCTTCCGCGCGCTGCACCACTTCATCGACGTTCTCGACGTACAGCATCAGCTGCACCGGCGAGCCGCCGTACGCGCGCGGCCCGCGGGCGCCGATCTCGGGATGCTCGTCGGCGAGCATGATGCGCGAGCTGCCGATCTGCAGTTCGGCGTGTCCGACGCGATCACCGTCTTCCATTCGGAACAGCTCGGTCGCGCCGAACGCCTGCTTGTAAAACTCGATCGCGCCGCGCGCGTCATGCACCGCCAGGTACGGCGTGATCGAGTGGTAACCCTCTGGAATCGCTTGCACCATGAACGCTTCCTCGGGCGCTCATTATTCAGAAATTTCGAGCGGAACGGGCGTCGACAGCATCACCACTTTCGTGGCGCGGCTGCGGAAGATGCGGCGATACCACGGCTCGGGCATCGGCTTCCCGCCGTGCTCCATCACGATCTTGACGAGATCGGTGACGTCTTCGGTGTTCATGCGGACGCAGCCGTGCGATTCGGCTTTGCCCAGCGAGTCATCGTCGGCCGTGCCGTGGATGTAATAGTCGGGCTCCTGAAAAAACATCTTCACGCGTTTCATCGGGTTGTCGGGGTCACCGGGATCTTTCGGCGACTTGCCGCGCGCCCACTTTTCGTCGGGCGGATGCCAGGAGGGATTGAGGATCACTTTGCGGATCGAGAAATCGCCGCGCGGGGTCGGCTTTTCCTCGGTTCCGATCGCTACCGGGAAGCGCTTCACGACCTCGCCGTTCACTTTGGCGACGAGCTCGCGTTCGGAAAGATCGACGGAGAGATAGAGGTCCTGGGCGAAGGCGTTCGTGCATGCCAGCAGAACCGTAAGTAGTAGTGGAATCCGTAGTTTCACGTCCCTCTCTACTGCAACCGAGGTTCCACTTTCGCGCTGTGCGTGACCCGCATCACACGGTTCGGTGACGGTCGCGTATTGACGGCTTGGAATTCCGCGTGCATCATGCGTGTCATTGAGACTGAGTCTCAGAATCGAGAGCGAAAAAGGAACGCCGAACGTGATCGTCTGCATCTGCCGCGGAGCCCGGGACAAAGACGTGATGGAAGCCATCGACAACGGCGCTTCGTCCGTTCGCGACTTACAGCGCTGCGGCATCGGCGATCAATGCGGCTCCTGCCACACCATGCTGCGCACGATGCTCGCCCGCGCGGCCGCAGCGGCGCCGGTCGCCACCGCTCTTCCCGAAGCGGCGTGCGCCTGCCAGCTCGCCACCGCCTAGGCTGCGCCGCGCGTGGTAACCTCGCGCGCCGGAGGAGGCAGCGCGATGAAGGGCGATAAACAGATCATCGAGATCCTCAACGAAGTGCTGACGGCGGAGCTGACCGCCATCAACCAGTACTTTGTCCACGCGGAGATGTGCGAGAACTGGGGCTTCGACCGCCTCGTGAAAGTCGTTCGCAAGCATTCCATCGGCGAGATGAAGCACGCCGAGGAAGTGATCGAACGGATCCTCTTCCTGGAAGGCATCCCCAACGTCCAGCGCCTCGGCAAGATCAACCTCGGCGAGAACGTGCCCGAGATGCTCAAGCTCGATTACCAGCTCGAGCTCGAAGCGCTGCCGCGGCTGAACAAAGGGATCGAAGTCTGCCGCGAGCTCGGCGACAACAACAGCCGCCATCTGCTCGAAAAGATCCTGCACGACGAAGAAGAGCATGTCGACTGGATCGAAGCGCAGCTCTCATTGATCGAGCAGGTGGGCGCGCAGAACTATCTGGCGCAGCAGATCAAGGAAGAAGAGTAAGCGGAGCGGCGGGACCGACCCGCCGCTCCAGCGGTTCTTTTACTGCGAGATCGGCAGCGTCGTTGCGCCCGGAGCTGCAGGCTGCGGCCCCGCCGGCGTCACAACAGGAGCCGGCGCTGACGGCTGCGGTGGCTGCACGCTCGGCGCAATCGCCGCTTCATCCGTGCGATTCACCATCTTGCCGCCGAGGTAGCCGGTGTGGCTCATGCCCATGAGGATGATCAGCTGCTGCGGCAGATCCGGCAGCGTCGTCACCGGCTTGGCGCTCGTCAGCGAGTTGTAAACCATCCCCGCGTAGACCACCGCGCCAGCGAGCGTGAAGAAGAACATCTGCACTTTGGCCAGATCGACGGTGTGCGCATCCGCCAGCTCGTCGCCTTCCAGCATGTCAGCGAGCGACGCGTAATGCGGATCGCTCCACGCGAACGCGGTTCCGGACGCGCTGGCGCCTTCGCCATTCTTCGCTTGCGAAGCGGCGATTTCCGCCGGATCGGCATCCTTGCCGGTCTTGTTGCTCATCACCACCGAAGCGGCGACGGACGAACCGACGCTCACCGCGATGAGCCCGAGAACCGATCCGGGGATCTGTACGATCGACATGTGTGCGAACGACAGACAGATGTAGCTGCCGACCACGAGGATCGTCCAGAGAATCGTCTGCGCGCGCGAGAGGCTCATCGTGTTGAGCTGCGTCAACAGCAGCGACCACGGATTGCCGGTGATCAGCGTGCAGACCGCGATCATGAAGCCGGTGATGGCGAGATAAACCGCCGTCAGACTCCAGCGCGGCGTGAGGTACTGCGGCGCGGCGATGATGGCGGCAACGGTGATGACGAACGTGACGAACAACAGCCAGTTACGGCTCTTCTTGCGCATGATGCGGGCTCCCCTTTGGATGGATGGCCATCAGATTAGCACGACAGATGGAAGGGCGGAGCGTCTAGTTTCCGCACAGCGTTCAATAATCACTAAGGGCCAAAATCGAGCGCGGCTGCGCACTTTGCCTTTCGCTGCAAGTACTTAGCGCTCGCTGGTCAGGCGGCACTCCGTTTGGACTATTGGCCAATCGGAGGTCGTCCAATGCTTCAGCACTGTAAGGTCAGCGAGCCCGCTGTCGGGCCGCCGGTTACCCGTCCGCTTCGGGTGTTGATCGTCGAAGACGAGCGCAAATCGCGCGAGCTCATTTGCAGAGAGGTGGAGGAGCTCGGAGCGGAAGTGCTGGTCGCGACAACGGCGTACGACGCGATTCGCATCGTGGCCGAGGAACGTCCGGATACGGTGGTGGTGGACGGGCTGTTGCCGCAGATGCACGGCTTCGAGCTCGCGCGCTACATCCGCCACATGGATCGCGAATACCGTCCGCGCATCGTCGTCGTCACCGGCATCTATCGTCATCTGCGCTATCGCAATGAAGCGAAGCTCAAGTACGGCGTCGATGCCTATCTCCTCAAACCGGTTACGAAGCACGACCTGGCGGAGGTTCTCTCGTGAACGGCCGCGTGTTGATCGTCGATGACGACGTCACGATTGCCGAAGGGATGCGGCAGCTGCTCGCGCTCGAAGGCATCGAATCGTGGGCGACCAGCTCGCCGTTCGAATTTCCGATGCTGCTCAAGCGCCACGATCCCGACGTCGTGCTGCTCGATCTCGCCATGCCGACGCTGAGCGGCGAGCGGATGCTCGAGCTTTCGAACAAGCGCGAGATGCATCGCGATGCTCGCGTCGTGTTCTTCTCGGGCCGGTCCCCCGATGAGCTCTCCGCCCTCACCGAGCGCCTCGGCGCCACCGGCTATCTGCAGAAAGGCGGCGACGTCAACGCGATGCTGCGCCGCATTCAGTTCTGGATCCGCGAGCGCCGCGCGCTCAGCGAAGCACGCACGGAGGCAGACGCATGATCACGCTCGATCCGCACGTCGTTCTCGTCACCCTCGAATCGCCGTCGCGCGCGGCCATGCTGCTGCGCGATGGCGGCTATCTCGTCACGAAAGTCGATCCGGATGAAGCGCTGCTGGCCGTGGCGTCGCTCGCGCCGGATGCGATGGTGGTGGAGCTGACCGCGTTCCGACTCGTGTCGTTCCTGCGTTCGCTGGATCGCGCGCAGCCGGAAGTGCCGGCGCTCGTCATCACCATGGCGCCGTCGCTCTTTCACGCGCGTCAAGCCATCGATCGGCGCGACATCGAGACGGAGTTGGTCAACGCGGTGGACCGGATGCTCGCCGATGCGCATCCGATGACGATGCCGGCATGAGCGCTAGGCCGGCGCGATCGTTTCGAGCTCGTCGCTGATCTCGCTGAGGTGGTGGTAGCGGATGGAATCGGGATCGGCGACGAGCACGTCGAGCGCCGGCGTGTCGAAACCGGCAGCCGCGAGCTGGCGAGCGAGCGGAATCGCTGCCGCTCGCAGCGATTCGGGCTCGTGCGGCAGCGCCGCTTCGGGCGTTCCTTCCACGCGATACTGATTGCGCTCCATCGCTGTTTTGCGCTCGCGCAATTTCGCTTGCAGTGTGCGGATCTGCGCGACGAGCGCGGGATCGAGCGCAGCGGCGGCGCGCAACGACTGCACGTCATCCTGCAGCATGGCGATCGGCGCGGAGATCGCGTCGCTCGCGGCCATCTCGGCGATGCCGGCCAGATCGGCGAGCGCGAATTCGATGTCGGAAACGCGCGCGGGATTCACTCCGTCGCGCGCGCCGGCAATCGCATTCGCCAGCACGTCGGCCGCGAGGCGCAACTGCGTGGCGGTGAAGTCATCCTGCAGATCGGGCAGCGCGGCGCGCAATTGAAAGAGCGCCGCCTCCATCATCAGCAGAGCCGTGGTCATGCGTCTTTGTTGAGCACCTTGGCCAGACCGGTGACGATGTCGATCGGGAGCGGGAAGACGATGGTGGTGTTCTTCTCCACGCCGATCTCCGTGAGCGTCTGCAGGTAGCGCAGCTGCAGCGTGGTCGGTTCGGTGGCCAGCACTTTCGCGGCGTCGGCGAGGCGCTGCGATGCGGCGAATTCACCTTCCGCATGAATGAGCTTCGCGCGCTTCTCGCGCTCCGCTTCGGCCTGTTTGGCCATCGCGCGCAGCATCGATTCCGGCAGGTCGACCTGCTTCACTTCGACGTTCACGACCTTTACGCCCCACGGTTCGGTGTGCTGATCGAGGATGGTCTGGATGCGGAGATTCAGCGCGTCGCGATGCGCGAGCAGATCGTCGAGCTCCACTTCGCCGAGGACGGAGCGGAGCGTGGTCTGCGCGAACTGGGAGGTCTGGTAGCGGTAGTCGAACACTTCCACCACAGCGCGGCGCGGCTCGATCACGCGGAGGAAGACGACCGCGTTCACCTTGAGCGTGACGTTGTCGCGCGTGATGATGTCCTGCGGCGGCACTTCGAACGCTTCCTGCCGCAACGAGATGCGCACCATGCGATCGATCGGCGCGAAGACGAGAAAGAGTCCCGGCCCTTTCGCATCGGAGAGCAACCGGCCGAGGCGGAAGATGACGCCGCGCTCGTATTCAGGAAGGATCTTGATGGAGCTGAAGAGATAGATCGCCACGATGACGATCACGACGACTGCAGGTACTGTCATGGAGGCCATTGTACGGCGGCCTTCGGCCGCCGCCCCTTCCAGGCTCACAGGCTCACAGGCTCAGAGCAGCGCACGCTGCGCGAGAGAACGCGCTTGCGCACTTGCCACAGCCGCGGAGGCGCGAATCGCGCAGGCGGCGCTACTGTGAGCCTGTGCGCCTGTGCGCCTGTGAGCCTGCAGGGGTGGGGGACCGGCTACTTTGAGCCTTTGAGCCTGTGAGCCTTTGAGCCTGGAGGAGTGGGGGCCGGGCGGTCGGGCGGGGCGATCGATTGCATCGCTTCCGCGATCGACTCCGGCACGTTCGCGCGCATCGTGTCGACGCTGCGGAACGTCGCGCCGCCTTCGAATTGCCAGGTGTGTTGCGGGCGGTAGACGCCGATGTCGTGTACGCGCGAGCCCACCACCACGCGCACAGCGCCGCGCCGGTAATCGAACGCGCGGCCGTTGCGCGTGTGCACGGCTACGTCGATGCGATATGTGCCCGCCACGAGATCGAGCGACCGCATCACGAAGCGAACGCGCGCGCTGCCTTCCAGCCGCTGCGCGGCGTGGCCTTCGATGTCGGTGTTCGTGCCGTACACGCATGTGCCGTCCGCGTGATAGATGCCGATGCCGAAAACGAAATCCTCCTGCGGCACGCGCGTCTCCACATCGATCTCGATCGTGACCGGTGTGCCGGCGCCGAGCGCGACGAGCTCGCGATCGCGATCGTCGAGCACGCGCACCGCTTTGAGCACCACTTCACCGCTGCCCCAGCGCTCTTCCTCCATCGGATCTTTGGCCGGTGGCGGCGGCTCTTCGGCCGCCGGTGTTTCCACCGCGGCTGCTGACGCGACAGGCGCAGAGACCTCCTGCAGGTACGCATCGACGACGCGCATCGGATCGCCGATCGCTTTGCATTCGCCGTGATCGAGCCACACCGCGCGATCGCACAGCGTGCGCACCTGATCGAGTTGGTGCGTGACGAAGACGAGCGTCACGCCGCGATACTTCATCTCCTGAATCTTCGCGACGCAGCGCGCGGAGAACTCTTCGTCGCCCACGGCCAGCACTTCATCGATCAGCAGGATGTCAGGATCGACATGCACGGCGACGGCGAAGCCGAGGCGGACGTACATGCCGGAGGAGTAGGTCTTCACCGGTTGATCGAGAAAGTCGCCGATGCCGGAGAACTCCACGATCTTGTCGAAGCGCTGCTCGATCTCGCGGCGCGAGAGGCCGAGCATGATGCCGTTGATGTAGATGTTCTCGCGGCCGGTGATCTCCGGATGAAAGCCGGCTCCCAACTCGATCAGCGCCGCGATGCGGCCATGCACCGCGATGCGGCCGCTGGTCGGTTTGAGAATGCCGGTGATGATCTTCAGCAGCGTCGACTTGCCAGAGCCGTTGCGGCCCACGATGCCGAACGCTTCGCCGCGATCGACAGCGAACGAAACGTTGCGCAGCGCCGGAACCATCGGCGTGTCGGCCACATTCAGATCGCGCTTCAGCAGCGCGCTTTTGAGCGTGGCGAATTGCGAGCGCCGTCCCCACAAGCGATACGACTTCGAAACGTTCTCGACGTGAATGGCCAGCGAGTCGCTGCTCATATCGCCTCCGCCAGCGTGTCGCGCAAGCGTTCGAAGACGAAGAATCCCATCGCCAGCGAGACCGCGGCGTACGCGATCATCAGCAGCGTGTCGGCGATGCCGGGCAGGTGGCCGAAGAAGAGCACGTCCTGATACGCGACCACGAACGGCGTCATCGGGTTGAGGCGCAGCAGCGCGCGGATCGGCCGCGACTGGATGTTGTCGATGAGATAGATGATCGGCGTGATGAAGAAGCCGAGCTGCATCAGATTCGCGACGAGATCGCGCAGATCGCGAAAGAGCACCGACGCCGACGACAGCGTCATGGCGATGCCGGCCACGAACATCGTCTGCAGCAACATCAACAACGGCAACGCGAGCATGGTCAGGCTCAGTGTGAACTTGCCCATCGCCGCGAACGCCAGCACCGCCGCGAAGAGAATCGGAATGGCCAGCGCAAAGTGCACCAGATGCGACAGCACGACCACCAGCGGCAGCGCCTCGGCCGGAAACATCACTTTCTTGATCAGACCTGCATTCGCGGAGATCGACGTCGTCGATTCGAGCGTGGCCGCGGCGAAGAACGTCCACGGCAGAATGCCGGAGAAGAGAAAGAGCGGATACGGCGAGACGACCTGCTGCGGAAAGAACTTCGTGAAGACGAGCGTGTAGACCGCGAGCAACAGGAGCGGATTGGCGAGCGACCAGAAGAAGCCGAGGAGCGAGCCGCGGTAGCGTGCTTTGAGATCGCGGGCGGTGAGCGTGGCGATGAGCTGGCGGTGGCGGTAGAGGAGCAGTAGCTCGTCGAGGAGATACGACTCCGACGGCGGAGCGCTAGGCTTCATCGGTCACGATCAGCATCAGCACGGTCGTTCCGATCTGGAACTCCGACTTGTCGTGGAGCTCGACCGGATCGGTGAGGCGCTGGCCGTCGAAGAAGGTGCCGTTCGTCGAGCCGAGGTCGACGAGCGTGTAGTTCGTGTCGCGAACCTCGATCGCGACATGCTGCCGCGAAGCCTCACTGTCGTTGACGGTCAGATCCGCGCCGGAGCGGCCGATCGTCACGCGCGGCTTTTCGATGCGGTAGACGCTGCCCGCATCGGGTCCGTCGAGAATGGCCAGCGAAAGCCGTTTGGCCTGCGGCATCACCAGCGACGTCGGGCCGGGACGCTCCGGCAGCGGCGCCTGCGCGGTGGTGTCTTGCGGCGTGAGGGGACGGCTGCGCGTTTCGTCGTGGCGCGCGGCCGTCGATTCACCGACCGTCGCCGCGACCGGCTCCGGTTTCGAGTAGGCGGGGTTCACGATCTCGAAGATTTGCTGGCAGCGCGCGCAGCGGATTTTCTTCGACGGTTTTCGCTCGAAGCGCTCCTCGTCGTACTGGTACTTCGAGCGGCAGCTCGGGCATTCGATGATCACGCGGCAACTGGCTCCGTGAACGTGGCGCTACAAACGATTGACGCACTGGACGATAGCACGATTCCCAGCGGTAGAATCGCGCCTCATGAGAAAGCTGCCGGTGGCCCTGCTTCTGCTTCTCGCACTCTGCCTCGCCGTTTCGTGCGCTCGGATGATGCCGATGGAACCGACCACATTGACTGCTCCTTCCACGCCGCCGCCCTGCCCTCCCGGATCGGCCGCACCGCCGGCCGCGGCGAGCGCTGCGCCGCCATCGAATCCGCTGCCCGCGACGGAGAAGCTGGCCGTGCTGCCGGATGTACCGGCGCGTCTCAAGCAGTTGCCGCGCACCGTCGTCGATTACGACCGGTCGCTGCTCGATGAGAACGAACAGCAGGTCGTGGCCAAGTTGATCGAAGCGTCGAAGCTGATCGACGAGATCTACTGGCGGCAGGTGTCCGACGATGCGGTCGCGTATCGCGATCGTCTCGCCAAGCAGGCCGGCGGCAGCGCACTCGATCGCGCCGGCTACGACTACTTCATCGCCAACAAAGGACGCTGGGATCGTCTGGCGCAGGACGAGCCGTTCATCGAGCCGTTCGGCGAAGCAGGCGCGAAGCCGGAAGGCGGCGCGTTCTATCCGGCCGACATCACGAAGGAAGAGCTGGAGCGCTACGTCGCTGCGCATCCCGATCAGAAAGACGCGATCGAGGGGCTCTTCACCGTCGTGCGCCGCGATGGCAATCGCCTGACCACCGTTCCGTATTCGCAGGCCTATCGCCAGTTTCTCGAGCCGGCCGCCGCGAAGCTGCGCGAAGCGGCGTCGATCACGAACAACGTCTCGCTGCGCGATTACCTCACCAAGCTCGCCGACGCGTTCATGAAAGACAACTATCGCGACAGCGACATCGCCTGGATGGATCTGAACGGGCCGATCGAAGTGGTGATCGGACCGTACGAGGTCTACGAAGACGAGATGTTCAACTACAAGGCGTCGTTCGAATCGTTCGTGAACGTCGTCGATCGTCCGGAGTCGGAGAAGCTCGCCGCGTACGCGAAGCATCTGCCGGACATGGAGCGCAATCTTCCCGAGCCGGACGAGTACAAGAATCCGAACCGCGGAACGGATTCGCCGATCCGCGTGGTGCAGGAGATCTACACCGCCGGCGACGCGCGGCGCGGCGTGCAGACTTCAGCCTTCAATCTCCCGAACGACGAAGTCGTGCGGGAGATGAAGGGCTCCAAGAAGGTGCTGCTCAAGAACGTGATGGATGCGAAGTTCCGGCAGAGCGGCCAGCCCATCGCCAACCGCGTGCTCGATCCGTCGCTGCGCAATCTGATCTCGTTCGACGCGTACTTTAATCACACGCTCTTCCACGAGCTCTCGCACGGTGTCGGGCCGGGGCTGATCCCCGATCCGAAAGGCGGCAAGGAGCGCGTCGACACGCGCATCCTGCTCAAGAATCTCTACTCGTCGATCGAAGAGTGCAAAGCGGACGTGGTCGGCCTCTGGAACATTCTTTACGCGTTCGACCACAAGCTGCTGACGTCGTTCAACGAGCGGCAGCTGTACGGCACGTACACGGGCCTGATGTTCCGCTCCATGCGTTTCGGCATCGATGAAGCGCACGGCCGCGGCACGGCGGTGCAGTGGAACTGGCTGCGCGAGAAAGGTGCGATCACGCCGAACGGCGACGGCACGTACACGTTCGACGCGAAAAAGTACCGCGAAGGCATCCGCTCGCTGGCAACCGAGTTGCTCACCATCGAAGCGAAGGGCGATTACGACCGCGCCAAACGCCTGCTCGACAAGTACGGCGTCTCGACGCCGGAAATGCAGTCGGTGATCGCGAAGCTGCAGGACATCCCGGTGGACATCACGCCGGTCTTCCCCGCGGCAGGAGAAAAATAGTGGAAGGACGCGTACTCCTCGAATGCGGTGAATGCGATCTCCGGACGGAGATCCACGGCGAGATCCCTGAGGAGTACACGCGCTCGTTTGCCGACGCCGTGGCGCGCGAAGGCTGGGTGCCACGGCCCGGCAACGGGAAACTCGTCTGCGGCAAGTGCCTCATGAAATACGTGGGGCACGAGACCGTGGACGACGAAGAAAAGGTGCAGGGTCGCCGGGATCCGAAAGAACCGTAAAACGTTTTCGCTCGCTCGCGCGTAGTACGAAGTGAATGAGCGAAGCGCTGGTCACGATCGATTCACCCGCGGGCGGCACGTCGGTCGGCAATCCTTTGACGATCACCGGCACGCTGCGCGACGGCGTCGATCCCGCTTCGATCGAAGTGATGCTCGACCGCACGACGCTCGCCAATCTGCGCGATGCGGCGCTTTTCGACGGCAACACTTTTCTCCTGCAGCTCGCACCGCGCGTCAGCGAAGGCGCGCACATCCTGTGGGCTCGCGAACGCTACGGCCGTGGCTTCGCGCGTCGTGACGTGTACGTTTCGCAGCACGCGTCGCAGAGCGAACGGATCGTGACGGTTCCGGCGGCGTGGCACACGCTGTTCGCGCCGAAGCTGCGCATCGACGGCCACGCGTTTCCGGCGCGATGGAAGCGGATGCGCGGCAAGAGCGGGCTCCATTACGTCGCGAGCGCCGATCTCTCGGCGCTCGCGGCAGGGATGCATCAGTTGGAAGTCGTCTCCGCAGGACGCGTGATGCGCGCCGAGACGTTGCAAACGGCGTAGACCGGAGGAACCCGGCGGGCGAGGCGCCCGCCGCTCCAACCTTTATCGCGAGAGCGCGGTCTACGAAGAGATCGGGTGCGCAGACCGTTGGAGCGGCGGGCGCCCTCGCCCGCCGGGTTCTCGCGCCAAAAAAACGTCTATCGCAGTCCCGCGATCTACGCCAGTTTCCGCATCGCCTCTTCGACCTGCTCCGCCGTCGGCATGAGCGGCTGCACGAGCTGGCCTTCCAGCCAGTCGTACTGACCCTTCATCAGGTTCTGCACGACCTTGTACTGCAGCTCGTCGTGGTTATCGAAGAGCGTGCGGAAGTTCTGGTCGATGCGCGTGCGCGCTTCGCGGCAGAAGAGATCCGCCAGCTCGATCGCGTTCTCGTTGCCCTGCTTGGCCAGCTCCAGCGCGTAGCTGATGGTGGCCGACATGGCGAAGAGATCGGTACCGATGTCGACGATGCGGAAGAGCACCATCTGCTTCCGCTCCAGCTTGGCCTGGAAGCGCATCATGGCGTGGAAGATCGAGCGCGCCACGTGACGCGACTGCCGCTCGATGTAGCCGACATGACCGGAGAGGCGGCCGAAGTCGCCGTATTTCGGGAAGCGGCTCCAGCCGAGATACTTCGAGGGGTACCAGGTCGCGTAGTGCGCGCCGGCTTTCGCCGCGGCCGACGCTTTCTCGCCCGCCGGCGTTTCCGGCAGCAGGATCTTGTAGCCGAGCTTCATGTGCGGATCGACCGCTTCGCGCGCGATGAAGAGATGCTGGATCTCGCTCGTCCCTTCGAAGATGCGGTTGATGCGCATGTCGCGCATGATCCGCTCGACGGGATACGCCTTCTCGCCGCGCTCGTGCAGCGACGTCGAAGTCTCGTAACCGCGGCCACCGCGGATCTGCACGAGATGATCGACGCACTGCCACGCCACTTCGGTATTGAAGAGTTTGGCCATCGCGGCTTCGAGGCGGAGATCGACGTCGCCGCGATCGGCGAGACCGGACGTCAGCCAGACGATCGCTTCCATCGCCAGCGTGTGCGACGCCATCCAGCCGAGCTTCGCCGCGACTGCTTCGTGTTTGCCGATCGGCACGCCCCACTGCACGCGCTCGTTGACCCAGTCTTTCGCGATCTCGAGCATGCGTCGCGCGCCCGCGGCGCAGCCGGCCGGAATGGTGAGGCGGCCGGTGTTCAGCGTGATCAGCGCGAGCTTGAGGCCGAGGCCTTCGCCCCAGAGGAGGTTCTCATCGGGAACGTAGACGTCTTTGAAGCGCAACAGCGCGTTGCCGATGCCGCGCAGTCCCATGAACTGGCAGCGGTGCACGACTTCGAAGCCCGGCGTGTTCGTCTCCACGATGAACGCGGAGATCTGTTTCTTCTCTTTGCCTTTGACGACCTTCGGCGGCGTCTGCGCCATCACCACGATGATCTCGGCTTTCGTGCCGTTGGTGCACCAGAGCTTCTCGCCGTTGATGATCCAGCCTTTGCCGTCCGGTGAGCGGCGCGCGGTGGTCTCCATCTTGGCGGGATCGGAGCCGACGCCCGGCTCTGTGAGCGCGAACGCGGAGACCGAGCCTTTGGCGAGGCGCGGCAGATACTTTTTCTTCTGCTCTTCGGTGCCGAACAGCTTCAGCGGCTGCGGCACGCCGATCGATTGATGCGCGGAAAGCCACGCCACCGACGATCCGCACCACGTGGCCACGAGGCCGATGGCGCGGTTGTAGTTGGTTGAGGAGAATCCGAGTCCGCCGTACTCCTTCGGAATCTTCATGCCCCACGCGCCGATCTCGGCTAAGCCTTTGAAGAGCTCGTAGTCGTACTCGCCGTCGCGATCGATCTTTTCGGCGTCGACGTTTTCCGCGAGGAACCGCTCCAGCTTCGCCAGAAACTCATCGCCCTCGGCCTTGTCGGCGGCGGGCTGCACGGGGAAGGGATGGATCAGATCGAGATTGAGCTTGCCGAGGAAAAGGTCGCCGACGAACGACGGTTTTTCCCATTCGGTCTCGCGGGAGGCCTCGGCGACCTCCATCGCTTCCACGGCGCCCTGCGTTTTGACTTCCGCCATACAGAAAACTCCTTGTTTGGGGTGGGATTTACACGATTCTTGCCGTTCGCGCGGCGCAGTATGAATGAATCATCATTCAGCCGTCAAATGTGCATGCGGCGGGCCATGCCGCGCGGCCGGTGGGCGCGGTGCGAAGCGCGATAAGCTAGCCGCGACATGAAGAACGACATCACGGCGAAGGAAGTCGACGTCATCCTCAATGATCGCGGCTTGCTGACGGGGCCGCGCCCTTCCGTCGATCGCGAAAAGCTGCAGCATCATCTGCGCGAAGCGCTGCGGCTGCTGCATGTCGATCTCGACGATGAGAACGTGGTCGACACGCCGAAGCGCTGGGCGGAGTCGCTCGTCACGATGACCAGCGGCTACGACTACACGGACGTCAAGAAGCTGACCACACTCTTCCGCCAGGCCTGTTCGCCGGCGGATGCGAACTGCCAGAACCTGGTGGTCATCGGCGGCACGTACAAGACGCTCTGCGCGCACCACATCCTGCCGTTCTTCGGGCGCTTCATCGTCGGCTACATTCCGGAGCAATGGATCATCGGCGCGTCGAAGATCCCGCGCATCGTGGAAGTGCACATGCGGCGGCTGCAGTCGCAGGAGCATCTCGCGCACGACGTGGCGGACACGATCCAGAAGATTCTCGAGCCGCGCGGCATCGCCGTCTGGATGGGCGGCGTGCACCTCTGCATGGTGATGCGCGGCGTGGAGCAGGAGTCGTCGTTCATGGAGACGAACGTCCTGCGCGGCGAGTTCCTGAACGACGAGCGGACGCGCCAGGAGTTCATGTCCATCGTGAACCGGCGCGGCTCGCGCGACTGATTTCTGCAGCCATGGAAAAGCCTTCGCCGCCGTCCGTCGGAATCGGCAAGGAGGCCAGACATGGCAAATATCGATCTCATCGTTTCGAATCCGCTGAGCGACGGCTTTCAGTACATCCAGGGTGAGGATGGCGCCGGGACGTCGCAGCTCGCCATCTCGGCGAACGGCAGGAAGCAGGTGCTCATCGGCGAGACCGGCGTGCCGCAGACCGGGAAGCTCACCGTCGTCAACAAGGCGCTCGAAGACATCGGCGTGGTGGTGACGGATGGCGACAAATCGAACATCGTCGTTCAGACACTGGCGGCACCGCACAGCGGCTTTCAGACGATCAACTTCAACGGCTGGTACGAGAGCGGCCGCGAAATCGCCTCCAACACAGCGAAGCTGCGGTGGCGCATCGGTGTCGACCAGCGGGTGGAGAACGTGGACCAGCTCTTCATCGACGTCTACAACGCCAACACGAATGAGCTGACCTCATTGCTGGTCCTCCGCCTCGGCGAAGGCAAGGCCAGCCTGGAACTGATCGGCGATCTGAAGGTGACGGGCTCGATCACCGCCGCCAGCGTGCACGTTCCGGCCTGACGGCCGCCGCACCCGCCGCTTCGCCCGCTGCTTCAAAAGTTGCACCCCATCGCGCCGCGATGCCGCCACCGGTGTCGCGGCGCGAATGCCCGCCCGGCCGCGTCTTGACAAATATTGCAATCGGCAATATATTGCAAATTGCAATGAAGCTCGGACAGAAGATCACGAACCTTCGCCTCCTGGAAGGGATGGCCCGCGGGCTGAACCGCGAGCTGACGCAGACCGAGGTGTCGCGGGGGATCGAGAAAGAGCTGGACGGCAAGATCAGCCAGTCGTACCTCTCGCAGCTCGAGAGCGGCACGCGTCCGCACCTCACCGGAACGACGCGCCTTCTGCTCGCGCGCTTCTTCAAGGTGCATCCCGGCTATCTCGTCGATGACGCCGAGGAGCATCTGCCGGCGAAGCCGCGACGCGACCTCGACGACAAGCTCGATCTCTGGCTCATCGATGGCGCCGAAGAATTCGCCGGCGACGATCGTGACCTTGGCGAAGCGCTGCTGCGCATCGCCAAGCATGAGAAATCGCGCGACTGTCTGGTGCTTCTCGGCTCACTGGTGGAGAACAAAGTGCTCATCGAACGCCTGGTCGGTCATCTCCTGCCGCAACCGCAGCCCACGCGCAAGCGCAAGTCGCGCGTGTAGTGCAGCGAAGGCCGGCGGGCGAGGGCGCCCGCGGCTCCAAAGGAGATCCACAACATGACCACGCTTTTCGTCGTCTGCTTTTTAGTCGGCCTGGGACTCAGCGTCGTCTCGTTCGCCTCGGGCTCGCACCACATCAATGTCCTCGATCACATCTTTCACGGGCATCACCTGCACGCGCCGAAATCGCGCGCGTCGTCGCTGAATCTCGCCGCCATCACCGCGTTTCTGGTGTGGTTCGGCGGCGGCGGGTTGCTGCTCGAGAAGATCGACGACTGGCGCATGCCGCTCATCGCCGGAACGGCCGTCGTGATCGGCTTGCTCGGCGCATCGCTCATCAACAAATCGATGTCGATGCTCATCCGCCACGAGACGGTGGCCGAGCCGCTGACGATGGTCGGCAAGATCGCGCGCACCACCATTCCGATCCGCGCCGCCGAAGGAACGGGCGAGATCGTCTTCACGCATCAGGGAACGAGGCACGTGGCCGGCGCGAGAAGCGACAACGGCGCTGCCATCGACAAGGGCATCGAGGTCGTCGTCACACGTTACGAACGAGGCATCGCCTTCGTCGCCACGTGGGATGAGCTCTCGGCGCTAACGCACGAAAGCCAGGAGGAATAGACAACATGTTGACCATGACGACGTGGATTGTTGCGGGCGGCATCATCGCCGCCACGCTGATGCTGCTCGGATTCGTAGCGCAGATGTATCGCAAGGTTGGGCCGAACGAAGCGTTCATCGTGTACGGCGTCGGCGGCACGCGCGTCATCAAAGGCGGCGGCACCGTGATCTTCCCGATGATCCACAGCTTCAAGTCGCTGCCGCTCGAGCTGATGTCGTTCGACGTCGCGCCGACGCAGGATCTCTACACGAAGCAGGGCGTGGCGGTGAAAGTGGAAGCCGTCGCGCAGATCAAAGTGAAGAGCGATCAGGAATCGATCCTCACCGCGGCGGAGCAGTTCCTGTCCAAAACGCCGCCGCAGCGTGAAGGGTTGATCCGTCTCGTGATGGAAGGTCACCTGCGCGGCATCGTCGGCCAGCTCACGGTCGAAGAGATCGTCAAGCAGCCGGAGATGGTGGCTGAGCGCATGCGCTCCACCTGCGCCGACGACATGAACAAGATGGGGCTGGAAGTGGTGTCGTTCACGATCAAGGAAGTGCGGGACAAGAACGAATACATCGCCAACATGGGACGTCCGGACATCGCACGCGTGAAGATGGTCGCCGACATCGCCGCCGCGGAAGCGGAGCGCGACACCGCCATCAAGCGCGCCGAAGCGCTGCGCGAAGCGGCGATCAAGAAAGCGGAAGCCGACCAGCAGCGTGTGCTCGCGGAAGCGTTGTCGCTCGCCGCGCAGGCTCACGCGCAGAACGATCTCGAAGTGAAGAAAGCGCAGCTGATGGCCACCACCAAACGCGAACAGGCGCAGGCCGATAAGGCGTACGACATCCAGTCGAAGGTGATGGAGCAGCAGGTCGTCGCGCAGTCGGTGCGCGTGCAGCAGATCGAGAAGCAGGAGCAGATCAAGGTGCAGGAAGCCGAGATTCTGCGTCACGAAAAGGAGCTGATCGCCACGGTGCTCAAGTCCGCGGAAGTGGAGCGTATGCGCATCGAAACGCTCGCCGCCGCGGAGCGCCAGCGTTTGATCGCCGAAGCCGAAGGTCACGCTTCGTCGGTGCGCGTGCAGGGTGAGGCCGAGGCGGAGATCATCTTCGCCAAAGGTGAAGCGGAAGCGAAGGCCATGAACGTAAAAGCCACGGCATATCAGGAGTGGAACCAGGCCGCGGTCGTCGACAAGCTGATGACGCAGATGCCGGAGATCGTGAGAGCGCTCGCCGCGCCGCTGGCGAACGTCGACAAGATCACGGTCGTCTCCACCGGCGACGGCAACGCCGCCGGCGTGCACAAAGTGACCGGCGACCTCACCGCCATGGCCGCGCAGGTGCCGGCGCTGTTCGAAGCGCTGTCCGGCATGCAGATGTCGGAGCTGCTGTCGAAGGTGCGCATGATCGGCACCGCGAAAAACTAGCCGTGTCATCCTGAGCCGCCTTGCGCCGCCGCACGCGGCGCAAGGACGGTCGAAGGATCTTCCCGCTGGTTCGGGGGAAGGTCCTTCGACTCCGCTGCGCTCCGCTCAGGATGACACCCGCTCCAACGTTCCGGGACTACGCAGGCGTTCCGAAACGTTCACGACCTCTGAACGTACACAGAGGGGCCATGCCTGTCGACAAAAAGAAGGTCTTCCAAGAGATCCGGATCTTCCTGCTGATGATCCTCGTGGTCAGCTCGCTCCGCTCCGCGCTCGCGGACTGGAACGACGTCCCCACCGGCTCCATGAAGCCGACCATTCAGGAAGGCGATCGCGTCGTCGTTAACAAGCTCGCGTACGACCTGAAGATCCCGTTCACCACGGTCGAGGTCGCGAAGTGGGGCGATCCGAAACGCGGCGACATCGTGGTGCTCTTCTCGCCCGCCGACGGCACGCGACTCGTGAAGCGCGTCGTGGCGCTGCCGGGCGATCGCGTGGCCATGGCCAACAACCAGCTGTTCGTCAACGACAAGCCCGCCTCCTGGTCGCCCATGGAAACGTTCGACGATCGCGAAGAAGGCCTGGCCTTCATCACCAACGAAACGCTCCTCGGCCGGACGCACAAAGTGATGTTCACGCCGCAGATCCAGGCCGTCCGTTCGTTCGCCACCATCGTCGTGCCGCAGGGCAACTACTTCGTCATGGGCGACAACCGCGACAACAGCAACGACAGCCGCTTCATCGGATTCATCGAGCGCCGCCGCATCGTCGGCCAGGCCGTGGCCGTGGCGTTCTCGCTCGACCGCGCGCATTACTTCGTTCCCCGCTTCGAGCGTTTCTTCGAAGCGCTCAATTAGAATTCGTCCGAGTCCAAACATCCCAGGAGGATCACGTTCCGATGCGAAAGATGTTCATTGCCGCCGCGCTGCTCACCGCCACCGTCGCCAGCGCGCAGCTGAAGAAAGCGCCGTCAGCGACTCCGATGGCCGCCGCTCCCGCAGGCACGCAGTCGCTGCAGGTGTCCGGCGCGCAGACGCAGCAGCCGACGGAGTTCAAGCGCATCTCCATGGAAGACGCGCAGAAGATGTACAAGAAAGGGACGGCCGTCTTCGTCGACGTCCGCTCGCACGAGCAGTACTCGCTCGGCCACATCAAGGGCGCCATCAGCATCCCCGGCAGCCAGATCGTCTCGCGCTTCCGCGACATCCCGGCCGGCAAATACATCATCGCCTACTGCGCCTGCAGCGCCGAGCAGTCCAGCGGCCGCGCGGTGCTCGAGCTGAACGCGCACGGCGTGAAGAACGTCGCCGCGCTGCATGGCGGCTGGAATCAGTGGAAGGCCACGGGTCTGCCGATGCAGGCCGGGCCGCAGTAGAAATCTAGACGTCAGCGGCCAGCGGCCAGCGGCCAGGTTGCGCGGCCGCGCGTTCGCGGCATGTGGCTCGGTTTAGTGGTCAGTGGTCAGTGGCTAGTGGTCAGTTGGGGCTTCCGGCTCTCGTGCTGACGACTTGCCACTGCCTGCTGGCCATTTTTGTTTGCGGCCCATCGCGCAAAGGCGGCCTACTCGCGCAACTGACCACTGGCCACTGACCACTGACCACTTCGTCCTGGCCACTTCGTCCTGGCCGCTGGCCGCTCCAACCCATCGCGCAGCGAACGCCCACTCGCGCAACTGACCTCTGACCACTGACCACTGACAACTCATCCCACCCTATAATCCGCGCGCTATGTTCAAGATCGCCGAAGTTTTCGCGCGCGAAATCCTCGACTCCCGCGGCAATCCCACCATCGAAGTCGACTGTCTGCTCGAGTCGGGTGCACTCGGCCGCTTCGCCGTTCCGTCCGGCGCCTCCACCGGCTCCCGCGAAGCGCTCGAGCTCCGCGACAACGACAAGAAGCGCTTCCTCGGCAAAGGCGTCACCACCGCCATCGAGAACGTCGACATCCTCGCCAAAGAGATCGAAGGGATGGACGCGCGCGAGCAGGTGATGATCGACCTGCTCATGAAGCAGATCGACGGCACCGACAACAAATCGAACATCGGCGCGAACGCCATTCTCGGCGTCTCGCTCGCCGTGGCCCGCGCCGCCGCCGAAGCCGCCGCCCTCCCGCTCTTCCTCTACCTCGGCGGCGCCGGCGCGCGCACGCTGCCCGTGCCGATGATGAACGTCATCAACGGCGGCGCGCACGCGGACAACAACCTCGACGTGCAGGAGTTCATGATCATCCCGGCGGGCTTCGACACTTTCTCCGACGCACTGCGCGCCGGCGTCGAGACCTTCCACCACCTCAAGAAAATCCTGCACGACAAGAAGCTCACCACGGCTGTCGGCGATGAAGGCGGCTTCGCGCCCGATCTCAAATCGAACGCCGAAGCGCTGGAACTCATCCTCACCGCGATCGAGAAAGCCGGCTACCGTCCCGCCGAACAGATCTACCTCGGCATGGACGTCGCGGCCTCCGAATTCTTCGACAAAAAGTACAAGTTCGAAGGGCAGTCACTCGCCAGCGACGCAATGGTCGACTACTACGTCGAGCTGAAGAAAAAGTATCCGATCGTCTCCATCGAAGACGGCATGTCGGAAGGCGATTGGGACGGCTGGGACACGCTCACCGGCGTCCTCGGCTCGTCGACGCAGCTCGTCGGCGACGATCTCTTCGTCACCAATCCGGAGATCTTCGCCAAGGGCATCGAGCGCGGCATCGCCAACGCCATTCTGATCAAAGTGAATCAGATCGGATCGCTCACCGAAACGCTGGAAACGATCGAACTGGCCAAGCGCGCCGGCTATCGCTCCGTGATCTCGCACCGTTCGGGCGAGACCGAGGATTCGACGATCGCGGATCTGGCGGTGGCGACGAATGCGGGGCAGATCAAAACCGGCTCCGCCTCGCGCAGCGATCGCATGGCCAAGTACAACCAGCTGCTGCGCATCGAAGAGGAGCTCGGCGACGCGGCCGTGTTCGCCGGAAAGGCCATCATCAAGGCCGCGCTGTAGGCCGCCACATGTCATCCCGAGCGTAGTCGAGGGACCTGGTGGGCGGGTGGCGCGCTGAACACCATTCGTTGCGCCGCCCATCCCCCAGCTCCCTCGCTACGCTCGGGATGACAGGGCAGCGATTGACAGGTGCCCGCCCACTTCGTCAATCTATTGACTAAATGGGCGAACGCGATCTCGTCACCGGCGTCATTCAGCTCGCCAATCTCTTCACCCGTCGCCTCGCGCCCGTATTCGAAAAAGCGAAGATCACGCCGCAGCAGTGGAGCGTCGTCGCCACGCTGGCTGAAGACGACGAGCCGGTCACGCTCGTCTCCGTCGCGCGCCGTCTCATGGTCACGAAGCAGAACATGACCGGCATGATCGCGCGGCTCGAGCAACTCGGCCTCGCCGAGCGTCACGGCGATCCGAACGATCTGCGCTCATCGCGAGTCGCGCTCACACGCCGCGGCCGCGCGCTCGTCGATAAAGTGCGGCCCGCGTATGACGAATGGGTCGCCTCGCTGCACGGCGGCATCGCGGAGCGCGAAATGCAATCGCTCGCGAAAACCATCGAGCGTTTGATCACGCAACTTTCGGAGTCGTAGCCACGACGCGGTTGCGGCCGAGGCGTTTCGCTTCGTAGAGACGCTCATCGGCTTTCTGGAAGAGCGTTTCGCGATCGGCGCCGTCGTCGGGATAGAGCGCCGCGCCGATGCTCACCGTCACGGCCGAACCATCGGCAGGCGCGGGCAGCGCTTCGATGTTCGCGCGCACGCGTTCCGCAATCGCGGCCAGCGCGAGGCCGTCGACCTGCGGCAGGATCACGGCGAATTCTTCGCCGCCGTAGCGCGCGGGAAAGTCGACGGTGCGGATGGTCTGACGAATCGACTCCGACACGCGGCGCAGCGCTTCGTTGCCTGCGAGATGGCCGAAAGAATCGTTGTACTTTTTGAAACGATCGAGATCGAGCACGAGGACGCCGAACCGTTCCGGGTAGCGATCGGCGCGCTCCAGCTCTTCGTCGATCCGTTCGCGAAACGCGCGGAAATTCGGAAGGCGCGTCAGTTCGTCGGTGCGTGCGCGCGCTTTCAGCTCGTCGGCCATGCGGTTGAAGGCGATGCCGAGGGTGGCGATTTCGCGGTCGCCGGCGACGGGGGCGCGGGCGGTGAGATCACCGGCGGCGATGCGATCGGCGGCCGACGACAGCTCTTCGATCGGGCGCACCACTTTACGCAACGTGACCGTCACGGCGGCGAAGCTCACCAGCGCGAGGATCCACGCCACGGCCAAGCCGCTCGACATCATCGCGCGCGATTCACGTTGCAATTCCGGCAGTTGTCGCGCGATCTCCTGCTTGCGCGCGTCGATGATGCGCTGCGCTTCCGAGATCACCGCGAGCGACGTGGCGTCGACGTCGGTCAGTCGCGGCGACGGCTCGCTGACGATCGTGCGGAACGCTTTCACGCGGCCGCGCAGCGTGCCCGCGTCCACCATCGACAGCGCCGGATCCTGCAGCAGCTGCATGACCACGCGGTAGCGATCGGGCGATTCGTGCGAGGTGAGGTAGCGCGCATGAAATGCGTTTTGCGCGCGGATCAACTCTTCGAGCGCGGCGACGGCCTGATTCTCGACGGTGATGAGGCGCGTCCAGCGCGCCTGCGTTTCGCGCGCGCGCCAGCTCAGCCCGAACGTGATCGCGAACAGTGCGAACGCGAACGCGCCGGTGAGCAACAGAACGCGCGTGCGAAGTCGTGTGCGGCGCACGCTCGAAAGGATAACGTGTGTCACGCACACAATGGCGCGCATCGACTACCTCGCTTTCTACCGCACGCTCCTCGAGCGCTGCGCGCCCGAACGTCTCGTGCGCGCGGCCGTCGATGCGTCGATGCCGCACGACGTCGTGGCCATCGGCAAATGCGCGGCACCGCTGCTCGATGGCGTGGCCGCCGTGCACGACGTGCGCGATGCGTTTCTCGCGATTCCGGCAGGCTACGTTGGAGCGGCGGGGCTTGCCCCGCCGATTGGTGACCGTGAGAGGCCGGCGGGGCAAGCCCCGCCGCTCCAACGGCGGCGCGAGATTCACGTAGGTGGCCATCCGGAAATGACGCGTGCGAGCTTCGACGCGGGGCGCGCGCTGCTCGACTTCGTCGACGCGCATCGCGACATCCTCTTCCTCATCTCCGGCGGCGGCTCCGCGTGCGTGGAAGTGGCGCTGCCGCCGCACACCGAAGACGAAGTGATCGCGCTCAATCACGAGCTCATTGCGTCAGGACTTTCCATCGGCGAGATCAACGCGCGGCGCAAGGACGTGTCCGCGATCAAAGGCAGCAAGCTCGGCGCGCGCGTCAAAGGCCGCGCCGTCACGCTCGTCTACTCCGACGTCTCGCGCGCGAAGCTCGACGACGTCGCCAGCGGACCCACCACGCCCGACCTGCTCATTGCAGACAACACCACGCTCGTGCGCACCGCCGCGACCATGCTCGGCTTCCGCGCCGTGATCCTCGAAGAGCAAATCGAAAACGACGTCGAAAGCGCGGCGCGCGAGCTCCTCGAACACGCACGAACGCTGCGCGAAGGACAGGTGCTCGTCGCCGGCGGCGAACCGACCGTCATGAAGCGTGGCAACGGGCGTGGCGGACGATGCAGCGAGCTCGCGGTTCGCTTCGCGCGCGCGGCCGTGCAATCGGGCGACACGCGCTTCTCGGCCATGTTCGCCAGCTCCGACGGCGTGGACGGCAACAGCGGCGCCGCAGGCATCATCCTGCAAACGATTCCGAACACCTTCGACCAGGGCGAAATGGAACGCGCGCTGGACGCGTCCAACTCGATGGAAATCGCGGCGCAACTCGGTGAGCCGATTATGATTGCGCCGACCGGGAACAACCTCCGGGACCTGTTTCTAGTGGCTCGCGATTAGCAAGCCCGAGCGTCGGGCCCCACCAGCGCCAAATGGACGTCAACGATCCGGCAGATCCGCTGCTGCCGCCGCCACGTGAAGGCGGCCATCACCGGTCTGCGCGCGAACGCCAGCGCCAGGGTCCGATGTGGGGTTGCCTCAAGGCGCTGTTCTGGCTGATCGGCACCGCCCTCGTCATCCTGCTCATCGTCGTTGGCGGCGGCTGGTGGTACCTCGGCACCTCCAGCTTCGAAGGTCTCGTCCGCCTGCGTATCGAAAAGACTCTTGAAGCACGACTGGGCCGCGACGTCTCCATCGGCAGCGTGCAAATTCTCCGCTCACGTCCGCAGCGCGTGATCCTCAACGATCTGCGTATCGCCAACGCGCCGGGCGGTAAGGAAAAGTATTTCGCCACCGTGCGGCAGGTGGAGATCACCGGCGGCATCGAGTCGTTCTGGCAGCGCAACATCCGCATCGGCCGCGTGGACGTGCGCGATCCGCATCTCTGGTTCGAAGTCTTCCCCGAAGGCTCGCCGCTCACACACAACTTCCCGCACTGGAAAACCGGTCCGCGCTCCAAGTACGAAATCGTCCACGTCGACATCGGCAAGCTGTTCGTCACCGGCGGCGAGTTCGCGTTCCTCGATCACCGCCACCAGATCACGGCCATCTCCAAAGACATCCAGTCGGAGATCACCGTCACGCGCGCCGAAGATCTGTACGCCGGCTTGATGACGAGCAGTCTGGTGCGCGTCACGATTCAGGATTACGAGCCGTTCGACGTCGATCTGCGCGGCGGCTTCCGCTACACGCCCGGCGTGCTCGCGCTGCAATCGATCGCGCTGAAAGGCCGCGGCATCGAAGCGTTCGCGCAAGGCAAGCTCGATCCGCTGACCGAAGGCGTGTACGACCTGCATCTCACTTCGCGCGTCACGCTCGAGCGCATCAAGGAAATCTTCCGCGTCGACAAACTGCTGGCCGGCACGCTCGCACTCGACACGCGCCTCAAAGGAAAAGAAGGCGACTTCTCGCTGACCGGCGGATTCGTTTCGCCGCGCATCGACGCCGACGCATACACGCTCACGAATGCGAAAGGGCGGCTCGACGTCAACGGCCAGCGCACCATTCTCGACGTCGAGCGCGCGAGCTACGGCGGCGGGACGATCGGCGCGCATTACCTGCTGACGAAGTACGCCAATCCGTATCCGATGTCGGTCGAGCTTCGCTACGACGGCATCTCCATCGAAAAGCTCTTCAGCGACTGGACCGTCAACAACACCGGCCTCCGCTCCGCCGCCACCGGCAGCCTCACCTATCACTGGAACAAAGACAAAGTGCTGGAAGGCGCGGGCGAAGGAACGGCGCGTCTGTCGAAGAACGCGGTGGCGTTCTCGAACGCGAAGTACCCGATGCCGATCGGCGGCACGACGGACTTCGCCATCGACAACGGCGTGGTCACCTTCCGCAGCGCGGAGCTCGACACGAACGCGTCGCACGTCAGCCTGACCGGCTCGCTGCGCATCGAAGATCTCTTCACCGATCTCCGCATGGCCATCCGCACCAGCGACCTCGGCGAGCTCGATCGCATCGGCTACAACTTCGCGCTCTCCGCCGACAAACGCGATTACGAACTCCTCGGCCTCGACGGCGCCGGTACGATCACCGGCTCCGTGCGCGGCAAGCTGAAGACGCCGCAGGTCGTGGCGAAGATTGACGCGACGAACGCAAAGTACAACAACGTCGCCGTCGGCAACGCGAACCTCGAGCTTCGTTACGACGGCAACAAGAGCGCGCTGATCTTCGATCGCGCCACGCTCACCGATGCGAATGGCTCGCTCACGTTTACCGGCACCGTTGGTTTTCCGGAAAGCGGACCGTCGCCGACGTTCGATCTGGCCGTCGAATCGAACGGCTACTCCGCGCAACGCGCCGTCGACGCGGTCGGTCTCGATTTCAAAGTGCCGGAAGGGAACGCCACCGGACGTCTGATCGTGGCGGGCAACAAGAACTCGGGACGCGTGACGTTCGTGAACGTGACGCTCGCGCGCGCGCAATCGACGCTGAAGCTGAACGGCGATCTGCGCTGGCTGCCCGGCGAAGGCAACGTCGCGTT
>DASSMK010000009.1:0-11599 GCA_035688915.1 Thermoanaerobaculia bacterium
CGAGAAGTCGAACGTCGCGCTGCGCGCCGAGCTCGATCAGCCGCAGCTCAACCGCGACGCCATCCGCCGCATCGCCGTGCACCTCAACGAGGCCCGCGGCCACCTGTTCGAGCGCGAGCTGATGATGCTCGTCGACATGCGCGCCGTGCTGACCGCCGCGCAGTGGGAACGGATGCGCGGCGTGCTCGATCAGATGGATGAGCGTCGCGGCGATCGTCGCGGACCTCCCGGCGGCGGCCTCGGTGGTCCTCCCCCGCCGCGACCGTAACGCGATTCCGTACAATCGCGCGCGTGCTCGACATCGCGCTGCGCAACGTATCCTTCACCTACCCGAAGGGACGCTTCACGCTGCGCGTCAACGACCTGCTGTTCGCGAAGAGCACACACACGGCGATCGCCGGCCCGCCGGGCTGCGGCGCGTCGACGCTGCTGAAGCTGATCGCAGGCGAGCTGCGCCCCGACAGCGGCGACGTGATCGCGGGCGCACGCGTGCTGAACGCGATCAAACCGGCGCGGCGGCCGTTTCTGGTCGTGTCGTCTGCGCTCGACGTGCCGCAACGGTGGTCGGTGCAACATGCACTCATCGCGGCGGTGCGCACGCGCACGCTCGACCGCATCGATCGCCATCACGAATACGAGCTGGCCATCAGCAAGTGGGGACTCGGCGACGCCCTCGAGCGGCGTGTCGGAACGCTTTCGACGTCGGAGCAGATGCAGCTGCATCTTGCGCGCATCGAGCTGCTGAAGCCGGGTGTGCTGATCGCGGATCGGCTGCTGGCGAATGCGAATTCGGCGACGCGCGATGCGCTGGCGGACGAGCTCTATCGCACGCTGCGCGTGATGGGCGCGACGGTGATCAGCGCGCCGTCGTCACGCGACGAGCTGGCGCTGACCGATCAGATCGTCGTGCTCGACGGCGGCAACGTCGTGCAGAGCGGCAGCGCGGCGGATGTCTTCGCCAATCCTGTGAACGAAGCGGCGGCATTGGCAACCGGCGCTGTCAACGCGGTGCCGGTGACGATTCGCGGCAGTCTCGTCGCGTCGCCGATCGGCGAGTGGGAAGTGGAGGAGCCGTCGTTCGAAGGCGACGGCGTCGCGCTGGCGCGGCCCGACGATTTTGCCGTTGCGGTGGCGGGCGAAGAATCGGATTTCGTCTTCAGCATCGAAGAGGCGGGATTCCACGAAGGGCGCTGGCTCGCGCGCGGTTTCCTGAGCGGCAGCCTCTCGCTGCGCGTGGCGCTGCCGCGCGGCACAAACGTGCATAAAGGGAGGCTCCTGCCGCTGCGATACGACCCGAAACGCTTCCGGCTGTTGCCGCGTTGAGCTCGGCCCGTCCTTTGCAGCGCCCGGTTGCCGTTCAACGTAACGTCATTCGAAACCGGAGTACTCGATTTGATACGAGCGCGCAGGAACCCGATCACACTACGCAAGCTGCTGGTCATCGACGATGACGAGAAGCTGGTCGGCTATTACCGAGAGCTCCTCACGCCGTACGGCTTCGAAGTGCTGATCGCGCTCGACGGCGAACAAGCCATGCCGCTCGTCGAGCAAAACCCCGACATCCAGCTCGTGATCCTCGACCTCTCCATGCCCAAAATGGACGGCCGCCAATGGCTGCGCTGGTTCCGCGGCCTGCGCAAAGAATCGCCCGTGGTCGTCATCAGCGGCTACAAACTGGACGGCGCGGACGAAGAGCTGAAACCAGCGGTGGTGCTGGAGAAACCGTTTCACGTCGCGGAGCTGCTCGACATCGTGGGCCTGTTTTGCGGATTGGGAACGCCGGGCGTCGCGAAGGCGACGTAGGTAAGGCCGCTCTCGCGGAATCCGCGCGCCTGCCGTAGACTTTCGATTCGTATGACGAAAGTCGAAGCTCTCGAGCGTGAAGTCGAAAAGCTGAGCCCCGACGAGTTGGCCGCATTCCGCGACTGGTTCACCGAGTACGCATGGCAGGCGTGGGACGGCCAGATCGAACGCGACTCCGCAGAAGGCCTGCTCGATAAGTACGCGGCGGAAGCTCTCGCCGAGTTTGAGCGCGGCGAAACGCGCGAGATTTGAGCCACGAGGCGTCCAAGCGGTTCTGGCGCCGGTTTGACGAGCTCTCGCCGGAGGTTCAGCAACTCGCGCGCGACAACTACGACTTGCTGCGTGCAAACCCGCAGCATCCGTCACTTCACTTCAAGCGCGTCGGCAAGTACTGGTCAGTGCGTATTGGCGCAAATCATCGCGCACTCGGCGTCGACTCGCCGAACGGCATTCTCTGGTTCTGGATCGGCGGCCACGAAGAATACGAACGTCTGATCGGCTGAACGCGCACCAGCCAACCGCCTCGCACTACTCCTCGCCTCATCCGTCAATCGACACAATGATCCCGCTCCGTTCGAGCACGGCGTACGTTGCGCCGTCCGCGAACGCAAACGCGGGCCAGTCGAGCTTCGGCGCTCCTTCAAAGTGAAGCGTCTCCATGCGCGCGCCGCTTTCGGCGAGCGTGAGCAGCGGCTGCTCGAACGGCGAGGTGGCGCGTGCGCGGAACGACGTCAGCGTTCGCTCCACTAACGCGATTGCCTCCGCCTTCGACAGCGTGTCGCCGCCGGCGAGCTTCGCTTCGAGGAACGCGATGATTGACGTCGCGGAGCGGCCGGGGCCGAGGATCCAGGCGTCGGCGACGGCGGCGTGGTTCGCCGGCGCGAGGTGCGAGACGCCGGGCAGCAGTTGCGTCCACGTTGCCATCGGAATGGCAAGCGCGCCGAGTGTCCTGAGAAACTGCGCCGGTTCGGAGTCATCGCTGATTTGCGGCGCGGACCAGAGCGCGTAATCGCCTAAACGGCTCACGTGCACGTATCCGCCGACGGCGCAGCCTTCGATGCCGCACGATTCGCAGAGGAGCACCTGTACTGGGTTTTCGCTCCACTCCACCCACTGCAGCGAGTTGGTGATCGCGTGGCTGCCGCAGCGCACGCGCGTCCACGGCACACTGGTCTGACCCGAGGAGGAAAAATCCGGCTGCCAGACCTCGGTCTGCAGCTCGCCGCAGACGAACACCGCGTCAGTCTACTTCGAGGCCATGAAGGAGCACGCCTCGACTGACTGCAGGTCGAGCTGCATGGAGGCGATGCTCTGCTGGATCTCGATGCGGAACGGGATGCGGCGGTCGTCCTGCGACAGCCACACCTTCACGCCGCCCGGCCACTTCTTGCCGCCGGGCGCGTCGACGATCTCGAAGCCGAGGGCGCCGACGGTTTTGCCGTCGATGACGAAGGTGCGGTATTCGCCGGGACGGAAGATGACCGGGTACTCCTTGCCGTCCGAGTAGATGCTGGTCTGCATCGGCGCCTTGATGTTGTTGGCGTTCTGGCGGAGGTAGTGAATGGCCGTGAGGATGTCGCGGAACTCGTCCTGATCTTTCGGCAGGAGCTTCACGCGATTTTCGGTTTCTTCAGGCGTCTGCTTGTGGATGCGCGCCAATTTCTTCACGTAGTCGAAGACCGTGCGCTCGTTGCGCGACTTCTTGCCCCACGCGTAGCCGTGCTCGGTGGTGAGCGTCTTCCCCGCCGCGTCGATGTCCGACTCGTACGAGTAGTAACCGCCCTCCTTGCCATTCGGCGCGGTGATGAGCAGCTCGCTGTGGATGGCGTTGCCGTACGTCGTGCGCAGGTTGCCGACACCGTTCGTCGGAAACATGAGTCCGGCGAGGAAGCGGACGCCACCTTTCAGACGCCACGAATAGCGAAACTCCTCGACATTCGTCGGAGCTCCGCAATTCGAGACGGCCGCAGAGGCCGAACCTGTCGCGACGACCAGTGTGATCGCGACAAAAACACTCCGAATAATTTTCATCATGATCGGTCGGTTCAACGTAAAGCACCGTCCTCTTATTCACTTAGAATGCCGTAACCATGAAGAAGTTCTGCATCCTCCTCCTGAGCGTCGCTGCAGCCGCGTGCGCTTCGACCGCGCCGAACGTCGAAATCACGAACAAAGAGATCAATCGCCGCTTCGTGCAGGAGGTCTACGCCGAGCACCGCCTGGACCGCATCCCGGCGTACGTGCATCCTGACTTCGTCGACCGCTCCGCCGGTGCGCCGCCGGAGGCGCATGGCGTCGATTACGTGGTGAAGCAGGCGCAGGGATCGTTCGCCATGCTTCCCGACGTGAAGATGGAGATCGTCCACCTCGTCGCGGAAGGCGATCTCGTCTCCGTGCACTGGCGCGCCACCGGCAACTCAGCCGACAAGAAGCCGGTCGACTTTCAAGGCATCTCGCTCTTCCGCATGCAGGATGGCAAGATCATCGAATCGTGGGATCTCGTCGATCGCATGAGCATGCTGCGGCAACTCGGCTTCACGATCACTCCGCCCGCGAAGTAGCTCAAGGCACTTCGTAGCCGGACGGCCCCACCACGCGCGCGCCGGGTGCATTCACGCGCACCTCGATCGGGCGGTACTCCCCTGCTTTGCGATTCGTCGCCACCGGACGAAATGTGACGACGTAGTGGCCGCCGAGGCGGTCGTCGATTTCGCGATAGACGGCGGGGAGATTGTGGCCGCTGGCGAGGAAGAATACCTCGCCGCCCGTCTCGCCGGTGAGCGCGTTCAGCTCGCGGCGGTAGTCTCGCTTCTCGTCGACGCGCCGCGGGACCGTGCTGGCTCGGGTCACGCTCTTCAGCACGATCGCGTAGATCGACACCCCAAGCTTTTTCGCGAACGCCACGACGTCCTCCGCCGAATAGCGGCTCGATGAATCTTCCGCGTCCGAGACGACGACGAGCGCCTTCTTGCCCGGCACGTCTTCGAATTGCAGCAGCGCGAACATCAGCGCGTCGTACATCGCCGTGCGCATGCCGCTCGGTCGCACGAGACCGATGCGCGACGTGAGCGATTCGATGTCGGAGGACGATTCGTGCAGCAGATGCGGCGCGTCGTCGAATCGCACTACGAACGCTTGCGCATTGGATGTTATCGCGGTGCGCAGAAAATCTTCTGCCGCGAGCTGCGCGTCCGGCAGCTCTTCGCGCATGCTCGGCGATGTGTCGAGCGCGACGCCGATCCGCAGCGGCGGCCGATCGATGAACTCCGCGCGCACGACTTCCTGCGGCACGCCGCGATCGAGCAGCGTGAACGCGGACGGCGGGAGATTCGCCATCGGCTGCCCTTTCGCATCGTTCACGCGCACGTACATCTCGACCAGCTCGACGTCGACGTTCTCGCTGTAGCCGCTCAGATTCAACGTCACCGCGTCTTGCGCCGTGCGGCCGTCCGCGAGTGTGGCCACAGCGCGCAGCGAGCCAACGCCGGACGGCAGCGCGAGATCGGTTTCGTACGGCGCGCTTTGCAGCGTCGCCTTCTTCTCTTCGTTCCAGTACAGGTCGACCGCGGTGAGCGTGGCGTCGGCGGGGCGTTGAATGTCGAGAGACACGTGCGTCGTGCCGCTCACGCTGCCGCCGCGCGGCGACGTGATGCGGATGCCGAAGAGATCGTGGCGTTCGTTGACGCGCAGCGTGTCGTCGCCGATCGGCTTGCCGTCCCGGCCGAGTGCCTGCACGTGGATCGCGTGCGAACGCGCGTCGCTGCCGAGATCGATGCGCGCGCTGAACGGCGGCGTGTTCACCGTTTCGACGACGTGCTCGTCCAGCGAGAAAACGACCTTGTCGACGCGAGCGTCGCGCACGAGCGTCTGGAAGCGCGTGCGTCCGGAGAGCAGCGTGCCGTTCGGGCGGACCAGCTGGATCGGTTTAAGCGCCGGCGCGCTGTTCGATGCGCTGGATGAAAGTGCGACCGGCGCGACGTCCGCGCCTGACAGCGCGAGTGCGATCCGTTCGAGCTCCGAGCCTTTCGGCGCGCGCACCGCGGCCTGGCTGAACGCTTCCGTCGCGCCCTTCGCGTCGCCGTGTGTCTTCTTGATGTTGCCGAGGACGATCAGCGCTTCGGCGGCGTTCGCGGGGTTCGCCGGCGCGGCGATGATGCGATCGAGCGTCTGCTGCGCGGCGTCGCGTGAACCGGAGCGCGCATCGAGCAGCGCCAGGTGAATTTGCGCGCGTTGTGCGAAGGCCGGATCTCTCGCCGCCGCCAGCTCGCGTGCCCGCGTGTAGTTCTCGCGCGCCAGCTGCGGCTCGCCGGTCTGCGCATAGACGTAGCCGAGCGTGAAGAATGCATCCGGCGGCTGCGCGCCGTTCAGCGCGGCACCGGCGCGCACGAGCGGCTCTTCGTATCGGCCGATCAACGCCAGACGCGCCAGCAGCTCCGTGACGTCGCGGCTGCTCCAGGCGAAGCGGATGCGGCCCCACGGATCGGCTACGGCCACGCGATCATTTTTGTACGACTGCGCGAGCTCCTTCGGTGCGAGCACAGGCACGAACGACGACGTCATCGCGCGCTGGAACGCGGGATGGCGGAAGGCGGAGCGGTCGCCGCTGCTGCAGCCGAGGCAGATGGTGGATTGGCCGAGATCGAGGAAGAGAAGTTTCTTTTCTGCCTGCGCGCGCGCCAGGCCATCGGCCCATGACAGCCAGGCGATGCCATCCGATTCGCGCGCCGGCTGCGATTCCTCGCCCCACCCTTTGGAGGCGAACGTTTTCTGCGACGCCGGCGTCAGCGCGATGATGGTCGCGCCCCACGCGCCGGTCGTCAGCTCCTCCATCACCACCGACACGCGCGACGCATCCTGGTCGAGCTCCATCGGCGCGGTGAAGAGCACGCGCTGGAGCTTCGACAGGTCGTACTTGTCGACCGTTTGATGAACGACTGTCGCGGGGCGATTCGGCGCTTCCACCGCGATCGTCGCGCGCAGCGCACTCGACTTCAGCTGTGCGCGCAGCGCTTCGAGTGATTCCAGTCCGACGCGCACTTCCAGCGTGCCGCGGCGGCCTTTGCGCGCGTCACTTTCGATTTGCAGCCGCGCCGTGACCGGCAGCTCGCCATTCGCGATGCTGCCGCCGCCGTCGAGCTGTTCGAGCGCGCGTGCCGACGCGGTGAGCTCCGGCGTCGACGACGACGTCCAGCGCGACGCGCGCACTTTCAGGCCGCGCCGTTTCGCGCGCACCTCCACTTTGTGCGGTGCCGCGTCGATCTTGCGCGGCAGTTCGTACGTGATGCGAATGCGATCGCCGAGCGATTGAATGGCCGTGGCGAAATTCGCCGGCAGCGTGACCACTGAGCCGCCGGTCGATTCCGCGAACGCATGCAGTGGATCGCGCGGATGCGTCAGCAGAAACCCGGAGGCACTCGTCTGCGAGGTGTCGGCATTGAACGAGCTCAGTTTCCCATGGCCGCTCGTCGACGCGTCGTCGATAAAGTACGCCTGTTGTCCGCCGGTGAAGCTGCTCACGGTCCAGCCGGCGGCGGCGATCTCACGCGCCAGCTCTTCGTTTCGTTGCGCGCGGCTGTGCGACGTCTCGCCGACCAACCTCTGCTCGTCGTCGACCTGGCTGGTGTCGATCGATTTCGAGCCGCTCACCATCGGACCGTAGAACTCGGCCGGATCGAGATCGAAGCCGTCTGCAACCAGGAGCAGCGTGTTCACCGAACGCCGCGGATATTTGCTGAGCAGCGCAATGAGCCGCGAGTTGAAGCGGCGGATGTGCATGTCCTCTTCGGCGATGGCCATGCGCGCTTCCGCGAGCCGCATCTTCATCATGGCCGGGCTGCCGCCGTCGCTGCTCTGCCGCACGCGCGCGACGTAATCGCGCCGCAGCGCGGCCTGCCGTTCGTGGCTCGTCAGCGATTCAACCGAATGCAGCGCCGCCGCGAGCTGCTGCGCATCGGTCGTGCCGCGCACGAGCCAGCGCGTTTCCGGATCGGAGACGACCACGTCCACCGCTCCGAGCTCGATCAGCCGCGGCGCCAGCTCCGCCAGCGCTTTCGCCGACGCATGCGCGCTCTGGCTGTGCGACTGCTCGAGGTCGAAGAAGATGACCAGATTCGCGTCGCGCGCGTTCGTCGCGGATGACGCAGCGTTGCTCCTCGTCTCGCCCGCAAACGTGCCGCTCTCCACGCGCGCGTTGCGCAGATATTCGAGCGCGGAGACCGGCCGCTCCACGCCGTTCTCGATGACGACGAAATCGTCCGGCTTCAGATCCTGCGGCACGTTACCGCTCGCGTCGCGCACGTCCACCGTCAGCTCGATGGCGGTGACGTTCACCTCAGCGCCGAAGCGATCCTGTGCGAGGAGAACGAAGGGGACGAGGAAGAGAAGGAAAGCGACCCGTGTGGCTTTCATGGCCCACTCGCGAGCTTAACGCGGAAAGCTACGCGTGCAACGCGGAGAGCGCCTGCTCGACTTCATCGATCACATAGTCCGGCGTCGACGATCCCGCCGTCAGCCCCACCACCTGCGCGCTCGTGAACCACGACGCGTCCAGATCGTCCGCCCCCTGCACGAGGAACGACGGCTTCGCCTCGCGGCAGATCTCCCAGAGATGCTTCGTGTTCGCGCTCTTCTTGCCGCCGATCACGACGATCAGATCGACTTCCGGATCCTGCGCGAGCACGCGCGCCGCATCCTGATTCTCTTTCGTCGCGTAGCAGATCGTGTCGCCGCGCTCCACACGCCCCGCCCGCCGCTCGATCGTCTGCACGACGTCTTCGAACTCCTCGGCATTCAGCGTGGTCTGGTAGAAGATCTTGATGCGCTCGTACTGCTGCCAGTCGATCGCTTCCGCTTCGCTGATCTTCGAGACGATGTGGTAGGTGGTGGGATCGAGATCGTGCGTGTAGCCGATCACCTCGCGATGCTTCGGATCGCCGATGAAGACGAGGTGGTAGCCGGCGACGAGCGCCTGCTTCGATTCGCGATGGATGTCGTAAACGAACTTGCAGGTCGTGTCGAGCACCTGCAGCCCCTGCGATTTGGCGTTCTCATGAAACGACGGCGGCACGCCGTGCGCCGAGAAGACGATAGTCGGCTCCTGCACCGACGTGATCTCGTCCACGGTGCGCACGCCGAGCTGTTCCATCTCCTGCACGACGCGCTCGTTATGGACGACCTGGCCGAGGATGGCGCCGCGGCCGCCGGCGGCGGCGAAACGCTTCACTTTCAGGTCCGCGATGCGCACGCCGGAACAGAAGCCGTACTTTGCTGCCCGTTTCACTTTCATGACGCGATTCTCAACGCCTGACCGGGCCATTCTATTCGGCGACCGCTACAATCCGGCGTCAGTGGCCGAGCCTCTCTTCACCCGCCGTTTCATCGCTCTCTGGCTGTTTGCGTTCGTCGCTTTCTTCTCGGCCTTCCAGCTCCTCCCCGCCATCCCCTTCCGCATTCTCGACCTCGGCGGGACGAAATCCGCCGCGGGCCGCTTCCTCGCCGTCTACACGTTCGCTTCGGCATTCGCCGCGCCTGTCATGGGAACGCTCGCCGATCACATCGGGCGGCGGCGGATGCTCGTGATCGCGTCGCTGCTCTTCATCGGCTTCTCGATGGCCTACGGCGTCGTCACGAAGCTCCCGCTCCTCCTCGGCATCGGCGTCATTCACGGCGCGCTCTGGTCCGGCATCCTCGCGGCCAGCGGCGCGATCATGAGCGAGACCATTCCGCTCTCGCGGCGCACGGAAGGTCTGGCCTACTGGGGCATCGCCTCGACCGCGGCCGTTGCCGTCGCGCCGGCCATCGGCCTGCACGTGTTCGAGCACGGCTGGTTCGTGCTCTGCGTCGAGCTGGCCATGCTCTCTGTGGTGATGACGGTTTGGTCGGCGCTGATGCCGCACACCGAGCGGCCCGCGCCATCGACACGTCCCGCGCTGCGCGAAACGTGGGATCTGCGCGTCACGCTCACCGCCACTTCGCTGGCCGTGGCCTCGTTCGGGTACGGCGGCATCACGAGCTACGCCGCCATTCTCTCCGTGGAGCGCGGGATCAAGCCGGAGTCGCTCTACTTCACCGTTTTCGCCATCACCATCATCGTCGTGCGCATCTTCACCTCGCCCCTCGGCGACCGCTTCGGTCCGCGGCGCGTGCTGCTTCCATCGCTGGTGATGATGCCGATCGCGTTCATCGTGCTGGCGCTGGCGTGGTCGCGCGCGCAGCTCATCGCCTCCGCCATCCTCTTCGGCATCGGCCTCGGCGGCGCGTTCCCGGCGTTCATCGCCTTCATCCTCGAACGCACCGATCCGGAGCGGCGCGCGCGGACGTTCGGCTCGGTGGTCTGGGCATTCGACACCGGCATCGGCAGCGGTTCCTTCGCGGTGGGCTTGATGGCGCAGCGCTGGGGCTTCACGACGGCGTTCCTGGTGGCGGCGGGATTCTCCTGTTTTTCGATCCCGATTTTCCTCGCCAGCTCCCGGCGCCTCGGGCGTGGCACCGGCGTTGCTCCTGAGGCTGAGCATGCCTGAACCGACTGACGACAGCGAAAGCCACGTGGAGCGCAAAGTGGTGTACGAAACGGTGAGCTCCAGCTCATCGCGCGCCTCCGGCATCACCATCGGGGTGATCGTCGTAGTCGCGTTGATCCTGACGATCTGGATCATCACGCACTTGCGGTAGCGCTTACACTGCGCGGATGCGCAGATTCCTCCTGATCTCCGTCACGATCGCGACGCTGGCCACGCCTCTCCGCGCCGCCGATCTGAATCCGCGGACCGGCAAACGCTTCGCCGATCTCGCGCTGGCGTGCGTGACGAAGGAGTACCCGAACAAGATCGCCCACACGCTGAACAGCGAGAAGGACGTCGCGCCGCCGCACGTGCTGACGCCGGCGTTTTACGGCTGCTACGACTGGCATTCTTCCGTGCACGGCCACTGGCTGCTGGCGCGGCTGGCGCGCGCGTTCCCGGACGCGGATTTCGCGGAAGACGCGAAGAACGCGCTGAAGAAAAACATCACAGCGAAGAACATCGAAGCGGAAGTGGCGTACCTGAACGGGCCGGGCCGCGCGAGCTTTGAGCGCCCGTACGGACTGGCGTGGCTGCTGTTGCTCGCGGCGGAGTTGCGCGAATCAAAGGATCCGCTCTATCCGATCATCCAGCCGCTCGAGAACGCGACCGTGGAGCGTTTGCGCGAGTGGCTGCCGAAGCTCTCGCATCCCGTCCGCTCCGGCGAGCATAGCCAGACCGCGTTTGCCCTCGGATTGATTCTCGATTCCGGCGCCGGCGACGAGGCATTTCGCGCGCTGGTGAAAGCGCGTGCGATCGATTTCTATCGCCGCGATCGCGCCTGCCCGCTGGAGTACGAACCGTCCGGCGAAGACTTTCTGTCGCCCTGTCTCGCGGAAGCGGACGTCATGCGGCGCGTGCTGCCGCCGGTCGAATTCGCGGCGTGGCTCGGCGGATTTCTGCCGCAGATTCCGGCGATGACCGGCACGTCGATGATTTGGATTCGTCCGGCGGTGGTCACCGATCCGAGCGATCCGAAGCTCGCGCATCTCGACGGCCTGAATCTCAGCCGCGCGTGGATGCTGGAGGGGATCGCCTCCGGTTTGCCCGAAGGCGATCCGCGCATCGAAACGATGCTCGCCTCGGCCGACTCGCATCGCAAAGCAGGATTGGCGAGCGTGACCGGCGAGCACTACGAAGGCGGCCACTGGCTGGGAAGCTTCGCGACATATCTCGTGACAAAGCGCGGCATCCGCACCAAATAGCAAAAGCCGTTGGAGCGGCGGGCGCCCTCGCCC
>DASSMK010000010.1:0-19994 GCA_035688915.1 Thermoanaerobaculia bacterium
ATTCGGCGGGCGAGGGCGCCCGCCGCTCCAACGGTTCGTTCTTATTCGCTCGCTTTGCCGATCTGCCGTTCGAGGTCGGCGACTTTCAGCCGGTTGTGCACGTCATGCACGCCGCGACAATCGGCCGCAATGTCCTCGGCCAGCCGTTTCTGATAGCGGCTGCCCACGTCTCCCGACAGCGTCACTTCGCCGTTTTCGACGGTCACTTCCACGTCGGTGGCGTCGATGCCGGCATGGTCAGTGAGACGTTCATTGACGACCTCGCGAATGCGCTCGTCCGACGGGCGCCAATTGCGCGGCCCTTTCCCGCGGTAATCCGGGCCGGGGCGGCGGACGTCGTGCTCGCGCACGTAATCCTCGCCGCGTCCGCCGCCGCTCCAGCCGGTGTCGCGCGCGTAGTCGTCACCCAATCCGCCGCGATGCGGATCGCGCGCGTAGTAGCCGGAAAAGTCAGAGCCGAAGCCGGTGGAAAATTCGCCGCGATTCCGTTCGTCGTAATCATCGCGGCCGTATCGATTGGCCATGAGTAACCTCCTCGGCCACCGAAAAGTGCAAGCGGCGTGCTCCTCAGCCTTTGCGGCGGCGCAGGCGCAACTCGGTGGTGACGCCGCGGTGGCAGGGGATGCAGAGCGTGCGGATGTTCTCGAGATTCGAGTCGCCGCCTTCGACGACGGGCACGATGTGATCGGCTTCCCACCAGCTCTTGCGGTGCTTATGGATGATGCCGCTTTCGACGAGCTGCCGGATCTCGCGCATGCGCTGCGCGAACGGCATGCGCATGACGCGCTGGCGCATGCGATGCGTGTCGGCGTCACAAAGCGCGCAGACGCCGCGATCGCGCTCGAAGACACAATCGCGCAGATACGACGAGCTGGAGCGTAGCCGCCATTCGTGCACGCAGGCGTCGGAACAGAACGTCCGCCTCCGCCCGCTCACCACGTTCTTGCACCACCGGCAAGGCCCCTTCACGAGCATCGAGTATAGCGGCAGCGCTGGTGCGTCTGTTGCTGCGCATCAAGCCGTCGAAGGAGGTTTGCATGTTCCGTGAGGACGGCGAAGAATTTACGCGCGGCGGACGCGGCGACCGCGAAGTGGCGCAGGGCTACCGCTCACTGGAAGCGGATCGCGGCAGGCAGCAATCATTCCGCGGACGTGGACCGAAGAATTACCAACGGTCCGACGAGCGGATCCACGAAGACGTCTGCGAACGGTTGACCAGCGACCACGAGGTCGATGCCACGGACATCGAAGTGCAGGTGGTGGAATCGCGCGTGATGCTCACCGGAACCGTCAGCGATCGTCGTGCGAAGCGGCGCGCGGAAGACATCGCGGAATCGGTGACCGGCGTCAAGGAAGTCGAAAATCATCTCCGCGTTGTGCGCGCGGAGACATGACGCGCGGTCACACGATTACACGGCCGCGACGGGCACCGGCAGCTCGATGGCCACCGCCGCGGCGTTCACGACGGCAGCGATGCGCACAGCGTCGTGTACCTGCTCTTCGCTCAATCCGCCGGCGAGTACCGCCTGCTCGTGCGAGCGAATGCACATTTCGCAGCCATTGATCGCACTGACGGCGAGACAGTACAGCTCGAAATCGGCTTTGTTCGACGCAGGCTTCGCAATGCGCTGCATGCGCAGACGCGCGGGCATGCGCTCGTACGATTCCTTGGCGATCATGTGGCGGAAGCGGTAATAGACGTTGTTCATCGCCATCAGCGCCGCGGCGGCGAGCGCGTCGTCAATGACTTCCGCGCCCGCTTCGGCCTGCGCATCTTCGAGGAGGGCGTCGCGCAGGCGCGTGTTGCGCGTGGCGACCGCCGAAGCGATCGCCACACCCCAACGTTGCGCCGGCGTGAGAGCGGACTGCTGCAGAACGCTCTGCAGATTCAGCTTGATGTCGCGCGCCGGTTCCGGAATGGCGGCGCGGAGCTCTTCGAGCCGGCTCATGGTCATGCCACCTTGATGGTCTCTTCGCCCTTCTGCCAGTTGCAGGGGCAAAGCTCGTCGGTCTGCAGCGCGTCGAGCGTGCGCAGCACTTCGCCAACATTGCGGCCGACGGAAAGGTCGTACGCGCTGACGGAGCGGATCACGCCCTGCGGATCGACGACGTAGGTCACGCGCAGCGCCACGCCTTCGGCCTTGTGCACGATGCCCAGCTCATTGGCGAGCGTCGGATTGATGTGCACGAGCGGCGTGGGCATGTCGGCCAGATCGGGATGGGCATTGCGCCAGGCCAGATGCGAGAACTCGTTGTCGGTCGAGCCGCCCAGGACGACGGCGTCGCGATCGGCGAAATCCTGCGTGTGCTTGCCGAATTCGACGATCTCGGTGGGGCAGATGAACGTGAAGTCTTTCGGGTAGGCGTAGAAGACGAGCCATTTGCCCGCGAAATCTTTGTTCGTGAGCTCCTTGAACTCTTTGCCCTTCTCGCGCGAAACGTTTGCCTGAACTTTGAACTGCGGAAACTGATCACCAACGGTCAACATAGCTTCAATGCTCCTTCTTTGATGTCGACATCAACTAGTTTTAGATGATGTCTACCAACGGGTTAAATTTTTTTAGCGCGTCAGTCAGCGCTTTTTCAGGCGGCCGTGCATGACCACCTGATAGTCGTGAATTTCATAGCCGCGCATTTTCTCGATGTTGCAAACCTGCACCTGTTCCCACGGCACGTCGTGAATGGCGCCCGTTTCGTCGTCGATGAAATGGTGATGCGTGTCGGTTTTCGGATCGAAGACGATGCTGTCTTCGGCGAACGTCAGACGGCGCAGCAGCCCCTTATCGACGAAGAGATTGAGCGTGTTGTAGACGGTGGCGCGGGAGATCCAGGGGAAGCGCTCGCGGACGCGCTTCCACACCACGTCGGCAGATGGGTGCTCGATGGTGTAGAGGACGTAATCCGCCACTGCCATGCGCTGCGCGGACGGCTGGATGCCGTGCTCGCGAAGCTTCGATTCAGTGTCGGACGTCTTCATTGGCGTTTAGACTAAGTCTAATTCGCGATGTTGTCAAGTGTCGGCCGGAGCGCGGAGCCGCAGCGCCACGCGATGTCCGTCCGTCGCTTCGATGAGCACGCTTTCCTCGCTGCCGTCGCGTTGCTCCACGAGCACGCGTGCGGCCTCGACCGTGATGCGGCGGTGATTGCTGATGTCGGCGCCGAGGTGGATGTCGATGCGGCTGCCGCGGGCGACGATGCCTTCGAGGGGAATGCTCGAATTCTCGCCGTCGACGCTGACACGCCAGTGGTCGTGAGTCATGGTGAACGACTCGAAGAACGAGCCCCAGTCTTTGGGAGCGATCTCTTTCTGCACGGGGGAGGGACGTGCAAAGGTTTGGCCGCCGCCGCGGAGAGCTAGCGAAGCTTTGAAGCGACGGCAGCTGGCTGAAGCTCATCCGCGCAGCGTTGCCCCCGCAGCTCGATAGCTCAGTAGCTCGAGAGCCCACGCTCTCCTCACAACTTCACATTCCGCAATCGCAACGCGTTCGCAATCACCGTCACGCTCGAAAACGTCATCGCTGCGCTGGCGATCATCGGGCTGAGCAGCACTCCGAAGAAGGGATAGAGAATCCCGGCCGCGATGGGCACGCCGAGAAGGTTGTAGAAGAAGGCGAAGAAGAGGTTCTGGCGGATGTTGCGCATCATCGCCTCAGAAAGATTGCGCGCGCGGACGATGCCGCGCAGATCGCCTTTCACCAGCGTCAGTCCCGCGCTTTCGATGGCCACGTCAGTGCCTGTGCCCATGGCGATACCGACGTGTGCGCGCGAGAGTGCCGGCGCGTCGTTCACGCCGTCGCCGGCCATGGCCACAACTTTTCCTTCGTCCTGCAGTTTGCGGACGATGCTTTCCTTCTGATCGGGAAGCACCTCCGCTTCAATGCTGGTGATGCCGAGCGAGTGCGCGACCGCTTCGGCGGTTGCACGCGCGTCTCCGGTGAGCATGGTCACGGTCATGCCGCGTGCTCGCAGCTCATTCAATGCTTCCGCCGACGTGGCCTTGACTGGATCGGCCACAGCGACGAGTCCAACTGCGTTGCCGTCGATCGCGACGAACATCACCGTCGCGCCCTTGCGGCGATGCGCCTCGGCGCGCGATTCGAGCTCGCCTGCGTTCTCGACGAGCGCGCGATTTCCGATCGCGATCTCGTAGCCGCCCACCGTGCCTGTCACGCCTTTGCCTGGAATCGTGCGCACTTCCTCCGCTTTGCCGATCGCCACGCGCTGTTCGGTTGCGGCGGCGACGATCGCGTTTGCCAGCGGATGCTCGCTCGCGCGCTCCACGCTCGCGATCATGGCCAGCAGACGCTTCTCGTCGAAACCGCCGACCGTCTCGATCGCCACGAGCTTCGGCTTTCCTTCGGTGATCGTGCCGGTCTTGTCGACGACGAGCGTGTCGACCTGCGCAAAGTGCTCGAGCTCTTCGGCGTTCTTGATCAGGATTCCGGCGGTTGCGCCTTTGCCTGTCGCCACCATGACCGACATCGGCGTGGCGAGGCCGAGGGCGCAGGGGCACGCGATGATGAGGACGGCGACGGCGTTGAGGAGCGCGTGCGTGAAGCGCGGCTCCGGACCGATCAGCGCCCACGCCGCGAACGTCAGTACCGCCACTGCGATCACCGCCGGAACGAACCACGCGGAGACGCGATCGGCGAGTTGCTGGATCGGTGCGCGGCTGCGCTGCGCTTCGGCCACCATCCGCACGATGTGCGCGAGCAGCGTGTCGGCGCCGACTTTTTCGGCACGCATGACGAATGCGCCGTTGTTGTTGATCGTGCCCGCGGTGACTTTGCTGCCGGCCTGCTTCTCGACAGGAATCGGTTCGCCCGTGAGCATCGATTCATCGACGATGCCGCTGCCTTCCACCACCACGCCGTCCACCGGCAAGCGCTCGCCGGGACGCAGCCGCACCTTCATGCCCGCGGTGATCTGTTCGATCGGCAGATCGTGTTCGCTGCCGTCATTCATCACGACGCGCGCGCTTTTCGGCGTTAGGCCGAGGAGCGCTTTGATGGCGCCGGAGGTGCGTTCGCGGGCGCGCAGTTCGAGCACTTGGCCGAGCAGCACGAGCGTCGTGATCACGGCCGCCGGTTCGAAGTAGAGCGGCAGCATGCCGTGCTCTTTGAACGAAGCGGGGAAGAGGCCTGGCGCGAGCGTGGCCGCGACGCTGTACGCGTACGACGCGCCGGTGCCGAGGGCGATGAGCGTGAACATGTTGAGATTGCGGGTGACGAGCGACATCCAGCCACGCTGGAAGAACGGCCAGCCGCCCCATAGCACGACAGGTGTCGCCAGCGCGAGCTCGAGCCACGGCAACCAGGTCGTGTGGAATGAGCGGAACATCTCCGTCATCCCGATCGCCAGCAGCGGCACGCTGAGAATCGCGCTAATGACGAAGCGGCGTCGCATGTCGATCAGCTCTTCATTCGGCGCATCGTCGAGCGAGGCGGTCATCGGCTCCAGCGCCATGCCGCAGATCGGACAGGCGCCGGGACGATCGCTCACGATCTCGGGATGCATCGGGCAGGTCCACTGCTTCGCCGTGGCGGCGTGTTCCTGCGCGTGCTGGTCATGGTGCTGGTGGTGCGCGTGCTCGTGTACCGCTGTTTGTTGCGGCGCGTCACCAACGTACTTTTCAGGATTGGCGTCGAACTTTGCTTTGCATCCGACGCTGCAGAAGTAAATGGTCTCGCCGTGATAGTCGCTGGATCCCGCGGCGTGCGCCGGATCGACAGTCATCCCGCAAACGGGATCCTTCGTAGTCATCATTACCTCACGTGCTTCGCGAAGAGATCGACCAATTCGTCGTACATCGCTTCGCGTCGCGATTCGTCGGGCGATTGCATGGCCGCGGTCGCGCAATGCTCCAGGTGATTGCGCAACATCAGCTGGGCGACGCCGCGCAACGATTCGTGAATCGCGGAGATCTGCACCAGTACATCGGCGCAATACCGCTCTTCCTCGATCATTTTGTGAACGCCGCGCACCTGCCCCTCGATGCGCTTCAATCGCGTGAGCGCCCGCTTCTGCAAATCGGCGTCGACACCGTGTGCGTGGTGTGGGTTTGGGTGTTTCATCGCGCAATAGAACTCGATACCCCCACCCGGTATTTCAATGCTGCCGCTGCTATGACAATCGGCCGCCGTGGACCGCAGCCGCGCTCCCTACCTGTTAGACTGCTTTCCGTCTTTACTAATTCGACCGTTTTCCAAGCCGCTCCCGGGCCGGACCGTGCACGCGGAAGACGTTTATTTGTCGTCCGTCATGACCGCTGAAGAGCAGTTCCTGCAGAACATCACGACGATCGAGCGCATCTGCGCGTTCGTTTGCCGGAGGAATCATCTCGTCGGGGACGAGGCGGCGGATTTCACGGCCGAGGTGAAGCTGAAACTGGTGGAAGGGGATTACGGGATCATCCGGAAGTTCGAAGGACGGAGCTCGTTCTCGACCTACCTCACCACCGTCATCCAGCGCCTCTTCCACCAATATCGTGTCGAGCAGTGGGGCAAATGGCGTCCTTCCGCCGAAGCCAAACGCCTCGGCGACAAGGCCATCACGCTCGAACGCCTCATCACGCGCGACGGGCTCACCCTCGACGAAGCGGTGAAGACGCTCACCACGCCGCAGAGCTCCTGCTACACCGTCGCCGAGCTCGAATCGATTTATCTGCGCCTGCCGCTGCGCAATCCGCGGCCGGTGCTCGTGTCCGAGGAAGTGTCGCCGGATGCGGCGGCCGTCGATGCGGAGGCGGATGATCGCGTCATGGCGCGCGATCGCGAGCGCGCGGCGCGCAGCACGATGGCGGCGCTGGACGTGTCGCTGGACAAGCTCGATGTGGAAGACCGGCAGATCCTGAAGATGCGGTTTTGGGAAGGGCAGAAGGTGCCGGAGATCGCGCGCCGGATGCAGCTCGATCAGAAGAAGGTGTACAAGAAGCTCGATAAACTCTTCCTGATGTTGCGGCGCGAGCTGGAGCGGGCGGGGATCCGCAGCTCGGACGTGGAACCGCTACTGACTACCGGCGACTACGAATTGCATCTGAACATTCTTGCGGGAAATCCGGCGCTGAGTCCCTCCCATAGGGCGAGCGGGAAGGTAGTCGAAGGCGGCGAGGGCCGGCTGAGATGACTGTTTCCCAAGCGATGAAAAGCCACCCCACTGACGAAAGCCTGGCGGCCTTTGCGGAAGGTCGTGTGACCGCGGAGGAACGCAGAGCGATTCTCGAGCACATTGACGTTTGCGCGGACTGCTGCTCCATCGTCCAGGGCGACTGGGAAGCCATGTCCCTCGGCGAGATCGAAGATCCGCGCGCGCAAGGCGGCAGCGTGGTGCACGCGCATTTCGGCGCGCGCCGCGTACTCCTTCCTGCGGCCATCGCGGCCGCGGCGCTCGTGGCGGTCGTGCTCAGTCCACCTGTGCAGAAGCAGATCGCGTTTCAGCGCGACGGCGGCGTCTCTTTGATCGCCAAAGCGGCGAACGAAGAGAAAGTCCGCCCGATCCATTCGCGTCTGACCGGCGGTTTCGCATACAAGCCGCCTTTGCCCAATTATCGCGGCGGCGGCGATGACGACGCGGCCGAGGAGAGATACGCACTCCCCGCGGCGGTAGCCGACGTCGAAGAGCGCGCGGGCTCCTCGACGTCGGTGAAAGACATCCGCGCGCTGGCGATTGCCTACCTCATGAGCGGCCTCCGGGCTGAAGCCGTGGAGAAATTCGAGGAAGCTCTCTCCCTCGCGCGCGATCCCGATGTGCAGTTGCTGAACGACGCGTCGGCGGCGCACGCGGAGCTCGCGCGGTATACGCACGATCCGCGTCAGGTTCACGCGAAGCGCGCTCTTGAGCTCGCGGATCGCGCGTGGTCGACGAAACACCTGCCGGAGATCGCGTGGAATCGCGCAGTGGCGAAGGCAGCGCTGGCGCCGAATGACGCCGCGGAAATCGCGGCCTGGAACGAATACCTCAGCGTCGATTCCCAATCGCCCTGGGCGGCCGAAGCCCGCGAGAACATCTCGCGCGTGCAAGGCCTCTAAATCCCCGCACACTGTTAAACTCGCTGCTCATCCTTAATTGAGCCGTCGTGTGTCCGCAGTGCGGGAAACGGCGCACGCCGTCCCTCTCACGCTGTGGGTCAGCGAGAGATGAGAAAACGAGCAGCGTTCGCAGTAGCGATTTTGATCGTGGCCGCCGCCGCAGTTTGGGCCGCGCGGCACATGATGCGGTCGCCGCTCGTCAATGCCGCCGACTCGCTTCCGTACCGCACCATCGACGCGCGTTTGATCGGCTCCTTCGCTTACAAACCTGCGAAGCCGGTCGTGCGCGGGAGCGAGGATCGCGGCGATTCGTATGCGCTGCTCGCCGTCGCTTCCGAGACGCAGAACGCAGCGCCGCAATCGCCCGAAGCGCGCGTGCAATTCGGCTCCACGCAACTTCTCCTCGGCCGCTGGGATGAATCGGTCGCCACGCTCGAAGCTGCGCTGCGCGACGCGACAAAACATGACGAGACCTCGGCAGCGATTGCTGCATCGGACGATGCTTCGCTATTGACTGCGCTCTCTGCGGCATACCGCGCCATCGGTGCACGTCGCGATCGTCCTCGCGCATTTCTTGATGCGGCCGAAGCGGCGCAGCGCGCGTGGATGCTGCAGCAATCGGCGGAAACGGCTTGGAATCGCGCGCTGGCGATCCAGTCGCTGCATTTGCGCGCCGACGCTACCGATGCTTGGCGCGATTACCTTCGAATCGATTCGACTTCCGATTGGGCCGACGAAGCCCGCGCACACCTCGGCGATACGACGAACGCAACGGCCGTCGAGCAGTGGAGCACGCAGCAGCCGCTGATCGAGCGCGCCGCATTGCGCAACGACGCGGCGACGGTCGCACGCATCGTCGAAAAGTTCCCCATGGCGCGGCTGTACGGCGAAGGTGAGTACCTCGGCAAGTGGGCGATGACCGGCGAGGCGCGCTACCTGATGTACGCGCGCGCCATCGGTGCGGTGCTGCACGAACGCGGTGAGTCGACGCTGTACGACACGATCGCCGATTTCGATGGCGGCTCGCCGATGCGCCGCGCACAGATCCAGCGCGCGGTGCACGACTATGTCGACGGCCGCCTGGCGCTCAACGCGCAGCACATCGCCGCGGCGCGGCTGCCGCTGCAGCGCGCTTACGAAGGGCTGCGCGCGCTGCGCAGTCCGTTTGCCGATACCGCGCGCCTCTGGCTCCTGAACTGCGACCTGTACGAGAACGATAACGCCGCCGTGATTGCGAACAGCGACCGTTGGCTGGCGGAGGATTCGTTCGAGCGGCATCGCGGACTGGCCACGCAGATCTGGTGGACGCGAGCGACCGCTTTTCTATTGCTTGGTCGTCCGCAGGCGGCGATCGCCGAGTACAGCCGCGCGCTGGACGTCTTCAACGCATACGGCGAGATCGACAACGCGGCGAGCATGCATCAGCTGCTGGCGGAAGCGTACAGCGCGGCGGGGGACGAGACGGAGGCGTGGCGGCATCGCTTCGAAGCGCTGGCGCGGCTCGAACAGAGCGGCAGCGCGCTCGCCAATCTCACGCGAATGTGGGAGACGTGCGCCACGGCGGCGCTCGACGACGGGCATCCAGCCGTGGCGTTGCTGTTCGCGACGCGTGCTGCGGCGGCGTTGAAGGTGGAGAAAGAGGCGGCGCCGCAAATCGTCCACGCGCTGCTGGCGCGCAGCAAAGCGCATCGTGCGCTGGAAGATGCGGTTGCGGCGGCGGCCGATCTGCGCGAAGCACGCCGTGTCGCGGCGACGATCGAAGATGCATCCATCCGCAACTTCGCGCTGACCGCGCCGGAAGTCGTGGCCGATCGCGTGGCGCAAGCGCGCAGTGCGGCGGAGCGACAGCAGATCATCGATGATGCGCTGCAGTTCAATGCGAAAAGCGGATTCGTCGATCGCGTGGCGCTGCTGCGGATCACCGAAGCGCGGGAAGCGCTGCGCAACGGACATGCGGAAATGGCCGAGCGCGCGCTGTTCGCCAGCGCCGCGGAGCTGGAGCGGCAGCGCACCACCATCGAAAATCCGACCTTGCGCAGCTCGTTCCTTGCGGCGCGGCGCAGCACGTACGACGAACTGGCCGCGCTGCTCTGCCGCCGCGGCGACTGGCGCACGGCCTTCGACATCGTGGAGCGCAGCCGCGCACGCACGCTACTCGATGACGTCAGCCGTCATCCGGTGATCACGACGCTGCCGCTCGCTGCCATTCAGCAGTCGCTGGCGAACGACACGGCTGTCGTTGAATACGCGACGGTTGGCGATCGCCTCGTGGCGTGGCTGATCGCGCGCGATCGTGTGCGCTTCACGACACTCGACACGAGCAAAGAAGCGGAGCGGCTCGTCGATGCGTTGCGCGTGGCCATTCGTGCGGACGACGATGGCGCTGCGGTCGCTGCGTCACGCCGGTTGTTCGACGCGGTCGTGCGTCCGTGGTACGACGAGGCGCGGCCGTTTGCACGAATCGTCTTCGCGGCCGACGGTGCGCTGGCGCGGGTGCCGTTCGCGGCGCTCCAAGACGGCCGCACGTTTCTCGTCGATCGCCACATCATTTCTCAGACGCCGAGCGCGAACGTGCTCGCCGCCTGTGCCGCGCGCGACGCTGCCATTCGCGATGCAAATGGCGCAACGCTCGTCGTCGCTCCCGCCACATCCATCGCCAGCGCCGGCTCCGAAGAACTGCTGACGGCGTCGCGAGAGGAAGCGTGGACGATCGCGCGGCAGTATCCGCAACAGATCGTGCTCGATGGTCCGCGCGCGACGCTCGCGAACTTTGCCGCGCAGGCGGCGACCGCGCGCGTCATTCATTTCGCGGGACACGCCACGCAAGGCGAGGAATCCGCGCCGCGTCTCAACTTCGCCGACGATGCGTATTTGCACGTGGAAGACGTCCGCGCATTGCATCTGCCCGCGACGCGCGTGGTGGTGCTGTCCGCCTGTTCGAGCGGCAGTGACCGCTCCGGCGATACGCAGGGAGTCTCCAGCTTAGCCCGTGCTTTTCTTGCCGCCGGCGTACCGGTCGTCGTCGGCACTTTGTGGAACGTGGAGGACAGCGAAGCAGCACGGCTGTCCGCTGCGTTCCACCAGTCCCTGGGACGCGGTGCCGATCCGACGGCGGCGCTGCGCTCCGCGCAATTGCAACTGCTCCACTCGCGTGACGCGCGCGCGCGCCGGTTGAGCTCATGGGCGGCCTTCACCGCCCTCGGTGGAACAGAAAGAGGAGGTAGCAAATGAGTGGAAATCACGGTGGTAACGGTGCGACGAACAGCCGTTCGCGTGCGTGCCTGACCGTTGAAGCAGTCGGCGTGACGATGCTTCTGCCCGATGAGCGCCGCGTGGTGCTTGTCAAGGGCACGCCGCGCGTCTCGCGCAACGATTCGCAAATCGTCATCCCGCGTCACTACGCGTTCATCGCGTTGGCGCCGGGCAGCTACGAAGAGAACCCGAACCTGCCGCGGCGCATCGGCTTTCGGTACGACCTCGACGCGCCGAAAGAGCACCTCGAGTTCGACGCGTTCGACATCGCGGGTTGCCGCGTCTCGTTCGAGAACGTCCTGCCGTCGTTGCCGCAACTGGCTACGGACAGCATCTCGCCGATGAAAGATTTCGCCGGCGATGGGCTGCGACTGCGCACGGGCGTGGCCGACGGTTCCTCCGACTACGTGGCGGCCGTGATCGATTTCAGCAACGCGCTGACCATCAAAGGACTGCAGCACGCCGGTCACTTCACGGGCGTGGTCCGCTTCGGAGGCCGGCAGATCGATCCGGCGGAGAAGATCGCCGCGGAGTTCGACTGCGGCGGCGGTGTGCCGAGGATCAGGCTCGTCAATCGGGATGGCATGGTGCAGTACATCCAGATGAAGAACTGCGACCAGCCGGTGATGATCGGCAACGTGCCGTTCGAGGAACTCGCCGAAATCGACATCTTCGAAGGACGGCAGATGGCGCCTCTGGCCCACTTCGAGATGCTGTACGACCTGTTCGACATTTCGCCGACCGCTCTGCGGCCGGTACCGATGTTCGAGAAACCGGTCACGCCCGGCGATGGCGACGACGATCACGACATGGCGCACGCGCCGGCGCGCTCTGCCCGGGCCGCCGACCTGCACGACACCAACGGCACCGGCGGCCTGTGCGGCCCGCCGATCAAATACCCGTGATGCGTCATTCGCTGCACATCGGAGTGAGCGTGGTGAGCGGCTTCTGGTACGGAACGCGGTACTCGAAGCTGCTCGCCCCGTGCATCGACGCGGGCGAGCTGGCGCGCGTGGCCGCCGGGCGAGGTTACTCGGCGGTCACGCTCGTCGACGTCGACGCGACGACCGATCGCGTCGTCGACGAGCTCGGACGCGCCGCGCGCTCTCTGAAGGAAGGCGACACCTTTCTGCTTACGTACAACGGCCATGGCACTGGTGGACGCTCGCGCGCGGGCTTTCAGCAGTCGTGGTGTCTGTACAACCGGCCACTGTGGCGCGGCGGTGATGACGGTCTCGATGCGGCGCTGGCGCGGTTCGCGCGCGGCGTCCGCATCATCGTCATTGCGGGCTGCTGTCACGCAGGTGGGGAAGATGTGGGGCGGACGAACATTCGCGCGGAAATCGTGCGCATCGCCGCCTGCAGTGGCACCCGCCCGTCGCCCGATGCGAACCGGCAGGGCGTACCGTCGCCGTTCATCCGCGAAATTCTCGACGCGGCGCGAACGAGCGGCACGATGGAGCAATTCTTCGCCCGCCTCCGCCCCTTCAACGCCGAGATCGTCCCGCAGCTCGAAATCTCGCCAAACTGCTCCCGCGCTTTTCTCGATGCCGGGCCGTTCGGCGCGATGAGCGGCGCGGCGAATCAGATCGCCGGCTGATCGCGCAGTTCCGGCGAGGCGGCGCGCACTTTCTTGCGGTACATGCGCTCGTCGCAGCGCGCCAGCAACGCCAGCAAATCGCCGCTTCCGCAGGCCACGCCGCAGGCGGCGCTGATCGAGACCGCGACGTCCGCCACGCTCCAGCGCAGGTCGCGAAGAATGAGCGCCAGACGATCGGCCAGCGCTTGCGCGTCGTCGAGCGGCGTGTTCGGCAGGAGCAGGACGAACTCATCGCCGCCGTAGCGCGCGATCACGTCGCCGACGCGCGTGTGTTCCTTCAGCGCCGCAGCGACGCCGGTCAGGATGCGGTCGCCCATGAGGTGACCGTACGTATCGTTGATCTGCTTGAAGCGATCGAGGTCGAAGAGCACCACCGACAGCGAGCGGCCGTCGCGCAGCAGTTCTTCGGCTTCGCGAAAGAGCGCGCGGCGATTGGCGATGCCGGTCAGTTCATCGGTGAGCGCGAGCGTCTGCAGCGCTTCGTTTTCCACGCGCAGGCGGCGCTCCATCGTCAGGCGGCGTGCGGCGCTCCGCAGCTTGGCCACGATCTCCGAATCCGACCAGCGCTTGCTCATGAAGTCGTCGAAGCCGCTTTCCAGCGCGCGCAGCTTGATGTCCGTGCCGTCGGTGGCGGTGAGGAGGATCGTGTAGAGCCCGGGAAGATTGCAGGCCGCGCGGGCGCGCCGCACCGTCTCGATGCCATCCATCTGCGGCATCGAATAGTCGACCAGCAGCACGTCGAGATCGCGCTCGCTGCGCATCCGCTCCACCGCTTCCGCGGGATCGAAGCAGAGGTCGACTTCGAATCCGGAGCGCGTGAGGATCAGGCGGAGGCGGCGGAGGTAGCTGGGATCGTCGTCGACCGCGAGAATCCGCAGCGGCCGGCCTTCGTCCGGCTCATAGTCGCGCTTGCGCCGACTCGGGTTCAGATCGCGTGTCGCCACCGGTTTCCTCCTCACGTCCTCGCATCCCCGAGCAAGGTAAGTGCCGAATAACTAGGGGGATGTGATGGGGGTCACGTCGCGGCGCTTGCGCGCCGCAGGCGCACAGGCTCACAGGCGCACAGGCTCACAGTAGCGCCCGTGTCGCGAAGGGGCGGTTCTGGGCATGTGGCATCACCGAACTCTCGCAAGATGCGCAGCGTGTGCTGCTGTGAGCCTGTGAGCCTGTGAGCCTGTGAGCCTATGAGCCCATGAGCCTATGAGCCTATGAGCCTGTGAGCCTATGCGCCTGCGCGGCGGCGCGGAGCGCCGCCGTGCTACCCTCCGCCGCACTTGTCGTCCCGCGGTCTCGGTCATCGTCTGCTGCCGTTCGCCGGCATCGCCATCTTCGTGACGGCGTGGCATTTCGCCGTCCTGCGCTCGCGCTCGGGACTGCTCCCGACGCCGTGGCAAACCGCGCTTGCCATCGGCGAGCTCGCGCGCAAAGGACTGCTCGTGAAGTACGTCGTGGCCTCGCTCTTTCGCGTGACGTGGGGTTATCTCGGCGCACTCGTTCTCGCCGTTCCCACCGGCCTCCTTCTCGGCCTCTGGCGCCGCGGCGAAGTGGCGCTGAACCCGCTGCTGCAATTGCTCCGGCCGATCTCGCCGCTGGCGTGGATTCCGATCGCCATCCTCTGGTTCGGCGTCGGCGATCTCTCGGCGATGTTCCTGATCTTCCTCGCCTCGTTCCTGCCGCTCACCGTCACGGCCATGCACGCTGTGCACAACATCGAAGAAGTGCATCTCCGCGCCGGCATCAACTTCGGCCTCCGCTCGCGCGAGCTCGTGCGCGAAGTGATCTTTCCCGCGATCCTGCCGCAGCTCATCGTCGGCATGCGCATCACGCTCGGCATCGCCTGGCTCGTCGTCGTCGCCGCGGAGATGATCGCCGTGAACTCCGGCCTCGGCTTTCTCATCGTCGACGCGCGCAACGCCGGCAATCGCTACGATCTCGTCGTGGCCGGCATGGTTCTCATCGGCGCGATCGGCGTGGGACTCGACGCGCTCATGCGCTCGCTCGAGCGGATCCGCTCCGTCAGCTGGGGGTACGCCACCGAATGATGAAAGTGCAGTTCCGGCAGATCGGGATGACGTTCGGCGGCACGCGCGTGCTCGACGACATCAATCTCAGCGTGACCGAGGGGGAGTTCATTTGCCTGCTCGGGCCGTCGGGGTGCGGCAAGTCGACGCTCCTCAACATCGTCGGTGGCTTCCTCACACCGACGGAAGGGGAGGTCACGATCGACGGCGAGCGCGTCACCGCGCCCGATCGCCGCCGCATCTTCGTTTTTCAGGAGCGCGGCGTCTTTCCGTGGCTGACCGTGAATCAGAACGTCGGCTTCGGCCTCGTCGGCGCACCGAAAAAAGAACGCGACGAACGCGTCGCGCACTACGTGAACATGGTCGGCCTGGGCGGCTTCGAATCGAGCTATCCGCGCGAGCTCTCCGGCGGCATGAAGCAGCGCCTGGAAGTGGCGCGCGCGCTGGCGGTGAATCCCGACGTGCTCTATCTCGACGAGCCGTTCGGCGCGCTCGATTCGATCACGCGCCTGCAGATGCGGCGCGAGCTGCTGCGCATCTGGCAGGCGGAGCGGAAGACGATTCTCTTCGTCACGCACGACATCGAAGAATCGGTGCAGCTCGCCGATCGTGTAGTCGTGCTCTCCGCGCGCCCCGGCCGCGTGCGCCGCATCGTCGACATCGACATCCCGCATCCGCGCGACCTCAGCGACCCGCGCTACATCCAGCTGCGCGACGAAATCTTCGGAGAGATCGGCCTTGCGCACCAGATTTGAGCGCGTCGTGCTGCCGCTTCTCGCCGCCGCGATCGTGTTGCTGCTGTGGCACGGCGCGGTGCTCTGGACGAAAACGAAAATCTTCCCGTCGCCTGCAGGCGTGGTGAAAGGCATCGGCCAGCTCGCGGAAAAGAGTCTGCTGTGGCGCTACATCGGCGACTCGCTTTTTCGCGTTGCCTGCGGCTACCTCGGCGCCGTCTTCCTCGGCGTTCCCACCGGCCTGCTCCTGGGCATGTCGCGGCGTCTTGCCCGCGCGACAAATCCGCTGATCCAGATGCTCCGCCCCATCTCGCCGCTGGCGTGGATGCCGCTGGCCGTGATCTGGTTCGGCGTCAGCAATCTCGCGCCGATCTTCCTGATCTTCCTCGCGTCGTTCTTCCCCGTCGTCGTGTCGACGATGAACGGCGTGCGCAACGTGCCGCCGATGTACGTGCAAGCCGGCCGCAATTTCGGTTTGTCCAATCGCCAGCTCATCGCGCGCGTCGTCTTTCCCGCCGTGCTGCCGCGCATTCTGGTCGGTTTGCGGCTCGCGTTCGGCGTGGCCTGGCTCGTCCTCGTCGCCGCCGAGATGATCGCCGTCGACTCCGGCCTCGGCTACCTCATCATCGACGCGCGCAACGCCGGCAAGCGCTACGACCTCGTCGTCGGCGGCATGCTGCTCATCGGCATCATCGGCCTCGCACTCGACGCGCTCATGCAGCGCGCGGAGAAACTGCAGTTCGTGAAATGGGCGTTTCGAGATTAGTTGTCAGTGGCTAGTGGTCAGTGGTCAGTTGTGCGGATGCACAGTCAGCGTGTTAGAAGCTCAGCTCACTGACCACTGACCACTGGCCACTGACCACTGACCGCTGGCCACTGACAACTCCCGACGAAAGGAGGTGCCCCATGACCGATACCCGCAAGATCACGATCGCCATCGCCGCGTGGATCGTGGTGATCACGGCCGCGCATCTGTCGATGAACGTCGACTGGAATGTGCTGCTCAACGATCGATTGCCGGAATCGCAGCGCAAGCTGAACATCGCCTACATCCCGGTCACGTGACACCTCGCGTGCCCGGTGACGGACTACATCTCCGCTCATTCGAAGTCGGGACATCTGTTCATTCCGCGGATGTTCCAGGGCTTTCCTGAGATCAAGGAAGCTCTGATGTCGAACAAGATGCAGGCGGGGTTCATGGTCGCGCCGATGGCGATTGCCCTGCGTGCTCAGGGCGTTCCGATCAAGATCGTTTACCTCGGCCATCGCTACGGTTCCGCCGTGGTGGTGGCGAAGAATGGCCCGGTCAAATCGTTCGAAGATTTGAAGGGGAAAGTTGTGGCCATCCCCAGCCGCTTCTCCGACGAGCGGCTGATCCTCTTTCGCGCGATGGCGAAGCATGGGATGAAACCGTCCGACCTGCACATGGTGGAGATGGCGCCGCCCGACGTCGCAGGCGCGCTTGCGGCCGGTGCGATCGACGCGTTCTCGATGGGCGAGCCGTATCCGTCGCAGGCGGAGATGGCGGGCTTCGGCCGCGTGCTCTTTCCGGCGCGCGAATACTGGCCCGACTACATTTCGTGCGTGCTCGTGGTGCGGCAGGATGTGATCGACAAGCGTCCGGAAGCGGTGCAGGTGCTGGTGGACGGCATCGCGCGCTCCGGTCTCTGGCTCGACAATCCGCCGAAGCGCCGCGCGCGCCGCGAGCACGCCGCCGATTTCGTCGGCCGCTTCTACTTCCGCCAGGATCCGCGCCTGCTGCAGTGGGCGCTCACGAAGCCGCTCGATCGCGTGATGTACCAGCCGCTCACGCCGTTGCGCGGCGACTTCGAGCTGATCGTGAAGCTGATGCGCGAGACCGGCGTGCTCGATCGCGACATCGCCTTCGAGGAGTACATCGACACGCGGTTCGCCGAAGGAGCGAAGGGGCAGACGGAGTGGATTTATGAGGCGGGAGCCGACTCGGCCAACTGAGTAGCCACGCGGTCGAACTCTTCCAAGCCCATCGTCTCCGCGCGCACCGTCGGCGCGAGGCCCGCGCGTTCCAGCAACTGCTGCACATCGGCGCGCGTCAGGTCGCGCCATCCGGTCAAGTTGTTGACCAGTTGCTTTCGGCGCATGCGGAAGGCGGTGCTGACCAGATCGAGCAGCAGCTCGCGATCGGCGGTGATCGCCGGCGGACGCGGATCGAGCACCACCACCGCGCTGCGCACCTTCGGCGGCGGGTAGAACGACTTCGGATCGAGCGTCATCAGCGTGCGCGCGTCGGCGAAGAGCTGCACGTACAGCGTCAGAAAGCCATACGGTTCCGTGTCAGGTTTGGCGACCACGCGATCGGCCACTTCCTTCTGCAGCATGAACACCGCGCGCTTGCAGTGCGGATCGGCGATGACGCGCCGCAGGATCGGTGTGCCGACGTTGTACGGCAGGTTGCCGATTGCGCGGAATGGAACTTCCGGCAGCGGCGCGTCGACGGCATCTTCATTGCGGATGTCGAGACGCTCGCCGTATTTGGCGCGCAGCCGCGCAAAGAGATCGGGATCGATCTCCACGGCCACGATCCGATTCGGCAGTTTGAGCAGCGTATCCGTGAGCGCGCCTTCGCCCGGTCCGATCTCCAGGATCACGTCATCGGGATCGGGCTCGAGCCCGGCCACGATGCGCTCCACCGCGCCGCGATTGCGCAGGAAGTTCTGGCCCCATTTCTTCTTCGGACGTGTCATCTGTCGTTAACGGTTGCTCAGGATAGACTGAAAGCGGAATGACCGAAGCTCACGAAAAAATCGCTCGCCTGCGCGCCGAAGTGGCCAGGGCCGTGATCGGGCAGGAGGTGGTCGTGGACCGTCTCGTCATCGCCTTGCTGATTCGCGGCCACGTGCTCATCGAAGGGCTGCCCGGACTGGCCAAGACGCTGCTCGTCAAGACGCTCGCCTCCGCGACCGACGCCACGTTCAAGCGCATCCAGTTCACACCCGATCTTCTGCCCGCGGACATCACCGGCACGCAGATTTTCGATCCGGCCGGCCGCACGTTCAACGTGCGCCGCGGTCCGATCTTCGCGAACTTCGTGCTCGCGGACGAGATCAACCGCGCGCCGGCGAAGGTGCAGAGCGCGCTGCTCGAAGCGATGCAGGAGCGGCAGGTGACGATCGACGGCGAAAGCCACGAACTCAGCGACCGGTTCATGGTCGTCGCCACTCAAAATCCGATCGAGCAACAGGGGGTCTATCCGCTCCCCGAAGCGCAGCTCGACCGGTTCCTGTTCAAGCTGTCGATGGGCTACATGAGCCGCGACACCGAGTACGAGGTCATGTTCGACAACTCGGTGCAGCTGTCCATCGAGGACCTCGGGCCGGTCATCGACACCAAGGTCGTGCGGGCGATGATCGACTACGCGGCCAACATCGAGGTGTCCCCCGAGGTCGGCTACTACATGGTCGACCTGGTGCAGGCGTCCCGGAAGGACCCGTCGGTGGCCATGGGCGGTAGCCCCCGGGCCACGATCGCTCTGCTGCGGGCAGCCCGCTGCCTGGCGGCGTCGGACGGGCGGGAGCACGTCTACCCCGACGACGTCCGGGCCGTGCTGCGCCCGGTCATGGCCCACCGCATCGTGCTCAATCCCGACGCCATGCTGCGGGGCGACACGATCGATGCCGTGCTGGAGCGGATGACTTCCGCCGTGAAGCCGCCGCTGTCAGCCCGGCGTTCCAAGACCGGAGCCTAAGTCCGCCATGCGGCGCAGCGTACGAGCCCGGCTCGACCGGGTGGTCGACGCGCTCTCGCCGGGGTCGATCCGCCGCGGCTTCGAAGCGGCGCAACGCAAGCTCGGTATCACCCGGTCGGGGCAGATCGCCCTGGTGGGCTGCGTGATGCTGTGGGTCATGGCCCGGGTCGTGGCCGGCACGGCCATGTACCTCTTCGCCTACGGCCTGGCCCTGCTGGTGGGCCTGGCCTACCTCATCGCCCCCCACAAGCTGCGGATGACCGGGGCCCGCGAAGGGCTGTTTCCCCGGGCCCAGGAGGGCGACCGGCTCGACGTCGAGGTGAAGCTCACCGCCAGCCGGCGGGTCGGGGCCTTCATCCTCGAGGAACGGGTGCCCGAACGCCTGGGCAAGACGGTGCGGGTCCCGATCACGCGACTCTCCTCGGGAAGCACGGTGTCGCACTTCTACGGGCTGCGGTGCGCGCGCCGGGGCGTCTACCAGGTGGGCCCCCTCGTCGCCGTCGCCGGCGACCCCCTCGGTCTCTCCCAGCGGGAGACGGTGGTCGCCGAACCCTTCGAGCTGTTGGTGCACCCGCGCGTCGAGCCGGTGTCGGACCGCCCCCTCACCAGGCAGTTCGAGGACCCGCCCATCCGCCC
>DASSMK010000011.1:0-6879 GCA_035688915.1 Thermoanaerobaculia bacterium
CTCGGCGGGCGAGGGCGCCCGCCGCTCCAACGGTCTCCCCAGTGCGCGCACGCTTCTACTCATCGGAGGTCTCGCGGAGGAGCATCGCGAGCGCGTCCGTGCGTTCGCGAAAGCGCTCAACGCGCCGGTGTACGCGGAGCCGCTGTCGGGTCTGCGCGAAGACGCGTCGCTGCCGCTGCTCGTTTCCGGCGAGCGCATTCTCCATCGCGGCAACTTCACGCGCGTCATCCGCATCGGCAACGTGCCGGCGCTGCGCTTCTGGCGCGATCTCGAAGAATCGCGGCGCGATGTTGACGTCGTGCATTACAGCGCGCTGCCGTTCAAAGGAATGACGCGCGGCGATCTGCATCCGATCGATGCGCTGCCGTCGCTCGATCCGCAGGCGCGCGACGAAGCGCTCTTTGCGCGCGACGCGGAAATGGCCGCGGAGTTCGCCGCAATCCTCGATGACGAACCGCACTCGGAGTTGGCCATGTTTCGCGCGCTGTCGCGCCAGTTGGCCGAAGGAACGCGCGTCTATCTCGGCAACAGTCTGCCCATCCGCGAATGGGATCTCGCGGCGTCGCGCGAGAAGTGTTTCGTGTACGACGCGAACCGCGGCGCCAACGGCATCGACGGCCAGCTCTCCACCTTCTTCGGCCAGTGCGATCCCACGCGCGAAAACGTGTGCGTGATCGGCGATCTCACAGCGTTGTACGACAGCAACGCGCCGTGGATCGTGCCGCAACTCGATCCCGCCATTCGCTGGTGCATCGTCATCGTCAACAACGGCGGCGGGCGCATCTTCAGTCGTGTGCCTTCGCTGCGCGCGTTGGATGTCGACGTGCGCGAGCGCATCATCGAGAACGTGCACGATCTCCGCTTCGAGCATTGGGCGAAGATGTGGAGCATCGAAGATCGCGTGACCGAACTGCGGCCGGATGCGGAAGCCTCGCAGCGCGTCTGGCAAAGGTACGACCAGCTGTGGGCCGTGTGATCCGCACGCTCCCCGGCTTCCTCGGCCTGCAGTCCGATTGGGATTTTCTGCCGTGGCCGCACAGCGCTACCGACGGCGACGTGCTGATGGGCTACTCCATGGGCGGCCGCCTCGCGCTGCAGTTGCTCGAGCGCGAGCGCTTTCGCAAAGCGGTGATCATCTCCGCCGGCTTGAACGCACCCGATCCCGAACGCCTCGCGCGCGATGAAGCGTGGGCGCAGCGCTTCGAATCGGAAGAGTGGTCCTCGCTGATGCGCGCGTGGAATGCGCAGCCGGTCTTCGGCGGACATCCCGTCGAACGCCGCGAAGAAGATTTCGATCGCGTCGAGCTCGCACGGCAGTTGCGCGAGCAGTCGCCCGCCGTGTTGCCGCCGCCGCGGCTGGAGCAAATCGAAACGCCTGTGCTCTGGATCGCAGGAGAGCGCGACGCGAAATACGTTGCCATCGCGCGCACCGCCGTGGCGCGTCTGCCGCACGCCGAGCTGTGGATTTGTCCCGGTGCCGGACATCGCGTTCCGTGGGAGCAACCCGCGACGCTCGTGGCGCGATTGCGCGCCTTCATTGAATGAAATAGATTCGCCGTCTATGGCTGAAACCTGGCACAAGCTCCACGATTTCGACGACATCAAGTACGAGCGCACCGACGACGGCATCGCCAAGATCACGATCAATCGGCCCGAGGTGCGGAATGCGTTCCGGCCGCATACGGTGGGTGAGTTGAAGGTGGCGCTCGATCTGGCGCGCGACGACGAGGAAATCGGCGTCGTCATCCTCACCGGCGAAGGCAACGAAGCGTTTTGTTCGGGCGGCGATCAGAAGGTGCGCGGCAAGGGCGGTTACGTCGATCCGAAAGAGAAGATTCCGCGCCTGAACATTCTCGATGTGCAGAAGCAGATTCGCAGTCTGCCCAAGCCGGTGGTGGCAATGGTCGCGGGCTACGCGATCGGTGGCGGCCACGTGCTGCACGTCGTCTGCGATCTCACCATCGCCGCGGAAAACGCGCGCTTCGGCCAGACCGGTCCGCGCGTCGGATCATTCGATGCGGGTCTCGGGTCGTCGTATCTGTCGCGCATCATCGGCCAGAAAAAAGCGCGCGAGATCTGGTTCCTCTGCCGCCAGTACGACGCGAAGCAGGCGCTGGACATGGGCCTCGTGAACACCGTCGTGCCGGTCGAGCGCCTCGAAGAAGAAACGCTGCAGTGGTGCCGCGAAATGCTCGCCCTTTCGCCGATGGCGTTGCGCTTCCTGAAGATGGCCATGAACGCCGATTGCGACGGCCAGGTCGGCCTTCTCGACCTCGGCGGCAGCGCCACGCTTCTCTATTACCTGTCGGAGGAAGCGCAGGAAGGCCGCGACGCATTCGTCGAGAAGCGGAAGCCGGATTTCAAGAAGTTCAAGCGGTTCCCGTAGCCGATGAAATCCTGGCTGCTGGCCGCGCGCCCGAAGACTCTCTCCGCTGCGGCGGTGCCGGTGATGATCGGCTCCGCGCTGGCGGCGCATGAACCTCCGGGCGTGACGTGGTGGGTGTTCGGCTGCGCGCTCGTCGGCGCGGCGCTGATTCAGATCGCGACGAACTTCATCAACGACGCGCTCGATTTCAAAAAGGGCGCGGATACGGGCGAGCGACTCGGACCGATTCGCGTGACGCAGGCGGGGCTCATCAGCGCGCAAAACGTGATGACCGCGGCATGGCTTTGCCTGGCCGGTGCCGCCATCTGCGGCATTCCGCTGCTCTATCGCGGCGGCTGGCCGATGCTGGTGATCGGACTCGCGTCGATCGTCGCTGCGTACGCATACACCGGCGGTCCTTATCCGCTCGCGTACCACGGCCTCGGCGAAATTTTCGTGCTGATCTTCTTCGGCCTGGTGGCGGTGGGCGGCACGTTCTACGCGCATTCGTTGCAGCTGACGCCAAGCGCGCTGGTGGCGGGATTCGCGTCGGGCGCGCTGGGTACGGTGCTGCTGGTGATCAACAACCTGCGCGACGTGAGTGGCGATCGCGTGAGCAACAAGCGCACGACGGTGGTGCGCTTCGGCGAGCGTTTCGCGCGTGCGGAGATCGCGTTCTTCGCGCTGGTGCCGTTTGTCTGCGCGGCGCTGATTGCGTGGATGATGTCGCACCTCTGGCTGCTGATTGCGTTGCTGGCGCTGCCGCTGGCGATTGCGCTGATCGCGCGCGTTTCGCGCAGCAGCGGACGCGAATTGAATCGCTGCCTGGCCATGGCCGGCGGCCTGCAGTGGGCGTTCGGCATTCTCTTCGTGCTCGGCTCGATCTTCTAATGGACATCTGGTTCCACCGCTACACGCTCACGCCGCGCTGGCGGTTGAGCGCGGTGGCGCGTGCGGGTGCGCGCGATGGGGCGCTGCTGCGCGTGGGCAACGGATTCGCGGACGTGCATCCGTGGCCGGAGTTGGGCGATGCGCCGCTGGACGAACAACTGGCGCGGTTGGCGCGCGGCGAGCTGACGGCGCTGACGCGGGCATCCTTGCAATGTGCGGCGACCGACGGTGCGGCGCGCGAGCGTGGCATGTCGTTGTTCGAGGGCTTGACGATCCCGCTCAGTCATTGGCCCGGCGCCGATCCGCCGGATGGTTTCGATACGGTGAAGCTGAAGGATGTGACGCGGATCCCGGATGGCGTGCGCGTGCGGCTCGATTTCAACGGCACGCTGACGGGCGATGAGTTTCTGGCGTTGGACCTGCCCGTGGAGCGGATCGATTTCGTCGAAGATCCTTGTCCCTACGAGGTCGACGTGTGGCGTGAATTGCGCGCCGAGAAGGATGTGCGGCTGGCGTTCGACATTGGTGAGCCGCCGGCGGAGCGCGCGTTCGATGTGCTGATTCACAAACCGGCGCGCATCGCGGAGTGGCCGCTGTTCGACGGCGAAGTGGTCGTGACGAGCTACATGGATCATCCGCTCGGCCAGATGCACGCGGCTTACGTTGCGGCGACGCACGATGTGTCACCGCGTTGCGGTCTGTTCACGCACGTGCTGTACGAGGCGGACGCGTTCCTCGATGCTGTGCGCGCTGACGGCGCACGACTGCGGCCGCCGGAAGGCACCGGTCTCGGATTTGACGAGCTTCTGGCGCGCGTTCCGTGGAAGAAGCTCGCATGATCGATTTCACCAGCGACGCTTCGCACGTGCTGCTCAATCCGCGCTTGCCGGCGGCGGATCGTGCGGCGCTCGAAGCGCTGGTCGTGCCGCTGGCGGCGCACGTCTGGATTGCCACGTCGGGCACGAGCGGCGCGATGAAGCTCGTCGCGCTTTCGAAACGCGCGCTGCTGACGTCGGCGGCGGCCGTGAATCGTCATCTCGAGTCGAATGCATACGACGTCTGGTGCTGCGTGCTGCCGACGTTTCATGTCGGCGGACTGGGCATTCACGCGCGGGCGTTCCTCTCCGGTGCGCGCGTGGAGACGATGCCATGGGACGCGCCGGCATTCAGGGAGCTGTGCGAGCTAGAGCGCGTCACGCTGTCGGCGCTCGTGCCGGCGCAGGTGAGCGATCTGGTGAATGCGAATCTCCGCGCGCCAGCGTCCCTGCGGGCGATTGTGATCGGCGGCGCCGCCTTCGCGCCGGAGCTGTACACGAAAGCGCGCGCGCTGGGCTGGCCGGTGCTGCCGAGCTACGGGATGAGCGAATGCTGCTCGCAGATCGCCACGGCGCGCGGCGACGATCCGTCGCTGGTGCTGCTCGATCACGTGTTCGCGCGTGAAGAAGAGGACGGTCGACTGGCGTTTCGCAGCGATGCGCTGCTCACCGGCTACGCGACGTTCGATCGCGGCTTCTACGATCCGAAGGTGGCTGGCTGGTTCGTGTCGGAGGATCGCGGCTCGGTGGAGGGTCGGACGTTGCGCGTGCTCGGCAGAGCCGGCGAGTTCGTGAAGATCGGCGGCGAGTCTGTCGATCTGCAGCGGCTCGATCGCATCCTCTTCGAGATCGCGGGTAATGATGCAGCGCTGGTTGCCATGGGCGACGAGCGTCTTGGCCACGTCCTTCATGTCGCGCTCGCTAGTGGGGAAGAGGCCGCTCTCGTGGCGGCATTCAACGAGCGCGTGCTGCCATTCGAGCGCATCCGTGCGGTCCATCGCGTCGCCGAAATCCCGCGTACAGCATTAGGTAAGCTGCGCCGTAACGAGCTTGCGGCGATCATCGCGCACCGGCCGCATCGATGAATGCGTTCATTTTTCGGGCCTTTTGCGGCGCTTTTCGAGCCGTGGAATAGGACCTACCCCTCTCCCGTTAGCCATGGTCCCGACGCGGTAACAGGGTCTCTGAAAATCGAACGTAACTCGAACGGCAGGCGCCATTTACGTCTCAACGGACGTAGGGCCGGCCGGAATGACAGATCGGCGGATCGTGGAAATAACGACGACCCCTGTCAGGTTATGAAAGTTCCCGCGCACGTGAGCGACAACAGTTGACACGAAGCGGGGCGGGACCTAGAATCGGCGGTCCCGGCAGCGAAACGGAAGTTCGGCAGTTCGCTCTTTTCAAATCCCGACAATCTGCGAGTTACGGTATCCGGGTCAGCCGGAATGGATTCATTCGCTCTCAGGTGACTGAAAACATTCCGCTTGACACGGATGGGAGGGTCTGGCAATCTAGCCGCCCTTTCGACGGAAGTCGGTTCTTTGACAACTGAATAGGAAAGCAACAAAGGCAAACGTGATTCCTTTGAGTCCGCGTCTGGTCGAAAGACTGGGCGTGCGAGACTCTACAGAAATACAAAAAGTAGTATCCGAATATGCATCAGTCGTTTGACTGGTGCCAGAGCTTCAAATTCAACAGATAAAACTGGAGAGTTTGATCCTGGCTCAGAATGAACGCTGGCGGCGTGCTTTACACATGCAAGTCGAGCGAGGCGGGTAGCAATACCCAGTCGAGCGGCGAACGGGTGAGTAACGCGTGGATGACCTGCCCTTTAGTGGGGAACAACCAGGGGAAACTCTGGCTAATACCGCATACGACCGAGAGGTGAAAGGGGGCCGCAAGGCTCTCGCTAAAGGAGGGGTCCGCGTCCGATTAGCTAGTTGGTAGGGTAATGGCCTACCAAGGCGACGATCGGTAGCCGGCCTGAGAGGGTGATCGGCCACACTGGAACTGAGACACGGTCCAGACTCCTACGGGAGGCAGCAGTGGGGAATTTTGCGCAATGGGCTAACGCCTGACGCAGCAACGCCGCGTGGAGGATGAAGGTCCTTGGATCGTAAACTCCTGTCGACCGGGAAAAAGCAACTGGACCTAATACGTCCGGGAGTTGATTGTACCGGTGGAGGAAGCCCCGGCTAACTCTGTGCCAGCAGCCGCGGTAATACAGAGGGGGCAAGCGTTATTCGGAATTATTGGGCGTAAAGGGCGCGTAGGCGGCTTTTCAAGTGACGGGTGAAAGCCCTCGGCTTAACCGAGGAACCGCCTGTCATACTGGGAGGCTTGAGACCGGGAGAGGTGAGTGGAATTCCCAGTGTAGCGGTGAAATGCGTAGATATTGGGAGGAACACCAGTGGCGAAGGCGGCTCACTGGACCGGTACTGACGCTGAGGCGCGAAAGCGTGGGGAGCAAACAGGATTAGATACCCTGGTAGTCCACGCCGTAAACGATGAGTGCTTGGTGTAGCGGGTATCGACCCCTGCTGTGCCGAAGTCAACACATTAAGCACTCCGCCTGGGGAGTACGGTCGCAAGACTGAAACTCAAAGGAATTGACGGGGGCCCGCACAAGCGGTGGAGCATGTGGTTTAATTCGAAGCAACGCGCAGAACCTTACCTGGGTTTGAACTGCACAGGAAAGTCTCAGAGATGAGAGCCCCTCTTCGGAGGTCTGTGTAGAGGTGCTGCATGGCTGTCGTCAGCTCGTGTCGTGAGATGTTGGGTTAAGTCCCGCAACGAGCGCAACCC
>DASSMK010000012.1:0-31068 GCA_035688915.1 Thermoanaerobaculia bacterium
CGTCGCGCTCTGGCCGTTGGTCAGAGGCGTGGTGAACGTCGTCTCCAGCTTGTCGTCGAGATAGACCTTCACGGTGGCGGTCGTCGGTCCGTAGCCATGATCGGAGTAGTAGTGCACGCTGATCGTGTACGTCACACCGGCCGGCCGCGAAGAGAGCGTGAACGTCTCCGGACCGTAGCCATCGACGTCGTCGTAATCGAGCACGCCGTTCGTGATGCCGAACTTCGCGCCGTAGAACGCATGCTGGCCGGTCGATGAATTGACGTGCAGGTCGACGTCGGTGCCGTTCGTGTCCCACGTCAGCACCGCGCGCAGCGATGCCGCTTTGATCTTCACCTTCCCCTTGTAGATCGTGGTGGAGTTGCCGGTGGTCTTGGCGATGACGCGAATCTCGAGCGGCACGGTCTGGCCGGGCGTGAGATTGAGCTTCCCGAGATCGACCGGCGCCTGATAGGTGAAGTTGCCGTTGCTCGCGAAGACAAAGTCGGAGACGCGGCGCGTGGAGTCTTTGATCACCATGCCGTTAACGACGGTGGCGACGGAGAACTCGTCGTAGAACGATTGCGCGGTCGGGCCGTTCGCCTGCAGGAACGGCCACGGATCGATCTTCGTGCCGCAGACTGTGTAGCTGAGATGGAGATGCGGACCGGTCACGCCGCCCGATGAATCGGCGGCGCCGATGATGGATTGGCCGCCGACGACCGAATCGCCGCTCGACACGACGATCGAGCCTGGCAGCATGTGCGCGTAGCCGGTGCGGCGCCCGTCGGGACTGTCGATGAGCACCGTCCAGCCGCCGCCCTGCGGAATGCCCTGCCAGTTCTTCTTCTTCGGATTCGTCGCGGCGAGATAGGTGTCCGCGACGGTGCCGTCGTGCGCGGCGTAGAGCGCGTCACTATTTGCGGAGCGGAGATCGACGCCGGTGTGCTTGCCGCCGAAGGAGCCGGTGCGTTCGGGCGGCGAGTAGATGGTGGGATTGAGCAGCCGCTCGGGCACCTGGAACTTCAGCTTGGCCTGCATGGAGAGAATGTCGCGCGACGTCGCTTCGATCTGCGCGGAGGGCGGGAAGATCACCTGGCCGTCGAAACAGATCGGCGCGGTGATGCTCTGCACCGAAACGGTCAGGGTCACTTTCTTCACCGGCACTGCATTCGCGGCCACGGCGCCGCGCGCGAGATCGCCTTCTTCATCGACGAACATCTGCGCCGGCAGTGGCGCGATCAGCGTTTGCGTGGTCGAGTCATACGTCGCGTGCAGCGCGGCGACGCGCGTGATCACTTCATCGTCTGCGCCGGTGTCGTAAACCGTCGCATACAACTCCGGCGCGAAGCCCGACGGCACCGTCGCGAGAAACGCGGCCGGAACAGGCATGCGCACGGCGAGGAATCCCTGCAGCTGCGAGGTGGTGGTGATGCGCACGAATGACGATGCGGCGAGCGGCGGCAGATTGTCGGCGGGACGATCGAAGCCGGAGACGAGCATCGACTTGAATGTCGAGAGCACCGACCGCGATTCGACCTGCTCGATCTCGTACGTTCCCGGCGGACGTGCGGAGTCTTCCGCGGCTTCGATGGTGACGACGCCCGGCAGCGTCAGCTCACCGGGGCCGGAGCCGAGGACGCCGGTGACGCTGGCGAGGACCTGCTCGCGATCGGCTTCGATGAAGATGTTTTGCGCGAAGAGAATGATGTCGCGGCCGGGATTGCGGTCGTGCTTCACGACCTTCACGGCGTACGTGCCGCTGTCGACGTCGGGCACGACCAGCCGCACTTCGTCCGCGCTGATGAACTGCGCGCCGACTGCGTTCTCGCCGATGTAGAACGCGATGTTGCGCATCTGGCCCCGGTTGAAGCGCTGCTTGCCGCGCAGCGTGAGGACGTCTGCGGGACGCGCCGGAGCGGTGAATTGCAGCGTGTATTTGTCGTCCGCCGCGAACGCCGCGAGCGGAAGCAACAGCACGATCAGGGCGAGAAGGATTTTTCGATTCATTCCCCACTCTCCTTTGCACGAACGGCCAGATAAATCGTCAATTGCTGCTGCGCCGCAACGGCCAGCGGCGGCGTGAACTCCGCGCGCAATTCGCGAGTGGCGCGCGTCCAACTACCGTCCAGCCGCCGGACTCCCGGAATCACCTCAGCATCGGCACCGCGATCTTCGGCGTAGAGATAGAGCGCGGGCTCGAGCGCGGCAGGCAGCGTCGAAAGCCACGCTTCCGGCACGTCCATCTCGATCGCCGTCACCTGCGTCGCGCCATCCGATTCGAAGAGGAACACGTCGTCGAACGAGATCGGCTCCGCCTCGCGCAGCAATGTCGATCGCACGAACGCGTTGTCCGCGTCGGAGCAAACCTCGCGCAGCGTGACCGGTGCGGATTTCGCCGTGCGCACTTGGACGCGCAACGGACCGGCGCCGATCGTGTTCGTTTTGCCCGGCGCCAACGTCACGCGCGCCGTCACGGTCGTGCGCGTCGCTTGCGGCAGCACGTCCAGAAGGCGAATGCCGGTGGCCGCTGTTGCGTCGCTCGTGAATGAAGGCGCGGACGACAGCCAGAGTTTCCCCGTCGCCACCTCGGCCGGAACGACGACGGCTGCGGTGTCGTCATCGACGCGGCGCCACGGCGCGTATTCGCTGCCGACGAAGAATGACCAGCGCGTGCCTCGCGCGAACGCCGTTTTGCCGTGCACGCGCAGCACGTCGCCGGCGCGTACGTGTTCAGGAGCGTCGGTGTGCAGCTCGCTCGCGTGCGCGCGGATCGCGATCAGCAACAACGCCGCGATCGACGCGAAGAAGGCGCGCGAGGAACTTCTCTCCATATGCGAGGAAGATGATTATAGGAGGAAGTCCCTCAGCGCGCGGATTCGCTACCGGATGTGGATTGGTTAGCGGCGCGCGACCGTGGCCACCGCGCGCGGATGATCCATCTCGCGCATGAACGTATCCATGTCGACATCGACGCGCACCAGCGCGGTGTCGTGATTGTCGTGCGCGAGGATCAGGAGGTCCATCCGCTTGCCGCTTTTGTCGGGACGCGCGTAGATGTAGCTCCACTCGCCGCGCTTCGAGCGCACCTGCACGATCGGCGCGTAGCCGCTGCGGACCGTCGAGCGGTGGATGGCGTCGAGATCTCCGCTTTCCAGCGTGTCCACCCCTTCGAACGTGACGAGCTGGAAATCGTGAACGCCTTGCGGGTGCACCATCCAGACGGCGAAACGGGCGATGCCGAGGAGCGGGATGCTGATGCGGCGGACGCCGCGTTTGGCGGCGATCACTTGCGCCACCGTTTCGAAATCGGCGTGCAGCGGCAGGGCGAAAGCGACGAGCAGCAGTGCGAGCACGAGCTTCTTAGTCACGATCTTTCTCGCTTTCTTTCGAGATCCTGGGGATGCCGAACTGCCCTTCCAGCGACGCCAGGCGATCGATGTCCACCGGGCCAACGATGTTTACGACGGTGAACTGCTTTGGTTCTGCCGCGATGACGACCAGGCCGACGATCTTCTCGCCGCGCATGTCGGCGTAGATGTTCACGTTCTCTTTGCGCTTGCTGCGCACGGTGACGAGCGGCTTCCAGGTGCTGCCGAGCTGCGATTTGACGCGATCGACGAGCGAGCGGTCGTACTCCCCTTCCTTCGCGAACTCGTAGCTGCGCACGTAGATCCCGTCGAGACCGGTGACCATGTCGCGGACGGCTTTTTCTTCGGGATCACCGTTGGAGAGGAACTTCGATGCGATGCGCAGCATCGAGGCGTCGAGCGTGACGTCGACCACTTCTTCTGCGCGGTCGGCGAGGCCGGGAAAATCGAGATTGATGCGCTGCTGCGCGGCGGCCGGCAGCGCGGCGGCCAGCGTGACGATGAGGCTGATGATGATTCTTCGCATGGACGTCTCCTTCATTTCTGTTCCGTTCCGATGCCGCGAACCTGCTCCTGCGCGTAGCGGACTTTCGAGCCGGCGATGCGCATGGCGAGCAGCACCTGTTCGCGCGCACGCTCGCCTTCGCGCCGTTCCGCCACCTGATGCGCCGCCCAACCGCCCAGCACAGCGGCGAGGGTGAGCGACGCGGCGGCCGCGCGCCACCAGTGACGGCGGGGATGCGCGATGCGCGGTTCTTCCGCTTCGGCTTGCGCTCGCGCGAGCACGCGCGCCGCGAGGCCGGGCGCCGGCGATTCGCGGCGCAGTGCGCGTTGGAGCTCTCGTTCGAGGTTCATGACTAATGGTCTCCCAGTTTTCTGCGCAACGCCTGCAGCGCGCGGTGCAGATGACTCTTGACGGTGTTCACCGGCATGTCGACGATCCGGCAGATTTCCGACGGATCGAGGTCTTCCTGATAGCGAAGGGTGACGACGAGGCGCTGCGCCTCCGGCAGTTGGGAGACGAGCCGCTTCAACGTCTGCTCGAGCAGCGGATCGGCGGCGGGATTGTGCGCGCGGATCTCATCGACTTCATCGAGCGTGACGAGCTTCAGCCGTCCGCGGCGCATCGCGTCGATGCATCGCCGCGACGTGACCTGCCGCAGCCAGAAGAGCAGATGCGACGGCGATTCGAAGTCCGCGAGAGAGCGGTACATCTGCAGAAAGACATCCTGCGCAATCTCTTCGGCGCGGTCTCGCGAATGGAAGAAGTGGTACGCCAGCCCGAAGACCATGGACTCGTGCTCGCCGACAAGCTGCGCGAACGCATCCTGGTCTCCCTCTTTCGCGCGCTCCAGCGCATCCGAAGGTGCCGCTTCTGTGGGCAGTGCCGTCATCCTGAGGCTATATACGCAGGATTCCGGAAATCGACTGCACGTCCGCGCGCGCGGCGCTTGCGCAGCTCAATCCGGCATCGTATGTTGCGCAAGCTGCCCGGCACTTCTGATGGACTTCAACCCCAACAATCCGGTCGTTCAGCTCTGCATCCAGGGCATGGAGCGAGAAGGCAAGGGCGAGCCTGAAGAGGCGCAGCGACTCTTTCTTCAGGCCTGGAGCGACGCGGCCAATGATTTCGAACGATTCATCGCTGCGTATTTCGTCGCTCGACAGCATCCGGATGCCGCCGGCCGGTTGGAATGGCTGCAGACGGCCTTGCAGCTTGCGTTGCAGGTGAACGATGAGAGCGTCGCTGCAGCGTTTCCTTTCCTCTACGCGAACATTGCGGAGTGCCAGGAAGCTTCAGGCGATCACGCCAGCGCAGAAGCGAATCGCGAGCGCGCCATCTCGTTCGATCATGCGCCGTCCGACCGCGGCCCCTTCTATCACGGCACGAAAGCCGACTTGCGGATCGGTGACCTGCTGACGCCCGGCTTCGAGTCGAATTACGCCGCCGACGTCGTCATGAACCATATCTATTTCACCGCTTTGATTCACGGCGCAGGTCTCGCTGCCGCGTTAGCGAAAGGCAACGGCCGCGAACGCGTGTATGTCGTGGAGCCGGCCGGCAGTTTTGAACATGACCCGAACGTGACGAACAAGCGATTCCCCGGTAACCCGACGCGTTCCTATCGCACGCAGGCGCCACTCGAGATCGTGGGCGAGGTCACGGATTGGGTCCCGCAGACCCCTGAAGAACTGGCGAGATGGCGCGAGAGGCTGGCCGCGGGCAAGGGAAAAATCATCAATTGACGCCGCGTGCGCCGGTGCCGTCCCGCGCGCAATGAAGCTGGCGCGGCATTACCGCGCGCAGCTCAGCAATCGCCTTCAGTGCGCGGCGACCGGCATGTCCAGGCGGCGGTAGCGCGTCGTGCCCGGCAGACAGGTCTTGTGCTGCACGTGGTGCAGGTACTCGTCGCGGAACTTTTTCACCGACGAGATGACCGGGCCGATGGCGGCGTCGCCGAGGGCGCAGAGGGACTTGCCGCCGATGTTGTCGGCCATGTCGAGAAGGAGATCGGCATCCTGCTGTCTCCCCTCGCCGCGCTCCAGGCGATCGAGCACCGACTCCATCCAGTTCGTCCCTTCGCGGCACGGCGTGCACTGGCCGCACGATTCGTGGGCGAAGAACTTCGCCAGGCGCCAAACCGCGTCGACGATGCAGACGGATTCGTCGAGCACGATGATGCCGGCCGAGCCGAGCATCGAGCCTGCTTTCATCACCGCATCGAAGTTCAGCGGCAGATCGATCTCATCGGCCGTGAGCATCGGAGCGGACGCGCCGCCGGGGATCACCGCTTTGATCTTGCGATCGCCGGTGACGCCGCCGCAGTGGTCGTAGATCAGTTCCTTCAGGCTGATGCCCATCGGGAACTCGTACACGCCCGGCTTCTTCACGTTGCCGGAGACGCAATAGAGCTTCGGTCCGGTGTTCTTCGGCGTGCCGAACGATTTGAACCAATCGGCGCCGTGGCGAACGATGAGCGGCACGCACGCCAGCGTCTCGACGTTGTTGACGACGGTCGGGCCGCCGAACACGCCGACGACTGCGGGGAACGGCGGCTTAACGCGCGGCTGGCCGCGATGGCCTTCCACCGATTCGATGAGGCCCGTCTCTTCGCCACAGATGTATGCGCCGGCGCCGCGATGCACGGTGATATCAAAGTCGAAGCCGCTGCCGAAGATGTTCTTGCCGAGATAGCCTTTGGCGCGCGCTTCGTCGAGAGCTTTGTCGAGCACCGTCGCGCCGTAATAGAACTCGCCGCGGATGTAGATGTACGCCATCGGGCAGGAGCCAATCGCGTACGCCGCGATGATCATCCCTTCGATGAGGAGATGCGGATCCTTCTCGATGATCACGCGATCCTTGAACGTGCCGGGCTCGGACTCGTCGGCGTTGCAGAGCAAGTACGTCGGGCGCGGTGCGTTGCGCGGGACGAACGACCACTTCATGCCGGTCGGGAAGCCGGCGCCGCCGCGGCCGCGCAGCTCGGAATCCTTGACGAGATTGATCACGTCGGCCGGCTGCATCGTCGTCAAGGCGCGGCGTGCGTCTTCGTATCCGCCGGCAGCGGCGTAGGTGTCGATCGACTCCGAGTTCGGTTTGTCGATGTTCGCGGTGAGGACTTTGATCGGATCCATCGTGTTGTCGCGCTGCCCTATTTCAGCTGAGGGAGAAGCGAGTCCATCTTCTCCACGGTCATGTTCTCGTGGTAGTCGTTGTTGATCTGCACGACCGGCGCGGTGCCGCAGGAGCCGAGGCACTCCACTTCGGTGACGGTGTAAAGGCCGTCTTTGGTGGTTTCACCCGGATGGATCTGCAGGCGTTCGCAGAGGTGGTCGTAGATGTCGTAGGCGCGGCTGACCATGCAGCTCAGATTCGTACAGACCTGCAGGTGGTATTTGCCCACCGGCTTCTGGTTGTACATGTTGTAGAACGAGACGACGCCGAAGACGGTGGCCGGCGAAAGATCCAGCAGCTCGCCGATGTAGACCACCGCTTCCGGCGACACCCAGCCCCACTGTTCCTGCGCCAGGTGGAGTGTCGGCAGGAGAGCGGCTTCCTTGTTCGGGTAGCGCGTCAGGATGTAGTCGAACTGCTTCTTCGCTTCAGCGGAGAACTCGATCTTTTTGTTCGGATCGGGGAAGCGGTCTTTTGCGTAGGGATTGTCGGGATGGAGATCAGCCATTGCGCGTTACTTCCAGTCGAACGCTTTCTTCTTCCAGACGTAGATGTAACCGACGCCGAGAAGAACGATGAAGACGAGCATCTCGCCGAAGACGAACCACGAGGTGCCGCCCGGCGTGCGGGTGGCGTCGCGATAGATGACCGCCCAGGGGTAGAGGAACGCCGCTTCGATGTCGAAGAGGATGAAGAGCATCGCGATCTGGTAGAAGCGGACGTTGACGCGCTTGCGATTCTCATCGAGGAGCGGCACGCCGCTTTCGTACGGCGCGAGCTTGGCGGGATTGCGGCGGTGGCGGCCGACGACCCAGTTCAGCCCGAGGAACACCGCGCCCATGATGGCGGCGATGATGAGCATGAGGAGGATCGGGATGTAGCTGTTGGTCATAAGGCGCGGCGAATCCTAGTCCATTCGAATGCGCGTGGCTAGCGCGGCTCGCGTGAGGGAGTGAAGCAACTTCGCGGCCCGGCCGCAGCGCGTCAGGCGGCGGAGTCGGTGAGATAGGCCATCGCGCTCTCGCGGGAGTCGAAGATCTTGAAGACGGTGTCGAGCTTCGTGATCTTGAGCAGCGCGAGGATGCGGTGCGACGGCTTGACCAGCGCCATCTTGCGCTGCCGGTCCTCGAACTTCTGGAGGTAGCCGATCAGCTCGCCGAGGCCGGTGGAGTCCATGTAATTGATCGCCTCGAAGTTGATCATCACAGGCCCGGTCTCGTCGTTGAGGACCTTCTCGAGATAGCTCGAGAACTCGCGCGCGCTCTCGCCCAGCTTGATCACGCCCTGGATGTCGAGCACGGTGACGTCATTGACTCGGTTCTTGATGATATTCATGCGACGCCGCGCAGTGTATCAAACGAAGGTGAGGACGGGGAGCGGAGTGCGATTGCCGCCCTCACCGCGCCTCGCGCGATGACCCGATCCGGCTCGTGAAGAACGAGATCACCGTCAGCACCAGTGCGCCGGCGATGGCCCAGATGAAGCCGCGGATGTCGAAGCCGGGGACGAAGAACGCCGTCAGCTCGAGCATGATCGCGTTCAACACCAACAAGAACAGGCCGAGCGTCAGCACGGTGATCGGCAACGTCAGCACGAACAGAATCGGACGGATGATCGCGTTGAGGAGGCCGAGGACTGCGGCGGCGATGGCGAGCGTCACCAGCGAGTGGTAGTAGAAGCCGGGCACGACGTGCACGACCACGAAGAGCGCGAGCGTGTTGAGGATCCAGCGCAGCAGGAGATTCATGACGACACCACGACGTCGATGTTGCGCTGCGCCAGCTCCTGCATGAACTCCGCGGGCGGAATGCAGCGCTCCTGCGGCAGCGCGCCTTTCGCAGTGGTCTGGCCGCGAGCCATCATCAGCGCCACGATTGATGCGGGGAACGCGGTCGTGCGCATCATCGCGGAGAGTCCTGTCTTTTCGTCGTAGCGATCGATGATGTCGTAGCAGATCCGCTTGCCGTTGTCGCCGCTCACTTCTACGCGCACCAGCACGGCGTCCGGCTCATCGTGCGGCAGGTTCTTCACCAGCAGTTCGCCGAGCACGCGCCGCGGCGCGACGGACAAGCCGTCCACCGGCAGCACGTCGCTGCTGCAGAGGCCGAGGTCGATCATGGTTTTGAATTTTTCGCAGTGGCCGGGGTAACGGATCGTCTTGTAATCGAGCGCGTTGACTTTGCCGAGGAACGTTTCGGGCAGCGTGGACGTGCCGCCGGAGGTTTGGAACGCTTCCATCCGGCCGAACGGCTCCGGAAACTCCAGCGACTCCACTTCCGTCATCGATTCGACGGTGACGATCTTCCCTTCGCGGATGATGCGCGCCGGCTCGATGTATTCGTTGATCAGTCCTTCGACGGAGAAGACGAGCTGATAGTCGAGCGGCGGTTTCGGATCGAGCGGCAGGCCGCCGACGCGAATGTGAATCTCGTCGAGCGATGAGAATCGCGACGCCGCATGTGCGACCAGCACCGCCACCATGCCCGGCGCGAGACCGCAATCAGGAATGATGTTCACGCCCGCGGCGCGCGCTTCGCTGTCCAGCGCGAGCTCGCTGTCGACGACGTCGTTGTTGCCGCCGAGGTCGCAGAAGTTCGTGCCGGCTTCGATGGCCGCGCGCGCGAGGCGCTCGTTCAGCCAGTAGTTGACGCACGAGATCGCGGATGCGTGGCCACGCATCAGTGCGACGACGGCCGCGTGATCGCTGCAATCGATCGATTGCGCCGTCACTTTCTGCGGATAGCGCGCGGCGATCGCCTGCGCTTTCGATGCATCGACGTCGGCGACGGTGACCGCGGTGACGTCGGACTGCGAAACGAGATCGTGGACTGCGCCGAGACCCATGCGGCCGGCGCCGAGGACGAGCATTCTCATGGCGGCGGAGTATAGCGGGGCGAGTGATTCGTGATTAGGGGTTAGTGGCGAGTGATTAGTGATTAGGGGTTAGTGATTAGATGGCACGTGCCGCATGTCGCGCTGAGCGGCCCCACTCGCACTCTAATCACTAATCACTAACACCTAACCACTATCTCCGCATGTACTGCTCGATCGCGGAGATGAACGTCTTCACGTCGATCGGCTTGGAGATGTAGCCGTCGCAGCCGGCTTCGAGGAAGCGATCCTTGTCGCCGCGCATCGCGTGCGCGGTGAGCGCGAGGATGGGGATGCGCGCGGTGCGCACGTTCGATTTCATCGCGCGCACGACTGATAGTCCGTCCATGCCCGGCAGATGAATGTCCATCAGGATGAGATCGGGCGCCGGGCCGTCGTGCTCGCGCGTGATGGCCAGCGCCTCCTCCCCGCTCGTGGCCTTCACGATGTCGTATCCGCCCTCTTCGAGCAGATACTCCACGAGCTGCATATTCATGTCGTTGTCTTCGACGACGAGGATCTTGCGCGCGTTCATGTGAGGGAGAGCGCTAAGTGTAGCAGGCTGGGCTCGGTTATCCCTGACCCTTCGGCGCGCCCGGCACCACCGGCATTTCGCCCTGCGGCTTCGCCGGCGGGAAGAACTTCGGATCGAGCTCCACCTTCGCCGACTTCTGCAGCCGCTGGATTTCCTTGTCCGCGTTCGCGCGCTTCAACTTCGCTTCGATATCGCCGCGTAGCTCCTCGTACGGCTGCGCTTTGCGCGCGCCGGTTTGGAAGATGTGGATGCCGAACGTCGACCGCACCGGCGCGCTCACGTCGCCCGGCTGCATGTTCGCCACGACCTGCTGCACTTCCTGCGGCAGATTCGCCAGCGGCACGTCGCCGAGGTGGCCGCCCTGGTTCGCGGTGGACGTGTCGTCGGACTGCGACTTCGCCACTTGCTCGAAATTTCCCCCACGAGCGGCGGCGGCGAGTTGCTGCGCGCGCGCCATGGCCTGCGGAATCGGCAGCGGCTGACCGGAGCGCGGCGGCACCGCGCTTCCCTGATAGGCGACGAGGATGTGCGAGAGCTGCACGCTGCCCAGCTGGGCGCGCTGCTTTTCGTATTCGGCGCGCACCTGCTGCTCGTTCGGCGCGCCGATCAGTTTCCGCAACGTCTGACCGGCGGTGATCTGCGCGGTCGCCATCGCGATCTGGCTCTGCACGCCTGCCTCTTTGTCGACGCCGAGGCGTTTGCCTTCCTGCTCGAGAGCTTTGAGCTTCACGAGCTCGTCGGCGAGCAGGCGGCGGCCTTCGGGAGTGACGTAGAACGAGCGCGCCTGCTCGGGCGCCTCTTCCATGAACTGGTTGAATTCCGCTTCGGTGATCGGCTCGCCGTTCACGCGCATCACGACGTTGCCGGAACCTTTGGCAGTCGTCTTCATGCCCGTGGACGTGGAGAATGGTGTCGACGGCGTCGGCTCGTAATCGGGACGCATCCGGTCGAGCGCGAAGGCCAGTCCGGCGACGATGACAGCGACGGCGAGAGCGATGGTGATGTCTCTTTTCACGTGGTCCTTTCGATACAGCGGCGGAACGATGACGGATGAACGCCGCGCGCGCAAGCGGCAGGCTCGTCGAGCGTCGTCGATCTGATTCGTTGACGCCCCCACACTCGGTGAGTATCCTGCGCCCTCGTGAAACTTTTCACACGCTTCGCGTGCTGAAAAGCCCACCCAGAGCCCTCTCGAACGTCGGGCGCTACATCTGCATCAACGACGCACCTTATGGCGAAAATTACCATCGACGGAACCGAAGTCGAAGTTCAGGAAGGGATCAACGTCATCGAAGCGGCCAAAGCCGCCGACGTGCACGTTCCTCACTTCTGCTATCACCCTTCCCTGAGCATCGTCGGCCAGTGCCGCATGTGCCTCGTCGAAGTCGAGGGGATGCCGAAGCTGCAGGCCGGCTGCGCCACTCCCGTGAAAGACGGGATGAAGATCAACGTCTGGAGCGAGAAGGTCGACAAGGCGCGCAAGGGGCAGATGGAGTTTCTGCTCATCAACCACCCGCTCGACTGTCCGATCTGCGACAAGGCCGGCGAGTGCCCGCTGCAGGATTACTCCTTCAACTACGGCTCCGTCACCTCGCGCTACGGTGAGTTCAAGCGCACGTACCCCGGCATGGATCGCACCGCGATCGGGCCGCACGTCGTGCAGAACATGAACCGCTGCATCCACTGCACGCGCTGCATCCGCTTCACCGCGGAAGTGACGGGCACGAGCGAGCTGGCGTTCTTCAAGCGCGGCGCTTCGACCGAAGTGGGCGTCTTCCCCGGCACGCCGCTCGACAACTGGATGAGCGCCTGCGTCACCGACATCTGCCCCACCGGCGCACTCACCACGCGCGAGTTCCGCTTCGAGTCGCGCGTCTGGAATCTCGATTCCGTCGACTCGGTCTGCAACGGCTGCGACATCGGCTGCAATCTCTTCATCGGCCACAAGAACGGCCAGGTCTTCCGCTACCGTCCGCGCGTCAATCCGGACGTCAACGATCACTGGCTGTGCGATTACGGCCGCTTCTCGTACGAACGCTACGAGACCGACCGCGTCGTCGTCCCCAAAGTTCGCAACGAAGACGATTACCTCGGCATCGCCACCTGGAACGAAGCGCTCGACGCCATCGAGCCGGCGCTCCGCGGCGCGAAGAATCTCGCCGTCATCGCTTCGGCGAACATGACGAACGAAGAAGCGTGGCTCGCCAAACAGCTCTTCAGCGACCGCCTCGCCGCGACGAACATCGGCGTGACCGTCGATCCGATCGGCCCGATCAAGATGAAATCGCGCACCGAGTGGCTCATCGGCGAGCAGGGCGCGCCGAACTTCCGCGGCGTCGGCATGATCCTCGGCAAAGGCGTCGGCGGCACGGCTGCCATCGAAGACCTGATCGCGAAAGGCGCCGACGGCGTCGACGTGCTCTACATCATGGATGCGCAGTTCTCCGAACGCGCTGCCGATCCCGCCGTCGTCGCCAATCTGCGCAAAGCGAAGTTCCTCATCGTCCACTCGTGGGACGCCAATCACCCGCTCTGCGAAGTGGCCGACGTGCTGATCCCCGGCGCGATCCATCCGGAAAAAGAAGGTACCTACACGAACGTGCAGGGCCGCGTGCAGCGCATCCACCAGGCCTTCCCGCCAAAGGGACAGGCCGTCACCGATCTCGAAGCGTTGCGCCGCATCGGTGCGCGTCTTTTCGCCGGCGCGGCGGAGTTTGCCGAGGCGGATGCGTATGACGTGTTCGAGACGATCCGGACGAACGTGCCGGCGTTGGCGGAGGCGAGTGCGTAATGGCCTTCGATCTCACCGACATCCTGCTCTCCGCGCTGAAGATCGCCCTCATCCTGGGGCTCTGGCTGAACATCACGCCGATCATGGTGTGGGTCGAGCGGCGCGGCAGTGCGCTCATTCAGGATCGTCCCGGCCCGAATCGCGTCGGTCCGTTTGGCCTGTTGCAGTCGTTCGCGGACGCGCTGAAGTTCATCCTCAAGGAAGACATCGTTCCGGCGCAGGCGCACAAGTGGCTGTACACGCTTGCGCCGTCCTTCGGACTGCTGCCGGCGCTGACGACCATCGCGGTCGTGCCGTGGGGCCGCGGATTCGTGATTCCGGAGATGCACGCGTTCGGTCGCACGCTGTTCGCGGGCGGGCGTTGGTTCCAGCCGGTCATCGCCGATGTCAGCGCCGGCATTCTGGTCGTCTTCGCACTGGCGTCGCTGAGCGTTTACGGCATCACCATCGCAGGCTGGTCGTCAGCGAACAAATACTCGATGTTCGGCGCCATCCGCGCGTCGGCGCAGATGATCTCGTACGAGCTCTCGCTGACGCTCGCCGCGGTCAGCGCGCTGCTCGTGGCGGGCTCGCTGCGATTGACGGACGTCGTCGCGCACCAGACCGGCTACTTTGTTCTCTTCGACTTTTTGAAGATCCCGGCGTGGAACGTCTTCTCGCCGGCGATGTGGCTCAGCTTCGTGATCTTCACCGTCTCTGGCTTCGCCGAGACGAACCGCCTGCCGTTCGACTTTGCGGAAGCGGAAGCGGAGCTGGTGGCCGGCTACCACACTGAATATTCGTCGATGAAGTTCGCGCTCTTCTTCATGGCCGAGTACATGGCCATGGGCACGATGGCCGCGCTCATCACGACGCTCTACCTCGGCGGCTGGGACATCCCCTGGTACAACGAGCCGGCGACGTTCGGCGGCTTCCTGCTGTCGTTCCTTGCTTTCATGGCCAAGTGGAGCTTCCTGATGTTCGTGTTCGTCTGGGTGCGCTGGACGATCCCACGACTGAAATACGACATCCTCATGCGCATCGGCTGGAAGATCTTCCTGCCGCTCGCTTTCTTGAACATCGTGCTCGTCGCCGGCTTCATCGCGGCGGGGTGGATCTGATGGAATTCGCCATCTTCTTTTTCTTCGCCGCGGTGGCGGTGATCTTTGCGCTGGTGGTCGTGCTGCACCGCAATCCGGTGGTCGGCGCGCTGTCGCTCGTGGCGTCGTTCTTCGCGCTGGCGGTGATGTACGTGCTGCTCGAGGCGCCGTTCCTGGCCGCGCTGCAGATCATCGTGTACGCCGGCGCGATCATGGTGCTGTTTCTCTTCGTGATCATGCTGCTCAACCTGCAGCACGGCCCCGAGCCGCCCACGCGCCCCATCCAGCAGTTTCTCGGCTACGCCACCAGCTCCTTCTTCGGCATCGGCCTGGTCTACTACATCGTCAAGTACGGCGTCTTCGCCGCGATGCCTGCTTCGCCGTTCCGTTCGGACGCGCGGCTGATCGGCATCACCCTCTTTCAGGAGTACGTCTTCCCGTTCGAAGTCGTGTCGATCCTGCTGCTGGCGGCGATCGTCGGCGCGCTGCTGCTGAGCAGCCGCTCGACGAAAGGCGGCCGCGCGCCGATCGGCGAGGAGCTCCCGCGATGATTCCGACGCACTGGTTCCTGATCCTCAGCGCAATCCTGTTCACCATCGGCGTCTGCGGCGTGCTGACGCGCAAGAACGGCATCACCATCTTCATGTCGATCGAGCTGATGGTGAACGCCGTGAACCTGACTTTCCTCGCCTACGCGAGACAGTTCGGCCAGCTTCACGGCCTCATCTTTGTCTTTTTCATTATGGCCATCGCCGCGGCAGAAGCTGCCGTTGGTCTGGCGATTTTCATCTCGCTCTTCCATCACCGGGAAACGATCGATGTGGATGAAGCGAATCTGATGCACTGGTAGCTTGCTGTTAGCGAGTAGGTCTTAGCTGTTAGGAGAACCGGGGGACGCGCGCGGATTACGCGGCGGACGCAACGATGCGCAAGTCCCGTCTCTCCTAAGACCTAAGAGCTACTCGCTAACAGCCCAAACACGGCACACAGGTCGCATTGTTCGGACTGCAGGAGCACCGAACAATGGACAAGACTGAAAAGCTCATTGACTGGGAAGAGAACGAGCGGCCGGACCGGAACCGCAACGGCATCGATGACGCCATCGAGCCGCCTGCGGTCGATACGGCTGCCGGCGCCGCCAAGCTCGCCGACCGGTTGCGCAACGACCCGCTGGCCGATCCGACGATCACCGCCGGTGACGTCGACGCACAGTGGGAAGGCGCGCAGTTCAGCGGCGACGAGTCCGCGGTGTCGAGCATGTCGGTGCCGGGACAGAGCGTCGTGGAAGAGATCGGTCAGGCGATGGGCGTGACCTATCAGGACAACGAAGAACTGAAGGCCGGCGAAAAAGAACGCGAACGCGACAAACACCGTTGGGAGCTCGATCCCGCTTCCTCGGAAGACTGGCAGGACCGGAACAGGGACGAACAAAGGTAGCGGCAGATTGCGGGGTCTCCTCGCGTCTGCCAGGACGTGAGGAGAAGAGACGAGGGTAGCGATTCAGCTGTTCAGCTATTGAGCTATTCAGGCCGCCTGAACAGCTGAATGGCTGAACAGCTGAACAGCTCCCTCCGAACCGCAAATGCTCAACACTCTCTGGCTCATCCCCATCACGCCGTTTCTCGGCTTTCTGCTGAACGGGTTGTTCGGCAAGCGCGCGGGGAAGGGATTCGTCACCGCCATCGCCATCCTCGGCTCGCTGACCGCGGCCATCCTCGGCACCGTGGCGGTCATCCAGTATCACGCCGCCTACCCTGACGGCGGGCGCCACCTCAACACGATCTACACCTGGTTCAGCGTCGACAAGATCGGCGCGGACATCGCCTTCCAGCTCGATCCTCTCTCCGTGATCATGCTCATGGTCGTGACGTGGATCGGCTTCCTGATTCACGTCTACTCCGTCGGCTACATGCACGACGAAGAAGGCTACTGGCGCTACTTCGCCTACCTGAACCTCTTCCTCGCGGCCATGCTGATCCTGATTCTCGGGAGCAGCTATCTCTTCATGTTCGTCGGGTGGGAAGGCGTCGGCCTCTGCTCGTATCTTCTGATCGGCTTCTACTACCAGACCGACTACGCGCCCGCCGCCGGGAAGAAAGCCTTCGTCGTCAACCGCATCGGCGACTTCGGCTTCCTCATCGCCATGTTCCTGATGTTCGCCTACATCGGCAGCGTCGACTTCGCGCAGGTCTCGCTGCGCGCGGCGCAGGGCGGCGTTCCGGCAGGCATCATCACCGCCATCTGCCTGCTGATGTTCCTCGGCGCGTGCGGCAAGTCCGCGCAGATTCCTCTCTACGTCTGGTTGCCCGACGCGATGGCCGGCCCGACGCCCGTCTCCGCGCTCATCCACGCAGCGACGATGGTCACCGCGGGCGTCTACATGATCGCGCGCTCGAACGTGCTCTATCGCCTCGCGCCGAATGCGATGGCGGTCGTCGCGATCGTGGGCGGACTGACGGCGCTCTTCGCGGCGACGATCGGCCTGCGCCAGTTCGACATCAAGAAAGTCCTCGCCTACTCCACCGTCTCGCAGCTCGGCTTCATGTTCATCGGCGTCGGCGTCGGCGCGTTCAGCGCGGGCGTCTTCCACCTCGTCACGCACGCGTTCTTCAAGGCCTGCCTCTTCCTCGGCTCCGGCTCCGTGATTCACGCCATGGGCGGCGAACAGGACATCCGCCGCATGGGCGGGCTGCGCGACAAGATCCCGCAGACGTTCCGCACGTTCGCCATCGCTACGTACGCCATCGCCGGTCTGCCGCTCGCGGCGGGCTTCTTCTCCAAAGACGAGATCCTCGCCTCGGCGTGGGCCACACCGTACTTTCCGACGATCGGCAAGATCGTCTGGCTGCTCGGCACACTGGCGGCGTTCTGCACCGCCTTCTACATGTACCGGCTGGTCTACCTGACGTTCTACGGCAAATTCCGCGGCACGCACGAGCAGGAGCATCACCTGCACGAGTCGCCGGCTTCGATGACCGTGCCACTCTGGATTCTGGCCATCCTCTCGCTGTTCGGCGGCCTGCTGTCGCTGCCGCACATCATCCACGTGCCCGGCGCCGGATTCCTCGCGCACTGGCTGCATCCGATCGTGCCGGAAGTGGAAGGCGCGCATCACATCATCGAGATCCCGGTCGCGCAGGAGTTGACCGTGGCGCTGATCTCCACGCTCGTCGCCATCGCCGGCTGGTTCGTCGCCAAGAGCCTCTACAAAGACAAGCAGCTGGCGTCGGATGAAGCATTCGAGCGCCGCTCGCCGCGTCTGGCGCGCGCCATCGAGAACAAGTGGTACGTCGACGAGATCTACGCCGCCGCGGTCGTGCAGCCGCTGGAGTGGCTCTCCATCTTCTTCTGGAAAGGCATCGACGCGCTCATCGACGGCATTGCCGCCATGCTCGGCTTCGTCGTGCGCGGCTTCGGCGACGTGATGCGCTTCTTCCAGACCGGTAACGTGCGCAATTACGCGCTGATGTTCTTCATCGGCGTCATCGTCTTCATCGCATTCTTTGTGTGAGTCGGACCAAACAATGTCTTTACTGAGCACCATCCTCTGGATTCCGCTCGCCGGCGCCGTGCTGCTCGCGTTCTTTCCGAAGAGCGCCGCCAGCGCGGCGAAGGGAGCCGGATTCGCCGTCTCGCTCGTCACCTTCATCATCTCGCTCGGCCTGCTCCGCGGCTGGGATGATGCGCAGGCGGGCTTTCAGCTCGTCGAGAACGTGCCGTGGATTCCGCAATGGGGCATCCACTACGCCCTCGGCGTGGACGGCATCTCGCTCTGGCTCGTGCTCCTGACGACGTTCCTCGTGCCGCTGATCTTCCTGTCGCAGTGGAACTCGCTGCACAAGCATCCGAAGGAGTACATCATCTCCTTCCTGATCATGGAGACGGCCATGATCGGCGCGTTCCTCGCCACCGATCTGATCCTCTTCTACATCTTCTTCGAGCTGATGCTGCTGCCGATGTATCTCGTCATCGGCGTGTGGGGCGGCGCCAATCGCATCTACGCCGCGATCAAGTTCTTCCTCTTCACCATCGCCGGCTCGCTGCTCATGCTGCTGGCGATCATCTACCTCGGCTTCCAGAGCTATCACCAGACCGGCATCCCGACGTTCGCCATCCAGGAGCTGTACGGCACGTCGCTCGCGCGCAACGCGCAGGTGCTGCTCTTCTTCGCCTTCTCGCTCGCCTTCGCCATCAAGGTGCCGCTCTTCCCGCTGCACACCTGGCTGCCGGACGCGCACGTGGAAGCGCCGACCGGCGGTTCGATCATCCTCGCCGGCGTGATGCTGAAAATGGGCACGTACGGCTTCCTCCGTTTCGTGCTGCCGTTCTTCCCTGACGCCAGCGTGCGCTGGTCCGGCCTGCTAATGACGCTCTCCGTGATCGGCATCATCTACGGCGCGCTGGTGGCGTGGGTGCAGCCGGACATGAAGAAGCTCGTCGCCTACTCCTCCGTCTCGCACCTCGGCTTCTGCGTGCTCGGCATCTTCGCCATGAACCAGACGGCCATTCAGGGCTCGATCCTGCAGATGGTCAATCACGGACTCTCCACCGGCGCGCTCTTCCTTCTCGTCGGCGTGATCTACGAACGGCGCCACACGCGCCTCCTCGCCGATTACGGCGGCCTCGCGCGCACGATGCCGGTCTACGCGGTCTGCTTCGTCATCGCCGTGTTGTCCTCCGTCGGCCTGCCGGGCCTGAATGGATTCGTTGGCGAGTTCCTGATTCTCTCCGGCTCGTTCAAAGCCGCGCCGTGGGCGGGCGTGCTCGCCGCGAGCGGCGTCATCCTCGCGGCGATCTACCTGCTGTGGCTCGTGCAGAAAGTGTTCTACGGCCCGATCACAAACGAAGAAAACCGCCACGTTCCGGACATGGCCTGGAACGAGATCGCCGCACTGGTCCCGCTCTTCGTGTTCATGGTCTGGATCGGCGTCGCACCGCAGCCGTTCCTCAAAAAGATGGAGCCTTCGGTGAAGAAACTCCTCGCCACCGTCGAAGGACGTGACGCGCAAGGCACCGTGATGGTGAAATCCTCACCGCAACCGTTGGAGCGGCGGGCGCCCTCGCCCGCCGACACTTCGGCGAGCACGAAGGTGGCGGAGGTGGCGCGATGACGCTCCATCCGCTGCTCGAAACCGGCTGGCTCTACGCCATTCTCCCGGAGCTCGTCCTCTCCGCCGGAGGCATGCTGCTCATCCTCATCGGCGCGTTCGCGCCGCGCGCGCGAGGCATCTTCGCGCCGCTCGCGCTGATCATCTTCGTCGCCACCGCCTGGGTCGAACGCCTGTTCTCGCTGCAAGGCCGCTACTTCGGCGGCACGTACGAGATCAGCGGCATCACGATCCTGTTCGACATGACGTTCCTGCTCGCCGCGATTCTGGCCACGCTGTTCGCGCGCGAATACCTGGAACGCGAGAATCTCGAAGCGGGTGAGTTCTACGCGCTGCTGATGTGGGGCACGGTGGGCATGATGATGATGGCCAAGGGGCTCGACCTCCTGCTCATCGTTCTCGGCCTGGAGATCCTCTCCATCTGCATCTTCGTGCTGGTCGGCTTCCATCGCCGCATTGCCGTCTCGAACGAAGCGTCACTCAAATACTTTTTGATGGGCGCGTTCGCCACGGGCTTCATCCTCTACGGCACCGCGCTCTTCTACGGCGCCACCGCTTCCACGAACATCGACGCGATGGGCCGCTGGTTCGCCGGCGCCGACGTCACCGCCAATCCGCTGCTCACCATCGCCTTCGTGCTGATGATGTCCGGCTTCGGATTCAAGCTCGCGCTCGCGCCATTCCATCCGTGGGCTCCGGACGTCTATCAAGGCGCGCCGACGCCGGTGGCCGGCTGGCTCTCAGTCGCGCCGAAAGCGGCCACGCTCATCGCGCTCGTGCGCATCTTCAACGCGATGGGACCGGTGCTGCCGCGGGTTTCGTGGATGTCGATGGTGGCGGCGCTGTCGATTCTCTCGATGATCGTCGGCAACGCCGTGGCCATCGTGCAGCGCGATCTCAAGCGCATGCTCGCCTACTCCGGCATCGCGCACGTCGGCTACATGATGATCGCCATGCTCACCGTGCGCGATGAATCGGTCGCCGCGGTGACGGTCTACGCGATCACGTACGCGCTGATGAACATCGGCGCATTCGGCGTCGTCTCGATGCTCATCAAGAACGAGAACGATCCGCACACGCTCGACGACATCGCCGGCATCGGCTTCCGCCGCCCGTTCTACGGCCTGGCGCTGGCCATCTGCATGTTCTCGCTGTCCGGCCTACCACCGACCGGCGGGTTCATCTCGAAGTTCTACATCTTCAAGAGCGCGGTGGAGTCGGGCCACACCACCGTCGCGCTGATCGGCATTCTCGCTTCCATCACTTCGGTCTATTACTACCTGCGCGTCGTCTACTACCTCTACATGAAGGAGCCGGCCGAAGGCTTCACCGAAATCGCGCGCGGCGGCGTGTTCGCGATCGGCGGACTGCTCATCTCCGTGATCGGCATCCTCGTGATCGGCATCTTCCCGTCGCGTCTCTTCGACGTGGCGGGCGCCGCGGCACGCGCGCTTCTCGGCCAGTAATCACGCGACCTTATGCCTGACCGCGAGACGATCTCCGAGCTCACCACCGGCCGCCTCTCGGTCTATCTCCGCTGTCTCACCTATCTCGAGACGCAGAACCAGAGGACCGTCTCCTCGGCCGAGATGGCTGAGCGCTTTCACCTCAACTCCGCGCAGATCCGCAAAGATCTGGCGTGCTTCGGCGAATTCGGCACGCGCGGCGTCGGCTACGACGTCACGAAGCTCAAGCAGCATCTCATCGAGACGCTCGGCATCGACCGCACGCGCAGCACCGTCATCGTCGGCGCCGGCAACCTCGGCATGGCACTCGCCGATTACCAGGGCTTCAACACCAACGGCTTCCACATCGTCGGCATGCTCGATACCGATCCGGCGAAAGTCGGCCGCACCTCGCGGCACGGCACGCCGGTGCTGGGCTTCGACAAGCTCGCCGACGTCGTACGTCGCAATCATGTCGAGATCGGCATCATCGCCGTCACCGCGGAATCGGCGCAGGACGTTCACGACGCGCTCGTCGACGCCGGCGTGCGCGCCATCCTCAACTTCGCGCCCGTGCAAATGCGCCTCCGGCGCGGTGTGAAGGTCAAGAGCGTCGACCTGCGCATCAATCTGGAGAGCCTCTCGTTCTATCTCAAGAACGTCGAGGACGGCACGGTGCGCACCGAGTAGCCACTCCTCACCCATCACTCGAAAAGGAATCGCTTTGACCGCCACTCTCGAGCAGCAGAACGAAGTTCTCAATCCATTCGAAATCGCCGTGCGGCAGTTCGAAATCGCGGCAGAGCATCTCAATCTCGATCGCGGCCTGCGCAAGGTGCTCGCGAATCCGAAGCGCGCGCTCGTCGTCTCCATCCCCGTGCGCATGGATGACGGTCGCATCGAAGTCTTCGAAGGCTATCGCGTGCAGCACAACGTCGCGCGCGGCCCGGCCAAGGGCGGCGTGCGCTACCACCCCGCCGTGACGCTCGACGAAGTGAAGGCGCTCGCTTCCTGGATGACCTGGAAGTGCGCCGTGGTGAACATCCCGTTCGGCGGCGGCAAAGGCGGCGTGATCTGCGATCCGTCGCGAATGTCCGCGGGCGAAATCGAGCGGATGTCGCGCCGCTATTTCTCCGAGATCATCCAGATCGTCGGTCCCGAGAAAGACATCCCCGCGCCCGACGTGAACACGAACCCGCAAGTGATGGCGTGGTTCATGGACACCTATTCGATGACGCAGGGCTACACCGCCCTCGGCGTCGTGACCGGTAAGCCGCTCGCCATCGGCGGCTCGCAGGGACGCAACGAAGCGACCGCGCGCGGTGTCCTCTTCACCGTCACCGAGGCGATGAAGCGCCTCGGCATGACCATGCAGCGCTCCGCCGTCGTCATCCAGGGCTTCGGCAACGTCGGCGGCAACTCCGCGAAGCTCTTCCACGAGGCAGGCTGCAACGTCATCGCCGTCTCCGACGTGTACGGCGCGATCTACAACGCGAACGGCATCGACATTCCGAAGCTCTTCGAATACGTCGCGCGCGAACGCCGCGTGACCGGTTTCCCCGGCGCCGAAGCGATCGATGCGAATGCGCTGCTCGAGCTGCCGTGTGACGTGCTGATCCCCGCCGCGCTCGAAAACCAGATCACGCTGCGCAACGTCGAGCGCATCCAAGCGAAGATCGTCGCAGAAGCGGCGAACGGTCCGACCACGCCGGACGCCGACGTCATCCTGCGGGACCGCGGCATCTTCTCCATCCCCGACATTCTCTGCAACGCCGGCGGCGTGACGGTGTCGTACTTCGAGTGGGTGCAGGGTCTCTACTCGTTCTTCTGGGACGAGACCATGGTCAACTCGCAGCTCGAGAAGATCATGGTGCGAGCGTTCAACGACGTGTACGACACCGCGCAGCGCTACAACGTCGACATGCGCACCGGCGCGCAGATTCTCGCCGTGGGACGCGTCGCGGAAGCGAGCACCACGCGCGGCCTCTTCCCCTAACGCGATCAGCGTTGGAGCGGCGGGCGCCCTCGCCCGCCGACTTCGTCGCAAGGGACCCGGTGGGCGAGGCGCCCACCGCTCCAACATTTCTCGCGAGGGTTACACGCTCGCCGCGATCCTTCTCCCGAGGTCTTCCACCGCCGCTTCCACGCGCGGCATCAACTCCACGGCGCGCGGGAAATCCGCTGCCCGCGCTGCCGCTTCCAGCTCACGCGTGAGCCCCAGCGCGCGGTCACCGGGAAAGTGGCTCACGCTCCCCTTCAATTTGTGCGCGGCCTGATACAGCGCTTCGCCGTCGCTGCGCGCACAGGCCTCACGCATCGCGGCAATCAGTTCCGGTGTTTGCTTCGAAAACGCGTCGCTCACACGCGCGAGCACGGCGGGATTGCCGCCCACCGCATCGAGAATCTCGCGGCTCACACCGAGCACCGCGCGAATCGTCGCAGCGAGTTGCTTCACGTCGACGGGCTTTGTCAGCACTTCGTTCATGCCGGCGTCGAAGCAGCGCGTGCGCTCCGCGCGTCCCGAATGCGCCGTCAAACCCACGACCGGCGTGCGGCCATCCTGCGCGCGAAACGCGCGCGTCACATCGAGTCCGTCCATGCCCGGCAACTGCACATCCATGAACACGAGATCGAACGACTCCGACGCCAGCTGCTCCAGCGCTGCCGCACCGTCGCCCGAAACAACGACGGAGTGGCCGAGGCGGTGGAGGGATTCGAAGACGAACTCCTGGTTGACGACGTTGTCTTCGACGAGCAGCACGCGCAACCGCTGCTCCGGTTCCGCCGGTGCGACCGGCGAGAGCAGCGGCGTGGCGGCGACGAATCCGAGGGCCACGCCGATCATGTCGAACAGCTCGCGCTCGGCGAGCGGACGCATCACATAGATCGGATAGTCGTGATGCGTCAGCGGCGTCACGAGCATCACCTTCGGTTCGACGTCCACGGCCGGATCGCTCGTGATCGCGCACGCGTAACGTCCGCGCGGCGCTTCCGCCGCGGTGGCGCACGCCGTGGCGAACACGCCGCGCGCGCGCAGCATCTCCGCGATGAACGACCGCGCCAGCGGCGCCGGCTCCACGATCAAAATCGAGCGGCCGGCCAGCCACGCTTCCCACGGCTGTCGCGGCATCGCCGCACCGACCGCGTCGCTCGGCATCGTCACGGTGAAGACGAACGTGCTGCCGCCGCCGGGATGTCCCTGCACTTCCACCGAGCCGCGCATCGCGTCGATGAGGCGCGCGACGATCGCGAGGCCGAGGCCGGTGCCGCCGTAGCGGCGCGAATGCGAGCTGTCGGCTTGCGTGAACGGCTCGAAGATTTTCTGCCGCAGCGCGGGCTCGATGCCGATGCCGGTGTCGCGCACTTCGAACCGCAGCAGCTCGCCGCGCCGCGTCACGCGCACCGCGATCTCGCCCTGCGCCGTGAACTTGATCGAGTTGCCGACGAGATTCACCACCACCTGCCGCAGCCGCAGCGGATCGCCCCACACCGTGTCCGCGACGTCGTTCTGCACGAGATACGAAAGCGTCAGTCCCTTGGCCGCCGCCGCCACGCCGAGCGATTTCATCGTCTCGCCGATCGCCTGCCGCAGGGAAAAGTAGATCGGCTCGAGCTCGATGCGCCGCGCTTCGATCTTCGAGAAATCGAGGATGTCGTCGATCGTCGCCAGCAGCGCCTCGGCCGAACGGCGCGCGGTATCGAGTTGCCGCGTGTGGCGATCGTCGAAATCGTTCGCGTCTTCGAGAACGAGTTGCAGCATGCCGATCACGCCCTGCAGCGGCGTGCGCATCTCGTGCGACATGTTCGCCAGAAACTCGCTCTTCGCGGCGCTCGCTTCTTCGGCGTGGGCGCGCGCTTCGTCGAGCTCCGCCGATTGCTGTTCGAGACGGCGGATCAGATCGCGCGACATGCGAATCGCCCCTGCCATCTGCGCGCGGCGCGATTCGGCGGTGCGCGCGGCGAGCGCGATGTAGAGACCCGCGAAGAGCAGGAAGGTCAGCTTCGTGGCCGCAGGACCCGCGGCGATGGGACGGTTGTCGAAGAGTGCGATGTACGCGAGCATCGCGGCATAGCAGCCGAGCCCGTAGAGGGCGAAGCCGACGCAGCGGCGGAGATTCGTCTGCGTTTGATCCGCGACGCGCAGCAGCAGGATGAAAAAGAGCCAGCTCGCTTCGCCGCCGGAGATGTAGATCCCGCCCGTCCACACCGCCACGTCCACGATGAGCACGTAGAGCGTGAGATCGCGCGGCGGATCGCGGCGGTAGAAGAACGCGAGCAGCGTCCAGGTGATCGCGCAGTAAATCGCCAGACTGATGCTGTAGATCAGCCATGGCCGGAACGAGGTGATGCCGAGGACGTATTCGTTGTGGAGATAGATGGCGAGGGAGAGGAGCAGGCAGCCGATCGCGCGCAGCGTCGGCAGCTCCAGCACCGCGAGGCGGTACGTGCGCTCGCGTTTGCGCGCTTCGATCTCGTGCGGCTCGATCGCGACGTTCGTCATCGCCGGCAAAGCGCGCGGGGGCTACGCCTGTTGCGCGCCGCGCGTCCGTCTTTGCAGGATGCCACGAATTCGCGGCAACAGCACCTCGCGGCGGATCGGCTTGCGGAGGAATCCGGCGGCGCCCATCTCCAGGCTCTTCGCTTCGACGTCCGCGCCGGCCACGCCGGTGATGAAGAGCGCCGGCGTTTCGATCCCTTTCTGCAGCATCAGCTCGAACAGCTTCAGGCCGTTCAGCGTCGGCACGTTGATGTCGAGGATCAGCAGATCGAACGCGCGGCGGCCGAGCTCCATCAGCGCGTCGGCGCCGTCGCTCACCGTCACGACTTCATAGCCGGCGTCGGAGAGATACGCTTCGACCAAAGCTGAGGAGACGAGATCGTCTTCGACGAGCAGCACGAGCATCGGACGATCGGGACGCTCGCGAAAAATCTCGCGCGGTGCAGGAGCGCGTTCCAGCGCGTCGACGATTTCCTGGCGCAGTTTCTCGGTTTCGCCGGACGGCTCGCGGCCGTAATCGCGGCGCAGGACGTCCACGCATTCCTGATAGCGGCGAAGCGCGGAATCGGGGCGTCCCTGCTCCAGCTGCAAGCGCATCAGCGTGCGATGGACGATCTCCTGCGAAGGATCGAGCGCGAGGAGACGTCCCGCTGTTTCCACCGCTTCTTCCCACCAGCCGGCTTTGATCTGCGCGGAGAGCATGCGGCCGAAGATGGCGATGGCGGCGCGCCAGAAATTCAGGCGCCGTTCGGAGAGCCAGTCATCGAAGGCCGGTGCGCCGGTGGAAAAGTTCTCGAGCAGATTGCCGCGATAGATCTCGACGGCGCGGCGAACGCTGTTCACGGACGGCGACGAGATCAGATCGTTGAACGCCTGCGCGTCGACGTCCACGGCGTCGCGATTGAAGCGAACGCTGTGGCCATCATCGATGAGGATGTCGTGCGAGAGGTAGCGCAGCGCGTACTGCAGATCGCTGACGACGTGGCGCACGGCGCCGATTGCAGTGGGATCGCCGAACAGCAGCTCCGCGATCTCCGCCAGCGACGTCTTGCCGCCGATCCGCAGCGCCAGATAGGCGATGAGCGCTTGCGTCCGCCGGTTGCCGACAGAAAGAGCGTTCCCGCGGAAATCCGTGGCGGAAAAATCGCCGAGCAGACGAATTGTGAGAAGCATTTCGGACGGAAAGATATCGTAGCACGCGCGACAGTCAGAAACGGGTCAGTGCAACGTCAAAAGAACGTAGTTCGACGCATCCAAACACTTCACGCAGCCGCTCGGGCGTAGGCCATCAAACCGCCCGTCGACACGTAGGAAGAATCGCGACGCGAGGCGCGAACGGTGGGCGATGTCGAATCCGGGGGAATCAGGGCAAGGCGAGCCGCGTCGACGCCGTCTGCGACAGTCTTGGCGGCGTCCCGCTTCCCCTCGTAAAGCGTGATCGCGTACGCTGGGTGCGCATGAAGGCGCGTGTCTACCTCGAAACCAGCGTGATCAGCTACCTCATAGGTTGGTTGAATCAACGCAGCATCCTGGTGGCGCACAATCAAGAGTTTACGCGCGAGTGGTGGTCGGCCCGCCGGCACGAATACGAGCTGTTCTCCTCTGCGGTTGCGATCAACGAAGCGAGTAGAGGTGAGGGACCGCTGGCGAACGAGCGACTCGGCTTCCTTGCCGAAACGACGATGCTCGACATCACCGGCGCGGCGTTGTCCTTGGCTCGTCAACTTCTTAGTCATACGCGTATCCCCGCGAAAGCGGATGTCGATGCACTGCATGTTGCCGTAGCCACAGTCCATGGAATGGATTATTTGCTTAGCTGGAACTGTAAGCACATCGTGAACGGCAACATTCTCCCGCAGGTTTATGCGGTGTGTCGCGCTGCTGGGTTTGAACCACCGTTCATCTGCACGCCGTTGGAACTGATGGAGCCATGAACATGACTGAAGATCCAATCGTTGAAGAACTCCATAAGATCCGTGCAGAGATGTTGGCCGAGTATGGCGGTCTTGAAGGCCTCGTCGAACACTGTCGCAAAGTGCAGGCTGAAATGCCCGAGCGGGTTGTCCGTCTCGCACCAAAGCCGCCGATCGAAACACGGCGGAAGATTTCGTAGGCCACCGTCGGGCGCCTATCTATCTGCTGAAGCTGACGCGGCACGGCTACGGGCCGGCGCTGAAGCGCCTCGGTTGAACATAATTTGGACGGCGGCACGGGCCTGCTACTTTTCGCGCGCCGCTGTACGCGGCGCGCACATCAACCGCCGCATCGCGTGGCTTCGGCACGCGGGCCTCTGCCGCGCAGCTTAGCAGGTGCTCGGTTCGGCTCTTACGCCGAGCGCTCACGCGTCGGCCAACCGCGTACAGGCGTAGCGATCGCGCACGTGCCGGTTGAAATGCGAGCCGATCGAAGGCGCCGCGAGCAGCTCGCGATGCACCGACGGCGGCAATCCGGAGTATGCGTAGACCCGGCGCGTGTGGAACTCGATCTCGAGCCGCTGCCGCCGTTCGTCGTAGCCGATCGCCGCGATCACCGACGAATGCACCGCTTCTCTTCGCACCGGCCAGCGCGAAGAAAAGCGTGCAGACTCATTATTTCGAAGCGACGGATAAGTGTCGGTCGCGCTACTTCGTGAACGCGCCTGCCGGCACGCTCTCGCTCACCGTCACATCATCGAGGCGGATGAACTGGTTCTTGCCGCGGATCTCGCGCCGCGTGGAAATCAGCGCGTTGCCGAAGCGGCGGTAGTCGCGAAAGACGACCACGGACGGCTCGTCCTCCGGCTTGCTGCCTTCGAGCCGCATGTGCCACTCGTCGACCAGACCGGTGTCGCGATTCACCCACATCCAGTACACGTCGCCCGGCGTCAGTCCCACGTTGTCGAACGACAGCCGCACCACGTCGTGCGTCGCGCCGCACGCGTCGGTCTGCGGCGCTTCCAGCGCGCGGTGCACGCCCGGATCGAACGTCTTGTAGCCCATCAGCAGCCAGTACGTATCGTTGATGAAGCGGCGATAGCCGAATGTCAGCAGATCCTTCGGGTCAGCCACTTCCTGCCCGTCCATCCACGCGCGGCCCTGCTTCGTATTCACGTTCATGATCACGAGTACGTCTCTGCCTTCGCGGTTCTTGCCGGAGACGCGATAGTCGCCCGTATAGCGGTCGTAGCGCTGCGCGTAGGAGGCCGCAATCTTTCCGTCGCGCTCCACGTTGAACGTGAACGCAACATAGCGGGCTTTCTCCCAGCCGGGGCCGCCGAGCACGTCGATTGCACGACGGGCCACATCATCAGCATTCGGCGTCGCACTCGGCGCAGGCTGTCCATTCGCAGCAAGCACGACCAGGGAAAGGAGCAGGGCACTGACGACGGTGCGTGATGTCACGTTACCTCCATGCGGTGACACCACTCTAACGCGAGAATGACTTCCGAACGAATCGTCATCACCGGCGTCGGCGCGCTCAGTCCGAACGGCGTCGGACGCGAACCATACTTCTCCGCCGTGGCCGCGGGCCGCAGCGGCGTCCGCACCATCTCGCAGTTCGATCCCGGCACGCTCCCCTGCCGCATCGCCGGCGAAGTCGATTTCGATCCGACGCAATGGGTCGATCCGAAGAACATCCGCCATGTCTCGCGCGTCGTGCCGATGGCCATCGCCGCCGCCGACGAAGCGCTGCGCGACGCGAAGCTCGATCCGCGCGCCGCAGACATCGAGATGCGCCGCTCCATCGGCGTGATGCTCGGCTCCGGCGGCGGCGCCGTCGAGTTCAGCGAGCGCATGTACGAGCTCTGGTACCGCGGCGCCACCAAGCAAGCCTCGGTCTACTCCGTCCCGTCCGGCACCATCGGCACGATCGCCTCCGAGATCTCGATGGCGTTCGATCTCCACGGCTTCTCGCACCTCATCTCCACCGGCTGCACCTCCTCCACCGACGCCCTCGGCTACGCCTACCGCAATCTCAAACTCGGCGTGGTCGATTACATCGTGACCGGCGGCGCGGACGCGACGATCACCGAAGGCGTGATGACCGGCTTCTGCCTGATGCGCATCGTGACGAATACGCACAACGCCGAGCCGCAATCGGGCTCGCGTCCCTTCACGGCGAATCGCGACGGCTTCGTTCTCGGCGAGGGCTCGTGGATGTTCATCATGGAGCGCGAATCCACCGCTCTCGCGCGCGGAGCGCACATTTACGCCGAAGTGGCGGGCTACGGTTCGACGTGCGATGCGTATCACCGCGTGCGCATGGATGATTCCGGCGAAGAGCCCGCGCGCGCCATGCAGCTGGCCATGAAGGAAGCGGGTATCGATCCCTCAGACGTGAACTACGTGAACTACCACGGCACGTCGACCGATTTGAACGATCGCATCGAGACGCGCGCCGTGAAGCGCGCGTTCGGCAAACACGCCACGAAACTAGCCGGCTCTGCGACGAAGTCGATGATCGGCCATCCGCAAGGCGCATGCGGCGCGGCAGGTGTCGCGGCGACGCTGATGGCGTTCCGCGACGGCACGCTGCCACCGACCATCAATCTCGATACGCCCGATCCCGAATGCGATCTCGATTACGTGCCGGACGTCGGCCGCCGCGCGCTACTCGACGTGGCGGTGTGCAACACGATCGCGTTCGGCTCGAAGAACTCCGCGCTGGTGTTGAAGCGCGTCTGACCATGTTCACTCCGCGACGCGTTCCGGCCGACGAACTGCTCGATGAGCACGATGCGCCGCGCGCCGACATGGAGCGTTCGCTCGTCGATCTGCGGCGCATCAATCGCTGGCTCGGTGGCGTGGCCATTCATCAGCGTCTGCTGCGCAGAATGACGAACGCGCCGCGCTCCGTGCTCGACCTCGGCGCCGGCAGCGGCGACGTGCTGGACGCACTACCCGGCGACGTGCTGCGCATCGGCCTCGACTTCAACATTCGCCATCTGCTCTTCGCGCCGCAAGGAACGCGCGTGCGCCGCGTGGTCGGCGACGCAACGAAACTGCCGTTCAAGAACGACTCGATCGACGTCGTCGGCTCCGGCCACTTTTTCCACCACTTCTCGCCTGAGGAGAACGTCGTCATCGCCAACGAAGCGCTGCGCGTCGCGCGCGTGGGAGTCGCGGTCAACGACACGCGCCGCCACTACGCGCCGCTGCTCTTCGTGCTGCTGATCGGCGCACTGCGTCTCGTCGGCCGCATCACGCGCTACGACGCGCCCGCCTCCGTCCGCCAGGGCTATACGCTCGATGAAGCGCGCGACGTGGCGAAGAAAACGCGCGCGTCGCGCTGGCAGGTCGTCCGCGCTTTCCCGTTTCGTTTCGGGATCTTGTTGTGGAAGTAGACGTCGCGGTGATCGGCGCCGGCCCCGCCGGCTCGACGCTCGCGGCGTTGCTCGCGAGGCGCGGCGTGCGTGTCGCGCTCGTCGATCGCGACGTTTTCCCGCGCGACAAACTGTGCGGCGAGTTCCTCTCCTACGACGCGCTCCCCATCCTCGAAGCTCTCGACCTCGGCGACGAGCTCGATCGCCTCAACGCGCCGCGCATCGGCCGCTGCCGCGTCATCGGCACGCACAAGACACTCGAATTCGCGCTGCCGCATCCTGCGCGCGGCATCTCGCGACTGTTTCTCGACGACATGCTGCTGCGCGCCGCCAACGCGCGTGGAGCGATGCGCTTCGATGGCTGGACAACCGTGGCTCTCGGGAATCCGTTGGAGCGGCGGGCGCCCTCGCCC
>DASSMK010000013.1:0-2238 GCA_035688915.1 Thermoanaerobaculia bacterium
GGGCGAGGGCGCCCGCCGCTCCAACGATCACCGTGAACGGCTACACTGTCGCGATGCGTCGCCTGCGCGTCGCCGTACTCTTCAGCTTGCTCGCGATTTCTTCGATCGCGCACGCGGCGCCGCGGCGGCGTGTCATCGCCAAACCGTCCACCGATCCCGCTCCCGCCGCGTGGCTCACCGCGCACGCGACGGCAATCGAATCGACGGAGCTGGCCGGACCGTCGCGCGATCTCGAACCGCTCCGCGCACTCGCCGGCTCGTCGTCGCTGGTCGCGCTGGGCGATCTCACGCACGGCACGCACGAGATCTTCACGCTCAAGCTGCGCCTCATCGATTTCTTCGTGCGCGAGCTGAACTTCGACACGCTCGCCATCGAAGCGCCGTTCCCGCTGACGAATGAGCTCGATGCGTACATCCACGGCAGCGTTGCTGACCCGCGCGCCATCCTGCATCGCGCCGGTGCGTTGAATTACGCGTTCTGGAACACGGAAGAGTTTCTGGCGGTGGTGGAGTGGCTGCGGGCGTACAACCTGTCGCATGACGCGCAAGTCTCGCTGGCGGGCTTCGACATCTACGATGAAGCGACCGCGCAGGCGAATGTGATCGCGTACTACCGTCACGCCGATCCAGCGTTGGCGAGTGCGATCGAAGCGATGTACGCGAACGGCGGCGCGGAAGCGGTGCACGCGCAGCTCGCCTCCCGCCGCGCCGATTTCGAGCCTCTCGGCTCGAGCGAATATGCAGATGCGCTGCAGAACGCGACGGTGGTCGTGCAGCGGATGCACGGCGTGGCCGAAACGCGCGACGTGGCGATGGCGGAGAACGCGCTCTGGATCCGCCAGCACCGCTCCCGCAACTCCAAAGTTCTCCTCTGGGCCCATCAAGAACACCTCGGCCGCAGCGCAACGTACGTCGGCTGGCCGTCGATGGGACAGCTGCTCGCGGCGCAAGTGAGCGACTACTTCGTGATCGGCCATCTCGCGGGCTCGGGGATGTTCCTGCAGTCGATCTGGGATTCGCGCACGCAGGCGTTCCGCCTGGAGCCGCGCGTGTTCCGTCCGGTGCTGCCCGATTCGTACGAGGCGACGTTCCGCGAAGCGCACCAGCCGCGCATCCTCGTGTCGCTGCACGGCAACGTGCCGTCGTGGCTGCAGGGACCGGCGCAGTATCGCAGCGCCGGCAGCAGCCCCAATCCGAATCCGGATTGGGAACGGAGCGAGTCGCTGCCGCAGAAGCTCGACGCGGTGATCTATCTCGACGAGACGAGCGCCGCGCGGCCGCTGCGTTAGTGGTGATCGAACAGCGGGAAGCGCGCGTCGCGCGGCGAATCCAGATCGGCGAGTAACACAGCCAGTCCGGCGGCACCGCGAAAGAGGCTGTCGCGTTCGAGACGATCCGCGTTGACGACGGCACGCTGCGCGAGGATGTGCGCGCGATCGAGCCAGCGTTCGTCGTCCGTGAGGCGATGCATCTCCAGCATCGCGTACGCGCGGCCGGTCAAACCGCAGCAGAGACTCGGATTCCCATCCGCCGCGTCGAACGCATGCCACGCCGCATCCTCGGCGAATTCATTTTGTCCGGTGCGCGCGAAGTAGAGAACGAGTCCCGCGCTGCCGTTGCACCAGCCGGGCATCGATTGGCCGTGATGCCACGGCCAGCGGGAACCGCGACCGCTCGGGATGGCGGCGCTGGCGATGCTTTCGTCGATCAAAGTTCCGCCGGACCACTGCATGCGCGCGTAGAGCATTCCGGCGCGGCCGTGTGCGACGCCGATCGCGTCGTTCGTGAACGCGCGCGCGGCGAGAGCATCGCCAGCCGCGCGCAGCGATGCGTCGTTCTCGATCTCGCGCAGCGCGGCGGCGGCGAGAAGCGCTCCGCTCGCGCCGGTGACGACATCGATGTGCGCGCCGTCATCGTGCGCGATGACACGCGTGAACTCGCGCACGGCGTGCGCTCGCGTGCGCGCGTCGCCGCGTGCGTGAGCGATGAGTGCGTGCACGTACCAGACGCCGGATCGCGAATGCCACGGCGTGGTGATGCCGGTTTTCTCGACCGGCAGCGCTTCGGCGTCGAAAGGCGCGGCGAGCGCACGCGTGGAGAAGAGATCGGCGCGCGCGAGCAGCTCGCCGTCGCCGCGCGCGCAGGCGATGCGGTAGTACGCGTACGCAATCCCGGCCATGCCGAGGTGGATGGAAAGCGGCGGAGCGAACGCAATGGAGCGCGAGAGAAAGTCGTCGA
>DASSMK010000014.1:0-11281 GCA_035688915.1 Thermoanaerobaculia bacterium
TTGCTTATCCAACTTCGGACATGCGCCGCCAACGACTCCCTGAGTTCCTTCACTTCTACAACTACCATCGAGCCCATACTGCTTTGGCTGGCTTACCGCCGATGACTCGTCTGATTGGGAACAACCTACTGAAACGCGACAGCTAGGCCAACAAACGGGGTCTGGGGCCCGCGGCCCCAGCCGCCGGAGGCCCCCCGGTCAAGACCCCCGATACGTCGAGTATCCAAACGGCGACAGCAGCAGCGGCACGTGGTAGTGCTGTTCGGTGTCTTCCACGCGGAAGACGATCGTCACTGCGGGGAAGAAGCCGCCGGGGTTGTAGTCGCCGATGCCGAACGTCAGGCGGTACGTTCCTGGATCCGGCTTTTCCACGAGGCGCGCGCGGCCGTCGTCGTCCGTTTTCGTTTCGATGATCACGTGCAGTGTGCCGTCGTGATGGACGGAGAGCGCGACCGGCACTCCTGCGGCGGGGCGGCCTTTGGCGGTATCGAGTACGTGTGTCGAGATTCCCATCACATCACCAGTTTCATCAGGCGCAAATGCGTGATCTTGCGTTGTTCTTCGGCCGCGTTGCGCAGCTCGGTGTCAGCGTCGTTCTGCATGCGCACCAGGCAGTTCGCGAGGATCTCGTCGGCGTTGCGACCGGTGGCGCAGATGAGAAAGACGTGGCCGAACTTCTCTTCATACTGCTGATTCGCGACGGCCAGTTCGTGCATCGTTTCGTTTGCGGCGTCGTTCGTGCCGGACTGCTCTTCGCTCGACCAGCGTGACACCGGCTTCCGTTCGCCGATGCGCGGATGTGCGGCGAACGCTTCCTGCCAATCTTCCGGATCGAGCTGCGACCAGATGCGATCTGCGCTTTCCAGCAGCGCGTCCCACGATCCGAACGGCGCTGCGTCCGCGACGCGCGCGGCCCAACGCGTCGACGCGCAGCAGGCCATCAGCTCGCGGGCGAGCGCCGCGGGCACCAGCGTGTCGAGCCGCTTCACCACCGCTTCGCGGCGCGCGTGTTCCGAGGCGGTGCCCCAGACGCGGAGGCGACTCACGCCGCCGTCGGGAAAGACATTCAGGCGCAGGAAGCGCGTCGGTCCGACGTGCGCCAGCTCGTCTCGAAAAAAGTGGCGCGTGTGCGCCTGCAGTTTCGTGCGGGGCAGCAGCTCCGTCCAGTTCTCGCGATCGAGCGACGCTTCGATCGAGCAGGTGTCGGGATAGTTGCCCTTGAAATGATTCGTATCGATCTCGATGCGCGTCACGTCACCTTCCGCGGCGAGCTGCACGATCACCCAATCGTGTCCCGGTCCGCGGCGGCGCTTCGTTTCCCAGCCGTCGCTCATGTTCAGCGCGCGGCCCGGCATGATCAGGTTGTGCTTCGGCCCGAAGAACATATCGGAGCACGTCAGCACCTCGGCGCCGTTTTCGGCCGCGGCGAGATCGATCGTTTCGCCAAGGCCGCCAATGGGATGCCAGTCGGGAATGGGATCGCCGTGCACGCGCAGCCGCGCCACGCCGCCGTCGGGAAAGATGTGCAAGCGCAGATGCGTGAACGCGAAGCGGCTCTCGATGTCGAAGAAATTCTCGCTGTCGCCTTGCAGCGGTGAGCGGGGGAGGATCTCCGTCCAGTGCGCATTCAGCAGCTCCTCGACGCTCGCGAATGCCGGCGCCACGGTTCCTTCCAGCGCGCACGATTCCGGATAGTTGCCGCGGAAAAACGCCGTATCCGCGACGATGCCGCGCACCACGCCGCGCATGCCCAGGCGGATGATCGCGAAGTCGTGGCCTTCCACGCGCTTGCGGCGCGATTCCCAGCCGTCCATCCACTTGCCGCGGTCTGTGTACTCGTGTTCTTTCCAGACCGCGCGCGACGGTTTGAGCAGGTTTTCCTTCTCCGCGAAGTAATCGTCGGTTGCGTACAGCACGCTGCCGCCGACTCGTTCGGAAGCGAGATCGATCTTGTCGAGAAAAGTGTGTGGCATTCGCGGCGTATGTTAGTGCGGCACCGCGCGCCCCGCCACCCACGTCTCCTTCACCACGCCGTAAAGCGTGGCGCCGAGGTAGGGGGTGACTTTGTGGCGGTGGCGGATGAGGTCGGGCGTGATGGTGAACGACTCCTCCGGCGACCAGATCACGAGATCCGCATCCGCGCCGGTTTCGATGCGGCCTTTACGCGGCAGGCGCGCCAGATTTGAAGTGCCTTCGCAGCACCAGCGCGCCACGTCTTCGATGGTAAAGCCGCGGGCGCGCGCGCCGCTCCAGACGATCGGCAGCACGAACTGCAGCGACGCGATGCCGCCCCAGGCGTCCATGAAATCGCCGCGCTTCAGTTCCGGCGTGCACGGCGAGTGATCGCTCACGATGCAGCACAACGTGCCGCTCGCCAGCGCGCGCCAGAGCGCTTCGCGATTGGCGCGTTCGCGAATGGGAGGCGCGCATTTGTATTCGGTGTGGCCGTGCGGAACGTCCTCCGCCGCGAAGTGCAGGTAATGCGCGGTGGTCTCAGCCGTCAGGCCGTCGCCGAGGAGGGGGAGGGCGGTGGCGGAGGAAAGGTGGACGATGTGGATCCAGGCGCCCGTCTCGCGTTGCACGTCGCGCAACAGCGCGATCGCGGCGTCTTCCGCCGCGTTCGGACGCGAGTGCAAATACGTCGCGTACTCTTCGGGATCGCCTGATGGCGCGTGCAGATGGTCGCCGAGCTCCGCATGCACGAGCAGCGGTGCGCCGGTGCCTGCGAGCGCGCGCGCGGCTTCGCGCAACTGCGCTTCGTTTACGTTGGGGAACTCCTCCACGCCGCTGTCGACGAGAAAGCATTTGAAGCCGCGCGCGCCGGCGTCGAGCATCGGCCGCAATTCGCTCGTATTGCCCGGCACCACGCCGCCCCACAGTTCGACGTTCACGTGCGCCTTGCCGTCGATGGCGGCGCGTTTCGTTTGCAGCGCCGCGAGCGTCGTCGTCGGCGGAATCGAGTTCAGCGGCATGTCGACGATCGTGGTGATGCCGCCCGCCGCCGCCGCGCGCGTGGCCGTATCGAATCCTTCCCATTCGGTGCGACCAGGCTCGTTCACATGCACGTGCGAATCGACGAGCCCCGCCATGATCACGAGCTCGCCGTAATCGACGTCGGCGCGCGCGTCATCGATCGCCGCGATCAACCCCTCTTCAATATGCAACGTAGCGGCGCGAACGCCGGAGGGAGTGACGACGCGCGTGGAGCGGATTCGCATGAGGCGATGGTAACGTGGGGGAGCGCTCGCGCAGCTCGCGCTCAGCTATTCAGCGATTCAGCTGTTGAGCTATTCAATCGGTGGGCTCGCCGCCTGAACAGCTGAACAGCTCAACAGCTGAACAGCTAAAAAAAGCGAAGCTGCTCTCCCATGACCTACATCACCGCCCTCAACGACCTCGCCGCCAGCGGCGCACCGTTCGTCGCCGTCACCATCGTCGACACGCTCGGCTCGACGCCGCAGGAGCGCGGCGCGAAGATGCTCGTCACGGCGGAAGGGCGCGCGTTCGGCACGGTCGGCGGCGGCAAGATCGAGATGCGTGCCCTCGCCGAAGCGCAGAAGCTGCTCGCCGACGACACGCTGCCGAAGACGCGCTTCTTTCAGTGGAATCTCAACACCGACATCGGCATGACGTGCGGCGGCACGGTGCGCGTGTACTTTGAGGTGTTCAACGTCTCGCGGTGGAACATCGTCGTCTTCGGCGCGGGTCACGTCGCGGGCGCCGTCATCCCGCTGCTGCTCACGCTCGACTGCCACGTCACCTGCATCGATTCGCGTCAGGAATGGCTGGCCAAACTGCCCGACTCGCCGAAGCTGACCAAACGCTTGTCGGCCGATCTGCCGGCGGAAGTGAAGACGCTGCCGGACAACGCGTACGTGCTGCTGATGACGATGGGCCACAGCAGCGACAAGCCCATCCTCCTCGAAATTCTCCGCACCCGCACCTTCCCCTACCTCGGCGTCATCGGCAGCAACGCCAAAGCCAAACGGCTGAAGCAGGACGTCGAAGAGGCGGGCCTGCCGGACGAGCTGAAGAAGGCGTTTTTCTGCCCCGTTGGCCTCGATTTCGGCAGCAGCCATCCCGCCGAAATCGCCGTCAGTGTGGCGGCGCAATTGCTATCCAAACGAGATGAAAAGTCGTAGCGAAGGAGAGCTGTCGAACATGGAACAACAGGCCAAGCGAGGCGATACGGTCTCGATTCATTACCGCGGCACACTGCAGGACGGGACCGAATTCGATTCATCGGAAGGCAGCGATCCGATTCGCTTCACCATCGGCTCCGGCGAAGTCATCCCCGGCTTCGAAGAAGCGGTGCAAGGGATGTCCGCGGGCGAGAAGAAAACCACCGTCATCGACGCGGACAATGCGTATGGCGAACGGCGCGACGAGCTCGTCTTCCGCGTGGAGCGCTCGCAGCTCCCCGAAGGCGTGGAAGTGGAAGTCGGCGACATGCTGCAGGTCGGCTTTCCCGACGGCAGCAGCGCTGCGGTGCAGGTGCGAGAACTGGACGCAGACAGCGTTACGCTGGACGCAAATCATCCGCTGGCCGGCAAAGAGCTGACGTTCGAGCTGGAGCTCGTCTCGATCGAATAGCTGCACGCGCCGATTCCGGCAAGTCGCTTGCTCATGGTGGAGTCGCGATGCGACTCCCCAAGCTGCGCGAACTGGCGCCTCTCTTCTCCATTCTCCCCGAGTACACGGACGCGGCCGGACGCACGGTCGAAGCCACTCGCGACGCGCTCGCAGCCGCCATCCGTTTGCGTTTGCCGCAAAACGTCGCGTTGGAGGATACGCCCGCGTGGCGCGAGCGGCAGCAGTGGGAGCGCGCGCTCGAACCGGTGCTCGTGGTGTGGGGACGCGGCCACGTGCAGTTCGAATTGCGCGTGCCGCGCGCGCTCGCGGAATCGCGCATCGAGTGGCATCTCGCATTCGAATTCGAAGGCTCGCGCGAAGGCCGCGTCGAGCTTGCGGATCTGCCGGTGGCCGCGGAACACGACGACTACGTCGCGAAGCTCATCACCATCGAAGGCGCCGTTCCGCATGGCTATCACTCGCTGCACGTGACGCTCGGCGGCAAGCCGTGGGAAGCGCTCATCATCGCCGCGCCGCACGAAGCGCATGCGCCCGAAGGAAAGTCGTGGGGCGTCTTCGCGCCGCTGTACGCCGCTCACTCCCGCCGCTCCTGGGGCGCCGGCGACCTCGGCGACATGATGCAGTACCTGGAGTGGGTGAATCATCACGGAGGCGGCGTCGTGGCCACGCTGCCCATGCTCGCCGCGTTCGACGATGAGCCGAGTCCGTATTCGCCAGTGAGCCGCCTCTTCTGGAACGAGCTCTATCTCGACGTGCCGCGCCTCCCCGAGTACGACCCGCAAGACGCCGACCTCGGCGCCATCGCGCACCTGCAGCAACAACGCGAGGTCGACTATCGCGGCGTGCTCGCCGCCAAACGGCGCGTGCTGGAACGCTGCGCGGCGCGCTGGCAACCCGCGGAAGCGCAGGAGAACGCGGAGATGCGCGACTACGCCGAGTTTCGCGCACGCATCGAGAATCGCGACTCCACGCACTATCACCTCTACGTGCAGCAACGCCTCGCCGAGCAGATGCGCGCCGTCGCGAAAGCCTCGCGCCGCAGCGGCCTCGGTCTCTATCTCGATTTCCCGCTCGGCGTGAATCCCGCCGGCTACGACGCCTGGCGCTACGCGCACGTGTTCGCGAAAGGCGTGGCCGTCGGCGCGCCGCCCGATTCGTTCTTCACCAAAGGACAGAACTGGGGCTTCCCGCCGTTCGATCCCGACGCGCTGCGCGAAGACCGCTACGCATACTTTCGCGCCTGCATCCGCAATCACGTGTCGCACGCCGGCGTGCTGCGCATCGATCACGTCATGGGACTGCATCGCCTCTACTGGATTCCGAAAGGCAACGACGCGAAAGACGGCGTGTACGTGCGCTATCGCGAGGAAGAGCTCTACGCGATCCTCACCCTCGAATCGCACCGCCACCAATGCGTCATCGTCGGCGAAGACCTCGGCACCGTCCCGCCCGAAGTGCCGCGCATGATGAACGCACACGGGCTGCGCCGGATGTACGTGGCGCAGTACGAGATGAAGCCGCAACAGCCGCCGCTCGGCATGCCGCCGCGCGCGTCGGTGGCGAGCGTGAACACGCACGACATGCCGACGTTCGCCGCGTTCTGGAACGGCCACGACATCGACGATCGTGTGAAGCAGGGACTGCTCGATGAGCGCGGCGCGGCGCAGGAACGCGACACGCGCGCGACCATGCGCCGCGAGCTCACGGAGTTTCTCGACGGCGATGCGCGCGTCCTGGAATCGCTGCTGGTGTGGCTCGCGGAAAGCGACGCCGAGCTCGTGCTGGTAAACCTCGAGGATCTCTGGGCCGAAACCGAGCCGCAGAACGTGCCGGGCGTGCCGGAACGGAGTTGGCGACATAAGTTCCGGCTGGGGCTGGAAGAGTCCCGCGATGACGCCGAGGTGCGCCGCGTCCTGTCGCGGCTGGAGAGCCGCCGGGGCGCGCTGCTTGCTTCATCGGCAACGCATCAGTAGGGTTCGCGTCCCGCAATTTTGAATGAAGGAAGTTTGATGGCCATTCGACGCAAAAAAGATTCGACGAGCAGCAGCAAGACCACGACGACGAAGACGACGAAGAAAGCGGCGGCGCCCGCCATGACGGCCGCGCCCGCAAAACCGGCGCCTCCGAAACGTGGGAAGGCGGTCGTCGAAGAGCTGCAGACCGTCGGCGCGGACATCGTGCCGAGCGTCGTCGTCGCGGCGAGCAGCGCCAGGAAAAAACCGGCCGCTGCGCCCGCGAAGAAAAAACCGAGCAGCACGCAAACGGACACGGCGGCGAAGGTGCCCACCGTGTCGGAAGCAACCGAGAAAGCGTTCAGCGCGCGCGACAGCAAGGAACGCAAAGCCACGAATCGCGCAACAAGAGCAGAAGAGACCCCGCGCGAAAGCGCCGGCGCCGCGAGCTTCAGCGCGCCCGACATGCCCCCGCCACCTGCCGCTCCTCCAGCTGCGCCGGAAGCGGCGGAGATGAAACCGGCCACTCCCGCCGCACCGCCGGAGAGCGCGCCGCAACAGGAGCACGACACGCCGATCGGCGAGTCTCGTTCGGAAGTCGCGGCGGTCGAGACGCCGGAAGCGATTCGCGAACATACGATCGATCAGATCGAGCCGGTCGACACGACGCCCGCGTCCCTGCTCAGCGATTGGGATTTCCACCTCTTCAATGAAGGAACGCACAGCGCGCTGTGGCAGAAGCTCGGCTCGCACATCGTCCCCGGCGGCGTGCTGTTCGCCGTCTGGGCGCCGAACGCGGAGAGCGTCAGCGTGATCGGCGATTTCAACGGCTGGAATGCCGAGGCGAATGTGCTCGCTGCGCGCGGGCCGAGCGGGATCTGGGAAGGCTTCGTGCCCGATGTCGCGAAAGGCACGCGTTACAAGTACCACATCATTTCGCGCAACAACGGCTACCGCGTCGACAAAGCCGACCCTTTCGCCGTGCAGCAGGAAACGCCGCCGCAGACCGCGTCGATCGTTTGGGATCTCGACTACGAATGGGACGACGACGAATGGATGAACACGCGCCGCGCGAAGAATGCATACGACGCGGCGATGTCGATCTATGAAGTGCACATCGGCTCGTGGCGCCGCACATCCGACGACGGCCAGACCGAGCGCCCCATGAGCTACCGCGAGCTCGCGCATCCGCTCGCCGAGTACGTGAAGAAGATGAACTTCACACACGTCGAGTTGCTGCCCGTCATGGAGCATCCGTTCTACGGATCGTGGGGCTATCAGTGCACCGGCTTCTTCGCGCCGACGAGTCGCTACGGCACGCCGCAGGATTTCAAATATCTCGTCGACACGCTGCATCAGCACGGCATCGGCGTCATCCTCGATTGGGTACCGTCGCATTTCCCGACCGACGAGCACGGCCTGTCGTATTTCGACGGCACGCATCTATTCGAGCACGCCGATCCGCGCAAGGGATTCCACCCCGATTGGAACTCGCTGATCTTCAACTACGGCCGTAATGAAGTGCGCTCGTTCCTGCTCTCCAGCGCGCTGTACTGGCTCGGCGAGTATCACGCCGACGGTCTGCGCGTGGACGCGGTCGCGTCCATGCTCTATCTCGATTACTCGCGCAAAGCGGGCGAGTGGATCCCGAACGAATTCGGCGGCCGCGAAAACATCGAAGCGATCTCCTTCCTGCGGCGCCTGAACGAAGACGTCTACAAAGTGCATCCGGACGTGCAGGTGATCGCCGAAGAGTCGACAGCGTGGCCGATGGTCTCGCGTCCGACGTACGTGGGCGGACTCGGATTCGGCATGAAGTGGGACATGGGGTGGATGCACGACACGCTGCGCTACTTCTCCAAAGATCCCGTGCATCGCAAGTTTCACCACAACGACCTCACGTTCCGGATGATGTACGCGTTCACCGAGAATTTCGTGCTGCCGCTCTCGCACGACGAAGTGGTGCACGGCAAGGGCTCGTTGATCAACAAGATGCCCGGCGATGACTGGCAGCGCTTCGCCAATCTGCGCCTGCTCTTCGCGCACATGTACGCGAATCCCGGCAAGAAGCTGATGTTCATGGGCGGCGAGATCGGCCAGTGGCGCGAGTGGAATCACGACGCGCAGCTCGACTGGAATCTGCTCGATTTCCCGATTCACGACGCGCTGCGCCGCTGGGTCGAAGATCTGAACAAGGCCTACCGCGACGTGCCCGCGCTGCACGAGCTGGACATGTCGCCGGACGGCTTTGAGTGGATCGATTGCTGCGACACGGAGAACAGCATCGTCAGCCTGATGCGCAAATCGAAGACGCGGCCCGAGGAGTCGGTGGTGGTGGTGCTGAACTTCACGCCGCTGCCGCGGCAGAACTATCAGATCGGAGTACCGAGCGGCGGCTACTGGCGCGAGATTCTGAACTCCGACGCGCCCATTTACGGCGGCAGCGGACAAGGCAACCTCGGCGGCGTCGACGCCGCGCCGATCCGTCTGCACGGGCGCCGCTGGTCGGTGAATCTGACGCTTCCTCCGCTCGGCGCCGTTTTCCTTCTCTCGCAAGCCGGCGACACGGAAGTTGCAGAAAGCGAAGGCGAGAAGAGCGAGAAAAGCGAGAGCGAGGGTTCGGTCTTTGTCTGATCATTCGTCTGAAGCCGCCGCGAACGCGAGCTCTGTCCCAGGCCGGGAAACGTTTCCCCCCGCCGCCCCGCAGGAGCACGCGCTGCCCGCGCAGCGCGTGCCCCTCGGCGCCCATCTGCAGGACGACGGCCGCTGCCAGTTTCGCGTCTGGGCGCCGCATCATTCATCGATCGAGTTGCACATCGTCGCGCCGCGCGAACAACGCATCGCCATGACGAAGTCGCCGCGCGGCTATTTCGAAACGACGGTCGATGACTGCGCGGAAGGGACGCGCTACTTCTTCACCGTCAACGGCAACGATCGCCCCGATCCCGCTTCGCGCCATCAACCGGAAGGCGTGCACGGCCCATCGGAAGTGATCGGCCACGACTTCGCATGGAACGATGCGGAGTGGAAAGGGCTGCCGCTCGAAGAGCACGTGCTGTACGAGCTGCACGTCGGTACGTTCACGAGCGAAGGCACGTTCGACGCCGCGATCGACAAACTCGACGAGCTGAAAGCGCTCGGCATCACCGCCATCGAGCTGTTGCCGGTCGCGCAATTTCCCGGCACGCGCAATTGGGGCTACGACGGCACGTACGTCGGCGCGGCGCAGAATTCGTACGGCGGCCCGCGCGGATTGAAGCGGCTCGTCGATGCCTGCCACGCGCGCGGCCTCGCTCTCGTCCTCGACGTCGTCTACAACCACCTCGGCCCCGAAGGCAATTACCTCGGCGAATACGGGCCGTACTTTACCGATCGCTACAAAACGCCGTGGGGCCTCGCGCTCAATTTCGACGGGCCGCTCAGCGATCACGTGCGCTGGTACTTCATTCACTGCGCGCTGCAGTGGGTCGATGAGTTTCACATCGACGGGCTTCGCGTCGACGCGGTGCACGCAATCGTCGATCACTCCGCGGAGCCGTTTCTGCAGGACCTCTGCGAAGCCGTGCGCGACGTGGCGAACGAGCAGGGGCGCCACATCTACTCATTCGCGGAGAGCGATCTCAACGACCCGCGCGTCATCACGCCGAAGGAAGACTACGGCCTCGGCTTCGACTCGCAGTGGTGCGATGACTTTCATCATTCGCTGCACACGCTGCTCACCGATGAGCGCGACGGCTACTACCTGAGTTTCCCGGGAAAAGTGAGCGACTTCGCGCGCGTCTGGACGACGGGCTATCTCTTCACCGGCCAGCACTCCGTTTACCGCGGACGCAAATACGGTCTGAAGCCGAAGACGAAGAACGGCGGGCAGTTCGTGGTGTACGCGCAGAACCACGATCAGGTCGGCAATCGGATGATGGGCGACCGGCTCGCGAACCTCATCACGTACGACCAGCTGCGCCTCGCTGCCGCGGCAGTGGTGTTGTCGCCGTTCGTGCCGATGCTGTTCATGGGCGAGGACTACGGCGAAAAGGCGCCGTTCCAATACTTCACATCGCACTCCGATCCCGCGCTCATCGAAGCGGTGCGCAAAGGCCGCGCGGAGGAGTTCGACGATTTCTCGTGGCAGGGCGAGCCGCCCGATCCCGACGCCGAAGAGACGTTCAAACGTTCGGCGCTGCAGTGGGACAACGTTCGTCGCGAGGAACACGCTTCGCTGCGGCGCCTCTACGCGCAACTGTTCGCGCTGCGGCGCGAGCATCCGGCGCTTCGCTCGCTCGATCTTTCGCAGGTGAACACGCACGCCGATGACGAAAAACGCGTGCTCGTGGTGCGGCGTCGCGCGGATGGACAGAGCGCGCTGATCGCGTTCAATTTCTCGGATGAAGCGCAGACCGTGACCACGCCGTTCGCACCGCAGGAGTGGCGCGCGTTGATCGACACCGGCGCGATCGCGGAGACGTCGCAGGTCACGCTGCCCGCGCACGGCTTCGCGGTGTGGGCGGCATAGCCACAACCTCGCGCCGCCCGGCCGTCGTTCTCGCACATGCACCGGCGGGCGAGGGCGCCCGCCGCTCCAACGTACAGCGCACGCTCTCCGCGGCAATTCCGTTGCGCCGTTCGAACCGTAGGAGTGGCGCGCGTTGATCGACACGGGTGCAACCGCGGAGACGTCGCGGTCACGCTGCATAGCCACAATCTCGCGCCGCCTGTTGGAGCGGCGGGCGCCCTCGCCC
>DASSMK010000015.1:0-4467 GCA_035688915.1 Thermoanaerobaculia bacterium
GCGCCCGCCGCTCCAACGTTCAGCGCTTTATTGCACCGCCGCGCGCAGTTCCTGCACGTGCACTGCCTTCACCGGCGATCCTGCGCTCGCTCCTGCCGCGAACGACGGCGGCGTCAAACTCAGCGCCGTCATCGCCGCCGAAAGCGCCGTGCGCAATTCCGTGATGTGCGCCGCCTTCACCTTCGTCGTGCCGGTGGTGATCGTCGGATCGGTGAACGTCGCCGCGCTCAGACTGGCCGCCGCGCGCACCGCGTTGATGGCGGTGCGCAGCTGCGTCACGTGCGTCGCGCGAACGATCGTGTCCGTGCTGAAGACGATCGCTGTCGCCAGGTCGGAGTTGCTGAAGCCGGAGCTCACGCCGGACGCCGTCGCACGCACTTTGTAAACGTGCGCGGTGCCGGAGCTGACCGTATCGGTGAACGACGCGCTGACCGGTGTGGCGATCGACGCGCCGTCGCGGAACAGTTCGTACGTCGCGCCTGCCACGGTGCTCCAGGTGATGCCGATCTGCGTCGATGAAGTTCCTGTCGCCACGAGATTCGTCGGCGCGGTGAGAGCGAGCGACGCGCTCTGCGTGAGTTTGAAGCCGGTCAGGCTGGTGGCGTGATTGTCGAACTGCGCGCCGAACGCCACGATGCGCAGCGAGAACGGCGCATTCACCGCGGAGAACGCGGCCGTCGACGGAATCGTGATGACGTGCTCGACCTCGTCGAAGTTGTCTTTGCTCACCGAACTGCTCACGTACAGCGCGTTCGCTTGCGCGAAGCCGGTGATGCTGCAGAAGAGGGCGTAGCCGAGGGGGGCGTGGAAACCGATGCGGCGCGTGGAGAAACGGATTTCGCCGCCGCGCAGATCGATCGCGCCCTGCGCCGGCGTCACGGTGGCGGTGAGAAATTCGTTGTCGGTGATCGCCTGCGCGAGCGTCTCGTTGTCCGCACTCGTGCCGTTCACGCCGAAGACGAGCGCGTTATCGCCCGCCGCCGGATTGATGCCCGCGCCGGCGCTCCAGCCGCTCCAGGTCACCTTCGGCGAGAGGACGAACGTCGGCGTCCACGGCAGATTGAGGCCGGGCGACGTGCCGCGGAAATCGCTCTGCACGAGCGTGCCCAGGCCGCCGAACGTTTCGAGCGTGAAGACGCGCCAGGCGGGATCGCCGTCGCCGTCGTTCAGGCGCGCCATGATGAAATTCTTGCGGCTCACGGTCGGCGTGCCGGTGACGCGCAGCGTGCCCGCAGTCGGTCCCGCGCCGACGCTCAGGCCGGGATCGAGGAACGAGCCGATCACCGTGATCGTGCGCGTGCCGTCGCCGCCGCTGGTGGTGATGTCGGCGGTGTACGACTGCCCCGCGATGCCGGGCGAGAGAATGGCGTTGGTGGTGAACTGCGGCACGCTGCCGAGTGGGTTGTCGATGTGGCGCAGCGCGGTGTTGAACGTGTCGAAATGCTCGAGCATCAGCGCGTACTTGGGCGCGCTGGCGGGAGCCTGATCGAGCGTCTCCAGATGTCCCCACTGGCCGAAGCGGCTCCAGGGGCTGGTGTCGGTGTACGGCGTGTGCGTCCACAGACCTTTGCTGCGCGCGATGTCGAGATGGATGCGATAGATGCCGGCAATGCGCGCGTCGCGATTCATCGCTTCGATGAATGTCGTCACGCCGTCGTCGGTCGGCACGCCGCTGCCGTTCTGCGCGTTGCCGTCGATCGAATCGGTGAAGAGCGATGGCCCGCCTTCATACGCGAGGATCGGCAGCGCGGTGCCGAAGATGTCTTCCGTCATGTCGTGCAGTGACGCGGAGAATCCGCCGCCGATGCCTGTCGCATCAGGACCAGCGCCTTGCACCGCATCGCCCGCCATCATGCGGCGTTTCCACTCGTCGAATGCTTTCGTGAGATCGGTCGCGAACTGCGGGCTCGTCCAGTACGGGTCGTCGAACAGCTTGCCGGTGGCGAAGCCCTGTTCGTTGACGTAATCCTGAATGCCGTTGCCAAAATACGTCGTCACCGCCAGCACGTCGGGCGCTACGGCCGGCGTCAGCGTCGGGCCGTAATCGGCGATCTCGTTCAAAAACGCGCTGGTGTATGTGTCGTTGGCCGTGAACGTGGCTGCGACGCGCACGAGCCGCGTCGTGCCGCCGAAGACATCCTGAAAGGCGCGCCACGTGTCGCAGAACTTCCGTCCGTTGAAGCGCCCCTTCCCTTCCAGTCCCGATCCGAGTCCCGCGTTCTGCGCTTCGATTTCCGCCCAGTTGCCTTGCGGGAAACTGAAGCCGCTCGACCAGATCTCGTTCGAATATTCGATGAACACTTTTAAATTCGAGTTGAGCGGCGCGAAGACGGGATTGGCCTGCACGGAGTCGTACGGATTGACGCCGTCGCTGCCGAAGCGGATCAGTTTCGCGAGCCTGGTCATGAAGTCCGCGGTCGCGAGATGCGGCACGTTGATCCACATGTTTTTGTTCGACGCATTGCACAGCGCGACCATGTACTCGAAGGCCACGCCGGTCTCGCGATCGCCCTGCGCCACGTTGTCATCCAACGCGGGCGAACGGCTGTTGATGATGCCGGCCTGGAAGATGTGCCCGGGCAAACGGCGGTCGCTCCAGTCCATCACCGGCGAGGCGTTCGTCATCCCCCAATCCATGAAGCGGATGTACGCCCAGTTGCGATCGGCGAGACGCTGCAGCAGCAGCGGATGGAAGAGCTGATTTTCGAGCGTGCCGGTCTCGTTCTCGTGAGCGACGGTGTTCGGATCGTCAGCCGGCGCGAGCCAGACGCGGATCTGCGACGGCGGAGTGGCGCCGATGGCGTGCACTTCGAGCGTTTGCGTCGATTGGTTCGCACCGGTGCAGAGATAGACGCGGCGCCCGTTCGTGAAGCTTCCGGTGGAACCGCTCGGCGAATCGGCGGCGACGAGCGTGCCGTTGACGAGGCGGATGTCCGCGGTGCCGTTCCACGTCACGACGATGCGCCCTTTGGAGAGCGTGTCGCGAGCGGGCCACGCGGCGGGACGGAACGGATCCTGGATGTTCAATCCGAACAACGTCGCGCGCAGCTTCTGGCCGGGATTGAGAAATTGCGGATAGCCATTCACGAACTGCGCGGTGTTGAAGTCGATCAACTCGCCGAACTCACTGCCGGTGAAGCTGCGCCATTCGCTGCCGGCGAAGAGCGCGTTCGAAAAGTACGGCGTGTTGAAGTACGCGACGTTGCTGGGGTGATAGCCGACCGGCGTGAGCGAGGTCGGCAGGAATTGCGCGCGCAGAGGCGCAGCAAGGACGAGAAACAACAACGCAATCGCGCAGGCCCATGCACGGTTCATTGGCAGCTCCTTAAGCGGGAGCCCTGATGATAGCCGGTGCACGTCATACTGAAAACGTTCATGAGGGATGAGACCGCCGCGCGCCGCCTGCATAGCCAGCTGCTCTCCGATCCACTGCCGACGCCCCACGCCGTCCTCACCCACTTTGCCGCTCTCCAAGCCCAGGACTACCTCGGCGCCCTCTGGGCCGTCGGCGCACGCACTCTCAGCTCAACGGAAGCCGATGTGGAGCGCGCCATCGCAGACAAGCAGATCGTCCGCTGCTGGCCGATGCGCGGCACGCTGCACTTCGTGGCGGCAGAGGACGTGCGGTGGATGCTGGCGTTGTGCGCGCCGCGCGCGCTGGCGCGGCATCGCACGCGTCTCGAACGCGACTTCGCACTCGACCTTCGCGCGCTGCGCCGCTGCCGTGACGTGGCGGAGAAAGCGCTGCACGGCCGCGCGCTGACGCGCACCGAGTTTTACGCGGCGCTCGAAGCGAAACGCATCGACACGAAGAACGGCCGCGGGCTGCAGATCGTCTTCGCGCTCGCGCACGAACGGGTGCTCTGCTTCGGCGCCCGGCGCGGCAAACAGCCGGCGTTCGTGCTGCTCGACGACTGGCTGCCACCCGCTCCGGAGCTGCCGCGCGATGAAGCGTTGTCGCGCCTCGCGCAGCGGTACTTTCGTGCGCACGCGCCGGCCACTGCCGCCGATCTGGCGTGGTGGTCAGGACTGGCGATGAGCGATGCGAAGCGCGCCATGGAGATGATCGAAATGCCGTCGCCGCCGCCGTCGCGCAAATCATCCGTGCATCTGCTGCCGCCGTTCGACGAATACACCGTCGGCTATCGCGATCGCGCGGCGGTGCTGGACGCGGAGGATGCGAAGCGCATCAATGCTGGCGGCGGAATCATCCACGCGATCGTCGTGATCGATGGGCGGGTGGCCGGTCGCTGGAGCCGCACCATCCGCGGCAACCGCGTGTCGATCGAGCTGCAACCGTTCCGCGCATTCACCGCACGCGAAACCCGCGCCCTCGCCGCCGCCTCGCGCCGCTACGCGACATTCCTCGGCCTCCCCATCATCTAACACGCGCTGACTGTTGGAGCGGCGGGCGCCCTCGCCCGCCGAGGTTTTCCGCGAGAGCCCGGCGGGCGGGCGCCCTCGCCC
>DASSMK010000016.1:0-25421 GCA_035688915.1 Thermoanaerobaculia bacterium
GCCCTCGCCCGCCGAATGCTGGACCACGCAGAACGGCGGGCGAGGGCGCCCGCCGCTCCAACACTTTCTACGTGAACGACATCGAGCGCTTGTACGCGGGGCTGAAACGCCACACGGCGGCCATCAGTGCGAGCGCCGCGCCGAAGGTGCAAACGATCGTCGCGCCGGTCGGCAAATCCCAGTGGAAGGAGAGAAAGACGCCCAGTCCGCTGACGAGCGCGCCCATCGACCAGCCGATGGCGAGGCGGCGGCCAATCGTCTGCGCGTACAGCATCGCCGCGACCGACGGCACGATCAGATACGAGAAGACGAGCAGTACGCCGGCGATGGCGACCGAAGACGTCACGACGAAGCCAAAAGACGTGTAAAACAAGAAGTCCCACAGTTTCACGTTCGGGATGTTCTTGCCGAGCGAGATGGCCAGGAAGTTCTTCCGGAAGATGAAGTGGAACGCGCCGACGCACGCGTAAAGAATCGCGGTCTTGAGCACCGTTCCCCACGACACCGTCAGGATGTTGCCGACCAGCATGTCCTTCAAATGCTCGGTGCCTTCCGGCGCTTTGCTCATCGCCAGAATCGCAGCGGCCGCGGAGACGGCGTAGACGATGCCGATGATCGCTTCCTGCGGGATGCGCGTCTCGCGATGCACGCGCGTGAGCGCGAAGATCGCGGCGCCGACGATGGTGAAGCCGAGCGACCAGAAGTACGTGATCGGATCGTGCAGATCGTGACCGGCCAGATAGGCGGTGGTGGTGCCGAGTGCGGCGATCTGCGCGAGCGAGAGGTCGACGAAGATGACGCCGCGCTCGACGACGTGCACGCCGAGGTAGGCGTGAATGCCGGTCAGAATGAGACCGGCGACGAAAGGAACGGCAAGAAATCCAAGTAGATCCATAGCTCTATTTCAACGCCTGCAGCAGGTTGACGATGTTGGTTTCGAAGAGGGCGAAGATGTCGTCGGTGCCACTCTTGGCGCCGCCGACGGAGGGGTAGAGCACGACCAGTTTCGCGCCGGTGCGATCGGCGATCGACTGCGGCGTCTTCTTGTCAAAGTACGGCTCCATCAGGATCGCTTTCACGTTCTGATCTTTCATCAGGCCGATCAGCTCGAACGTGTGCGCGGGCGACGGCGGCACGCCCGGCTTCGGCTCCACGTAGCCGACCACGTTCAGCCCGAAGTGACGCGCGAAGTTCGGCCAGGAGTTGTGATACGTCACGACCTTCGCGTTCTTGTACGGCGCGAGCATGGCCAGCCAGCGCTTGTTCGCGTCGTTCATCTTCACTTTGAACGCTTGCAGATTCTTCTGGAACAGCGCGGCGTCGGCCGGACGCAGCTGCTCGAGCTTCTGCTCGATCTGGATGGCGATACGCACGGAGTTCGCTGGATCGAGCCAGTAGTGCGGATTGCCGAGCGGATGGACGTCGCCCATGGAGCGGTTCACCGCGCCGTTCGGACGATCGAGGATTTCTACGCCGCGCGAGAGGTCGAGATAGCCTTTGCTGCCGGGACTGATGTTCTGGTTGCGGCTCTGGTCGATGAGCGGTGGCAGCCAGCCGATCTCGAGATCGAGGCCGATCACTTCCAGCAGATCGGCGTTGCGGAGCAGCAGGAGGAAGCTCGGCTTCGGCTCGACGAAGTGAGGATCCTGATAGCCGCGAGCGATGGAGGTCACGTCGACGCGATCGCCGCCGATCGTCTGCGTGATGGAGGCGAGATCGGCCGTCGCGGTGACGACCTTCAGTTTCTCCGCGGCGAACAGGTTGCCGCCGAGAGCGGTGCACAGCGCAAGAAGCAAGACAATGCGTTTCATCGGGTCTCCTAGAACGCGTGCGCGCCGTGCGCGCCAATCGCGAATTGCAGTTGGATGAGGAACTCGTTGAAGGACGGGCCGTTTTCGAAGCGCGTGCGGCGCAGCTGGCCGCGCACCTGACTGAATTCCGACGGCCAGAACGTGAGCGTGGCGGAGAGCGCGTGATCGGTGCGGCGGCCGTCGATCGCTTCGTCGTTCAGCGGAAGGAAGCGGTCGGCGGAATCGAGACGCACGCCGGTGAACCAGCGCTGCCCGAGCTGGTAATCGGCCGACGCGTACCAGCCGTAGAGGTTGCGATCAAAGTCGGAGCGCTGATCGGCCACACCTTCGAAGCGCGCCACGAAGGAGTGATAGATCGACGCGGCGAGCGGCTTCCAGCGATAGGTGGCGTCGACGCCGGCCAGGCGGTTATGGCCGGCGACGTCGGTGTCGGGCAGACCGCCGCGCATCCAGCTCGTGCCGAGCTCGATGTTGCTGTTCTCGGTGATGTCTTTGAAGAATTTAAAGTGGGCGTTGTAGAGCAGGTCGTTGTCGCTCCGGCGTCCGAAGACGTTCTCCACGTCGCCGCTGTACACCTCGCCGGTCACTTCGGTGAATGCACCGAATGGATTCGGCACGTCGCGGCTGACGGAGAGGCCGACGTCGGCGACGCCTTCTTCGCCGAGAAAGCGCGAGACCATGAGCGGCTGATCGACCCACGGGCGCACGTGCGTGTGCCAGGTGTTCGCTTTGCCGAACGTCGCCTTGGTCTTGCCTGCCTTCGCGGTGAGACCCCACGGCAGCGCGACGAATTGCGCGTAGCCTTCTTCGACGTCGATCTCATCGGGGCCGACGGAGATGAAGAATTTGCCCTTCGCGTACGGATCGACGAACGCTTCGTACGCCACTTCCACTTCATCGAGCGCGATGGGGGAGCGCGTGTCGCCGATGGCGTTGAGCGATTCGTACGGATTCTGATCGAGCGCGTGACCGATGAAATTGCCGATGACGGAGATGTCGGGATTGAGCGCCTTCGACGCTGCGGTGTTCGAGGGGTTCTCCACCGGCTGCACATCGGTAAGCGTTGGAGCGGCGGGCGCCTCGCCCGCCGTCTTCTCAGGCGCGGCTTGCGCTTCGGACGCCGGTTGCGTTTCCGCCGCGTTCGTCACGCCGATCTGCGTCAGATCTTCGCTTTCCGCCGGTGCTGCCGGTTTGAGTTGGTTGAGCTCCTGGCGGATCGATTCCGCCTGGCGCAGCAGTTCATCGAGCTTCTGCTCGAGCTGCTGGATCTTTTCGTCTTGTGGCGTCTGCTGCGCGAGTGCCGAAACGGCCGGCACCAGCAAGAGTAGCAACGCCACGACGAGCCGCTGACCGTGAGAGGCCATGGGTACGTCTCCTTCTGCTGAACGTCTTCTGCGGGAAGGCGGCTCAGGCGGCCGGAGGGGCGCGCGAGGAGGTGGGCTGGTCGACGCCGAACGCAAGCGGCGCCGGCGTGTAGGCCGGCAGCGCGTAGACGACGACGAGCGGCGCAGTCAGCGCGGGAGGCGCGAAGGTCTCGCGATCGGCACCGATTGCGCAGAACGGGCAGTAGACCGACGCGCTGCTCGAGTAGTGCTGTTCGGAGTCGTCGGGAATGAGCGAATGGTTATGAAGGAGGGGCTGCACCGCCAGCGCTGCGAAGAGCGCCGCGATCAGAAACACCCTCAGATTTCGCCCAGCCACGGCCGGTAGCATACGTCAACGGAACCGCGGCGGGCGCTGGAATATGCACACCGGGCGTTGAAATTGTGTGACACGTTAGGAGATCTTGAATGGCAGACTCACAGGCAGTTCAACAGGTAGGCGACAACGACTTCGACGCGAAGGTTCTGCAGGGCGGCAAGCCGGCCCTGGTGGACTTCTGGGCTCCGTGGTGCGGACCCTGCCGCATCATCGGACCGATCGTGGAAGAGCTCGCCCCGTCGTACGAAGGCAAGGCGATCATCGCCAAGGTCAACGTCGACGACAATCCGAACATCGCCCAGCGCTACGGCATCACTTCGATCCCGACGCTGATGATGTTCAAGGACGGCCGTCTGGTGGACCGGATGGTCGGCGCCGCGCCGAAAGGCGTGCTCCAGACGTTCATCGACAAAAACCTGTAAAGCGCAGTTCGCGCTGAGCGGTGGAGCGGCGGGGCTTGCCCCGCCGTTTCTTTTTCCCGTCTACGGTTCCAGCTCATAACTCCCGCGGCAGAGCGTCTCCACGCCGCCGGCGCGCACGACGAACGTGTCCTCGATGCGCACGCCGATGGCGCGCTCCGGAAAGTAGAGTCCCGGCTCGATGGTGACGATGTCGCCTTCTTCGATGAGATCGCGATTCGAAGGCGTGGCCGCGAATGACGGCCGCTCGTGAATGTCCAGCCCCACGCCATGTCCGAGCGAATGCACGTAGCCGGAGAGCGTGGCCGGATTGCGGCGCGTCGTCTCGAATCCATGGGATTCAAAGTAATCGCACGTCATCAGCTGATACGACGCGGCGGAGGTGCCGGGCTTCATGGCGTTGCGCGCGCGGGTGAACGCTTCGAAAACGTGGCCATGAATCTCGCGCAGCGCGTCAGGAATCGCGCCGATGCAGAACGTGCGCGTCAGGTCGAAAAAGTAGCCGCTGCTTTTGTCGGCCGGGAAGATGTCCAGGATGATCGGCACGGACGGCACGACGCGCGCACTCGCGTCGCCACGCGAATGCGGCACGCCCGCATCACGGCCTTGGGAGAGGATCGTCTCGTGATCCTCGATCATGCCGTGCCGCGCGATCTCCGATGACACGAGCTCCTTCAGATCGCCGAGCGTGAGCTCCGGCGTGGCCGCGCGCAGCCTTTCGCGCACGGCGTCGACGACCAGCTCCGTCCGCCGGCCGACGTCGCGGATCTTCTCGATCTCCCACTCTTCTTTTCGTTTGCGCGCGAGCTGAATCAGATCTTCGCCGCTGCCTTTGACGACGTCCCAACCGCTGCGCGCCATCGCTTCGGCGACGCCGAGGTAGAGCTGCACGGGGAGATTGCCAAAGAAGGCGATGCGCGGACCGGAGCCGGCGTCGCGCAGCACGCGGGTGAAGAACTCCGCATAGCCGTCGATCGCGTTCGCCGCCTCGCGAAAAATCCGCGCGTGATCGAACTCGTGGACGAGCCGCGTGGTCAACCCGCTCGCCGCCGCTTCATCGCGCTCCATCGGATACGCGACCAGCAGCGGCTCCGCATCGACGCGCTTGATCGCGTACCCGCGCGTGACTTTCGCGCCGCGCGAAAGCCAGCGAAAGGACGGGTGCATGGCTTCATGCATCGGCACGAGAATCGTGTCGATGCCGCCGGCGCGCATGAGGGAATCGAGGTCGCTGAGCATGCTCAGCGCATCATGCCATTGGCCGCCATCATCGCGTTCGCCTGCGCGTTCAGCACTTCGATGTTGTGCACGATGTCGCGGCTTTCCACGCGGCCGATGTCGTCGATGATCAGCGCGAATGCGGTCGGCGGATTGAGCACGAGGCGGCCGAGGAGGGAGACTTTGAGGTCGCGCTTGGCGATCTCGAGACGGTCGAGGAGCGACGGCGAGAACGCCAGCAGCAGCGCGAAAGCCCAGGCGTCGTTGCGCGTGATCTCGAGTACGCGATTGATCGCGTCGATCTCGAACTGCATCAGCACGTCGTACAGTTTGGCCAGCGCGGGACTGAGCTCATCGATCTCCGCCAGCACCGCGTGCACTTCGTTCGAGAGCACGGTGTTCACGCGGATGAAATCGTCGTGCAGCGAAGGCAGCAGCGCGCCGGGACTGGTCTGTTCGGCGGCGATGCCGAGGTCGAGATCGATGTGCGCGTTCACACCGGCGATGAGATGCTGGACGATGATCGGCTGCGGCATGGCCGCCCCTTCGAACGCCACGCGCCACGCCACGGAGAGCGGTCCGAACTGCTCCGGATGAAACCAGGCATTCAGCGCCGCAAAGTAGCGTGAGGCGAACGTGACATCGAGCCGCTCCAGCCGCGCCGGATCCTGAAACGTCGGCAGGTTCACCTTGATCGCCGCCGTGATCCGCTTGTACAGCGCCGCAAAGTAGCCGAGCCGGCTGGTGTTCGCGATCGACCAGGCAATGATCCCGTCAATGGCGGCGAGGACGTCGTCGATGGAGGCGATATTGGTGATGGGTGGGAGGGGAGGCATGGTGGAAGTATAGGAGTCGTCGAGTCTCAAAGTCGCAAAGTCTCCGAGGAGCAACTGCACCGCGCGTCCGGTCGTCTCTCTCTGAGACTCTGCGACTCGACGACTGTGCGTATCCCCCCGGGCACCGTTCTCGCTTCGCCCCAATCCGTCCGCATGGTCGAACTGAAGTTGATGTCGTACAACATCCAGGGACATGCGGCGGCGCGGCGTGGGGATCATCTGCCGAAGATCGCCGAAGTCATTGCCGCGGTGGCGCCGGACGTGGTCGGGTTGCAGGAAGTGCACAGCAATACACGCGCGGGCGCCGTCCATCAGGGCGAAGTCCTCGCCGAGCTCACGGGCATGCAGCTCACCTTCGGACGCAGCACCGCCATGGACGGCGGCGATTACGGCAACGCCGTGCTGACGCGCGGCACGTTCCGCGCCTCGCACGTCTATCCGCTGCCCGGCTCCGGCGAACCGCGCTCCGTCCTGCAGACCGACATCGACCTCGACGGCACCGCCTTCACCTTCTTCGTCACGCATCTCGCCGCGTGGGGACGCCTCCTGCGCGTCGCGCGCATGAAACAGATCGCGGAGCTCGGCGACATCACCGCGCGCGGCTCCCTGCCGCACGTGCTGGTCGGCGACTTCAACGTCCCGCCGGCCGGTGAAGAAATCCGCACGCTGCTCTCACACGGCCATCTCCGCATCGTCGGCGACTTGAAGGAGGTCACCTTTCCCATGACCCGGCAACGCCTCGATTACGTCTTCGTCGATCCGCGGTGGGAGTACGTCTCCAGCGACGTAATTCGCCGCGGCCCCTCCGATCACTGGCCCATCGTCGTCAACCTGCGGCTGCGATGATCCAGCTGCCAATCTGGGCCGCCATTCTCATCGCGCTGATCATGGTCGCGCTGGTGCTGATCGTCTGGTCGACGAAGCGCCGCCGCCGCCCGCGCCTCGATCTCGATTCGGAGACCGGCGGCGACGGCGATCTGATGCAAACCATCGCCGGCCTGACGCAAAGCACCGTCGTGGGCGGCAATCGCATCGAGCTGATTCAGAACGGCCAGTATTTCGAACGTCTCTTCGCCGATCTCGAAGCGGCCAAGAAGACGATCAACTTCGAAACGTTCCTCTGCAAGGAAGGGGAGGCCACACGCCGCCTCGCCGAGATCGTCTGCCGCAAACGCGCCGACGGCGTGAAGGTGCAGATGATGATGGACGGCAGCGGCAGCAAACACTTCGGCAAGGAAGATGTGAAGCGCATGCGCGCAGCCGGCGCGGAAGTGCACTTCTATCACCCGCTGCGGCCGAGCAACCTGGGCCGCATCAACAATCGCGACCACCGCAAGATCGTCATCATCGACGGCCGCCTCGGCTACATCGGCGGCCACTGCTTCGTCGACACCTGGCTCGGCAACGCGGAGGACAAGAAACACTTTCGCGATGTGACGGCACGCGTGGAAGGGCCGGTGGTCGGGCAGCTGCAATCGGTGTTCGCGGAGAACTGGATCGAGGAGACGGGCGACGTTCCGGGCGGCGACGAATACTTTCCGCAGCTCGAGCCGTGCGGCGAATCGGAAGCGCACGTGGCGTGGGTGTCGCCGGCGGGCGCGCCATCAACCGTGAAGCTGCTGCACTACCTGGCCATTCGCGCGGCGACCAAAAGCATCACGCTGCAGAATCCGTACTTTCTGCCCGATCCCGACGCACGCAAGGCACTGCTGGAAGCGGTGAAGCGCGGCGTAAAAGTGCGCGTGATGCTGCCGGCCGATACGGCGAGCGACGCGCCGGTCGTGCAGCACGCCAGCCATCATCATTTCGGCACGCTGCTCAAAGCGGGCGTGCGCATCTTCGAATACCAGCGCACGCTGCTGCACCAGAAAGTGTTCACCATTGATCACCGCTGGAGCGCCGTCGGCTCCACGAACTTCGACGACCGTTCATTCGAAGTGAACGACGAAGTGTCGATGGCGATTTACGACGAGAAGGTGGCGAGCGAACTCGAAGCGATCTTCGAAAAAGATCTCGAGCACGCCACGGAAGTGCATCTCGAGAAGTGGAAGAAGCGTCCCGCGCTGCACAAGATGAAGGACTTTTTGCTCTTTCTCTTTAATGAACAGATGTGAATTGTCATTCACGGAACAGATGTGACCGCGGCGAATGCTTCGACGAATCGCGCCACTTCGTCCGGCGTGCCGATCGTGACGCGCATGTGCTGCGGCATCGGCGGGAACGGCCGTCCCGCGCGGACGTTGCGCTCGCGCAGCGCGGCGATGACCGGCTTCGCATCACGTTGCAGATCGACCATCACGAAATTCGCTTCGCTCGGCAGCGTCGCGAAACCGAGCTTCGCCAGCGCTGCCGTCAGCCACGAGCGCGTTTCGCGATTGCGTTTGCGGCCGATGGCCACATGCTCTTCATCGCCGAGTGACGCCATTGCGGCGACAAGGGCGAGACTGTTCATGACGTTGAACTGTTGCTGTTCGCCGAGGGTGTCGATGATGGGCTTTTGCGCGAGGGCGTAGCCGCAGCGGAGACCGGCCAGCCCGTAAATTTTCGAGAACGTGCGCGCCACGATCAGGTTCGGATACTTCGCGATGAGCGGCGCCACGCTTTCGTAATCAGGTGAGAGCGCGTAGTGGTGATACGCCTCGTCCACGAGCACCATCACGGACGGCGGCAGCGCATCGAGGAACCCGCGCATCGCACTCTTCGGCGTGATCGTCGCGGTCGGATTGTTCGGATTGCAGATGTAGACCAGCCCCGCGCCCTTCGCCGCGTCGAGCATGCGCGGCAGATCGTGCGCATGATTCGCGTCGAGCGGAATGGTGATCGCCTTCGCGCCGATGCGCGTCGCGTGAAAGCCCGGCACTTCGAATGTCGGCAACGCGGTCACGAGATGACGTTGCGGGGAGAGATATGCGTCCGCGGCGAGCTTGAGGATGTCACTGGAGCCGTTGCCGAGGAGAAGCTCGGCGGCGGTGACCGCATGATGCTTGGCGAGAGCGTCGTTGAGCGCCTCTTCCTCCGCGCCCGGATAGCGATTCACACGCGCCAGCGCATCCTGCAACGCACGCGCGGCAGCAGGCGAGGGACCGTACGGATTCTCATTCGCGCTCAGCCGCACCGGACCGGCAGGAGCGGCAGGCTTCGCGCCGCGAACAGCAGGGACGAGCGCGAGCGCGGCGCCGGCAGCAGTAAGACGAGCGAAATCGCGGCGGCTGAATGTCATGCGCAGAGTGTAGCGCCACGAAAGGAGAACGATACTTCTCTTTTAGCGAAGAATCGATTACACTGCGCTCGTCATGATCGAACATTCGATAGAAGCCCTTCAGCAGTACCGCCGCCGCGCGCTCGTCGCGCTGCTCTTCGTCATCGCCCTTCTCGGTACGTTCGCCCTGTTCACGATCGTCGCGCCCGGCCCGATGGCGGCGCGCGCCGGCATGTTCGTGCCGGTCTTCATCGCTGTCACCGCCGGTGCGCTCGCTTCGCGCAAGGGGCCGCGGTGGGATCCACGCTCGCCCGAAGTCGGTGCGATCCTGCGCGACGAATACCGGCAGGCCAGCATGGACCGCGCCTCGCGCATCACGCTCATCGTCGTTCTCATCGCGCAGTGGCCGATCGCTCTATTCGCCGCGAGCATGAATGCGCTCTCGCCGATCCGCATGGCCATGGCCATCGTTACCGCATCGACGACAGTCGGCCTGCTGACGTTTCTCGCGCTGTGGCTCGTCTTCGAGCGGGACTGATCCGGCGTGCGCAACGAGCAACTGCACAACACCATGAAGGTGGAGCGCGCGCGCCGCAATCTCACGCAGGCCGATCTGGCTGCGCTGGCGGGCGTGACGCGCCGCTCTATCAACGCCATCGAGAGCGGCAGGATGATCCCCTCGGTGCTTCTGGCGATCAAGATCGCGCGCTCGCTGGACGTCGCCGTCGAGACTCTCTTCGTTCTCGACGCCGCCGCGGAGGCGCCGCCGAAACAGGCGACCGGCTGACGACCTCGGCCGCCGCACCGGCCCGTCTTGTGCTACTTTTCGCCCGCGACCGCATGCAGGCCTCCACGGATCAGCAGAGCTCCCGATATCTTTTCACGCTTGCACTCGGTGCCCTCGGCGTCGTCTACGGCGACATCGGAACGAGTCCGCTGTACGCGTTTCGCGAGTGCTTCTCCAAAGAGCACCACCTGCCGGTCACGCCGAACAACGTTCTGGGCATCCTCTCGCTGGTCTTCTATTCGCTCATCATCGTCATCTCCATCAAGTACCTCGTCTTCGTCATGCGCGGCGACAACCGCGGTGAAGGCGGCATCCTCTCGCTGATGTCGCTGGTGCGCCCGCGCAAGTCGGTGCGTCGCGGCGCGCTGCTCGCGCTGGGACTATTCGGATCGGCGCTGCTCTACGGCGACGGCATGATCACGCCGGCCGTTTCGGTGCTCTCCGCTGTCGAAGGTCTCGACGTGGCGACGCCGATCTTCAAGCCGTACATCATCCCGCTGACGGTCGTCATCCTGATCATCCTCTTCGCGGTGCAGAAGCAGGGCACCGCGCGGGTCGGCGCGTTCTTCGGGCCGGTGATGGTGGTCTGGTTCTTCGTGCTGGCGGCGCTCGGCATCTCGCACATCGTGCGCGAGCCGCACGTGCTCACCGCCATGCTGCCGACGCACGCCATCCGCTTCTTCGTCGAGAACCACGTGCGCGGCTTCCTCGTCCTCGGCTCGGTCTTCCTCGTCGTCACCGGCGGCGAAGCGCTCTACGCGGACATGGGCCATTTCGGCGTGCGGCCGATCCGCATCGCCTGGTTCTCGTTCGTCTTTCCGTCGCTGCTGCTGAACTACTTCGGCCAGGGCGCGTTCCTGCTGCACACGCCGCAGGGCGCCGATCAGCCGTTCTTTCGGATGGCGCCGCAGTGGGCGCTCTTTCCGCTCGTCGCGCTGTCGACCGTCGCGACGGTCATCGCATCGCAAGCCGTGATCTCCGGCGCGTTCTCGCTGACCCGACAAGCCGTGCAGCTCGGCTACCTGCCGCGCATCCGCGTGCGCCATACCTCGGAGCGCGAGATCGGGCAGATCTACATCGCCTCGATCAATTGGACGCTGATGCTCGCGGCGATCGCGCTGGTCGTCACGTTCAAGTCGTCCACGAATCTCGCCGCGGCGTACGGCGTGGCCGTGACCGCGACGATGGCCGTGACGACGCTGCTCTTCGCTGCATTCGCACGCGAGCGGTGGCAATGGAGTCCGCTCGCCGTCACCGCGCTCGCCGCGCCGCTGCTCATCGTCGATCTGGCGTTCTTCGGCGCGAACATCGTGAAGGTGTGGGACGGCGGCTGGGTGCCGCTCATGGTGGGCATCCTGATCTTCTCGGCGATGTCGACGTGGCGCGTGGGCCGCGGCGTGCTGAACGCGCGCCTCGCGAATGACGCGCTCTCCATCGACGTCTTCCTGCAGCAGTTGGAGAAAAAGAAGATCCCGCGCGTGGCCGGCACCGCGGTGTTCCTCTCGCGCAACCGCGACGGCGTGCCGACCACCATGCTGCACAACATCAAGCACAACAAAGTAGTGCACGATCGCGTGGTGCTGCTCACGGTGGACACCGAAGAAGAGCCGCGCCTCAACGACGACGAACGGTACGAGTGGAAAGACCTCGGCAACGGCGTCTACCGCCTCGTGATCCGCTTCGGCTTCATGGAAGATCCCGATCTCCCGCAGACGCTGGCGCGCCTGAGCGGCAAACACATCCCCTTCGATCCGATGTCGACGAGCTACTTCCTCGGCCGCGAAACGCTCGTCCCGACGCGGCAGCCCGGCATGGCCATCTGGCGCGAGCACCTCTTCGCCTGGATGACGCGCAACTCCTCGAGCGCATCCGTGTTCTTCAACCTGCCGGCGAACCAGGTCATCGAGCTGGGCGCGCAGGTGGAGTTGTAGCGGCGCGTTCCCGTGCGGCGAGAAATCGCAGGGCTCTGGTTCGTCATCTTTGCCGCCGTGGCCATCGTTGCTGTTGCGCAAGAACCAGCGCCGCCGGGACCTTGTCTCACGCCGCCGCCCACGCCCGCGCGTTGGGTCTTCGCGTTTCACGACGGCGGCTCTATCGCTGCAGAGTGTCCATGGCGGCTGATCGTCGACGAAACGATCGCTGTCAGTTCCGACGATCACGGCCGGCGCTTCGGATTGCCGTCGCCTGTCGACGCAGCCCAGTCGGTACGCGCGCGACTGGCCGGTGACGCCGTTGTCAAAGTCATGGTGCAGCGAGGCACAGCCGATCTGTCGATTGCGTTTGCGAGCGGCTCCCGGCTCGAGTTGCTCGTGCTGTCGTCCGGCTTCGAATCTTGGGAAGCAGTGAGTCCGACCGGCGCACTCGTAATCGCGCAAGCGCGTGGCGACGTCACCACGTTCTCGTGAGGCGCGACCACCTTCGTCGCACTCATCACACCACCCTTCGCGCTCCTTCGGTTACTCTTCGGCGCATGTCCGAGTTCATCCCGGACGCACCAACGCAGTCGTACTGGGATGCGTCCCCTGATTTCCGAAAACTGATTCGCCGCAAGCTCGACGAAAACTCCTTCGCCTGGGCGGAGCCGCAGCTTGCCGTGATGGGCGAGAGCGCCGCGCGCGAGGTCGCGCCGCTCGCCGCCATCGCCGATAAAGAAACGCCGCGCCTCGTCACGCACGACACGCGCGGCAATCGCATCAGCCGCGTCGACTATCACCCTTCCTATCGCGAGATGGAGCGCATCGCGTACGGCTCCGGCATGATCTCCATGCGCTACCAGACGCACGAGCTCCCGCAGGCCGGCACGATCACCGGTTTCGCGCTCGGCTACCTCTTCTCCATGGCCGAATGCGGCCTTTATTGCCCGCTCTGCATGACCGACGGCGTCGCGCGCGTGCTCACGCGTCACGGCACGCACGAGCAGGTCATGAGCGTCGTGCCGCATCTCACGTCGAGCGATCCGCAGACGCTCTGGACGGGCGGCATGTTTCTCACCGAGCGCGCGGGCGGCTCCGACGTCGGTGCGAACGAAACCGTCGCAAAGAAAAACGCCGACGGCACGTGGCGCCTCACAGGACAGAAGTGGTTCTGCTCGAACGTCGACGCCGAAGCGGTGCTAGTCACGGCGCGCGTCGACGGAGGAGGCGAGGGGACGCGCGGACTGCGCACCTTCCTGCTGCTCACGCGCGACAATCCCGGCTTCCGCATCGAACGCCTGAAGGACAAGCTCGGCGTGCGCTCCATGCCGACGGGCGAAGTGACGCTCACCGATGCGCCCGCGGAAGAAGTGGGCGGCTTCTCCGCGATCACCGACATGCTCAACCTCTCGCGCATCTACAACTCCGTCGCGTCGGTCGGCGTGATCGGCCGCGCGGTGTACGAAGCGCGCAACTACATCGAGCGCCGGCAGGTCTTCGGCCGTCCGGTCATCGAATGGCCGCTCGCACAGCAGACATTCTTCGACGTCGAAGCGGAGCACGCGGGCGCGTTGATGCTCACGTTCGAGCTCGTCGAAGCGCTCGGCCGCGCCGACGCCGGCGACGCGGAAAGCGCGAGCCTGCTGCGCTTCCTCACGCCGCTGGTGAAAGCGGTCACGGGCAAGCTCGCTGTGCCGTGCGTGTCGGAAGCGATGGAACTGATCGGCGGCAACGGCTACATCGAAGAATCGCCGCTGCCGCGCCTTTTGCGCGACGCGCAAGTGCTGCCGATCTGGGAAGGAACCACGAACATCCTCGTGCTCGATGCATTGCGCGTCGCGCACAAAGATGCGACGCACGAGTTCGTGCTGGCGCGCATCCGCAAGCACTTTCCGCGCGACGCCGACGCGCTCGCGTACACGTTCGCCTCACTCGATGAACACGACACGCGCGGCTGGTTCGACCGCGTGGCGCGACTCTATGAGCTGGTGCTGCTGATCGAAGCGGAGCACGGCGAATACGCCGACCGCCTCGTGAAACGGCCGCTCGGATTACTCCCGGGAGCTTGTGTATGGAACGCTTAGTGTTGGAGCAGCGGGCGTCCTCGCCCGCCGCCGATCCCGCAAAACTCCCGGTGGGCGAGGGCGCCCGCCGCTGCAACGGTTTGGCGAGGCGAACATGGAACGCTTAGTGGCATTGGTGGCCGGTGCGACGCGCGGCGCAGGCCGCGGCATTTCGCTCGCGTTGGGCGAACGCGGTGCGACGGTCTATTGCGTCGGACGCAGCACGCGCGAACGTCTGGTGAGCGAGCGTCCGGAGACGATCGAAGAGTCGGCGGAGCTGGTGACCGCGCGCGGCGGCAAAGGGATCGCCGTGCAGGCCGATCTCACGCGTCCATCGGAAGCGGAATCGGCGATCGACATCGTCCGCGAGCGCGAAGGCCGCCTCGACGTGCTGGTGAACGACGTCTGGGGCGGCGACGATCTCACCGAGTTCGGCAAACCGTTCTGGGAGCTCGACCCCGACCTCGGCAAGATGATGATGGAGCGCGCCATCTTCTCGCACATCGTCACCGCGCGCGCCGCCGCACCGCTGATGATCGCGAGCGGCGGACGGCTGATCGTCGAGATCACGGACGGCAACACGGCCTGGTATCGCGGCAATCTCTACTACGACCTCGTGAAGAGCAGCGTCATTCGCCTCGCGCTGGCGTATGCGCGCGAGCTGCGCAACAAGAAGATCGCAGCCGTGGCGGTGACGCCGGGCTTTCTCCGATCGGAAGCGATGCTCGAACGGATGGGCGTGACGGAAGAGACGTACCGCGAGGCGGAGGACGTGCATTTCGCGGCTTCGTCGGAAACGCCTCTGTACGTCGGCCGCGCCGTCGCGGCGCTCGCGTTCGACGCCGACGTGATGAAGAAGAGCGGCCGCGTGTACGCGTCGTGGGATCTCGCGGACGAATACGGCTTCACCGATGTCGACGGCTCGCAGCCGCACTGGGGCCGCTATTTCGAGAAGACGTTCGGCTATCCGCTGAAGACGTGCGACGAAAAATTTTATGAGTACTGCTTCGGCGGATTCGTCGACACGATCTTCGGCGACTGGCCGTGATGCCGCGCTAGAAAATCCGCAACGCCTTCGACTGCGTCTCCGCGAGCATGTCCAGGAAACGCGAGCGCGTGATCTCGCGCGCTCCCAGCGCTTCCATGTGCGGCGTCATCACCTGGCAGTCGACGAACGTCGCGCCGCGCGCGCGCAGATGCTCGATCAGAAAGAGCAGCGCGAGCTTCGACGCGTTCGGCGCTTTGTGAAACATGCTCTCGCCGGTGAACACGCCGCCCGCGTCGACGCCGTACAAGCCGCCCACTAACGCATCGCCGTCCCACACTTCCACGCTGTGCGCGTCGCCGGCGTCGTGCAGGCGAATGTACGCGGCGATGATGTTCGGCGCGATCCACGTCCCATCCTGATCGGGACGCTCCGATCCCGCGCACGCGGCGATCACCGCGCGGAAATCGCGATCGATGGTGAACGTGAACGCGCTGCGCTGTTGCGCTTTGCGCAGCGAGCGGCCGACGTGCAGCTCGTCGAAGAAGATCACCGTGCGGCGTCGCGGCGAGAACCACGGCAGCGGCACGTCTTCATGCGGCCACGGAAAGATCCCTTTGCGATACGCCTCGCGCAGCGTTTCCACGCGCAGGTCTTCGCCGACCGCAATGACGTCGCTGCGCGCGTAACGCGGATCGGGAAAGCGCGACACGCCGTCAGTATGCCAGCGTCAAATCGCCGTCGCCCGCATCGACCACCACGCTGCCGCCGTCCGCCAGCTTGCCGAACAGAATGGCATCGACCAGCGGCTCCTTGATCTTCGACGAGATCAAACGCGCCATCGGCCGCGCGCCGAATTTCGTGTCGTAGCCGTTCTTGGCCAGCCACGCCCGGCCGCCTTCTCGCAGCTCCAGAGTGACGTTCTTCGGCGCGAGCTGCGCCTGCAATTCGGCGATGAATTTGTCGACGACTTTCTCGATGCTCTCGAACGACAGCGGATCGAATGCGATCCACGCGTCGAGCCGATTGCGAAACTCAGGCGCGAACATCTTCTCGATCGCGCCGCGCCCTTTGCCCGACGTCGGATCGTTGCGGAAGCCGACGCTCGCGTCGGTCATCTCGCGGCCGCCCGCGTTCGTGGTCATGATCAGGATCACGTTGCGGAAATCGGCCTTCTTGCCGTTGTTGTCGGTGAGCGTGGCGTGATCCATCACCTGCAGGAGAATCGAGAAGAGATTCGGATGCGCCTTCTCGATCTCGTCGAGCACCAGCACCGCGTACGGCGTGCGGATGATGGCGTCGGTGAGCAGGCCGCCCTGATCGAAGCCGACGTATCCCGGAGGCGCGCCGATCAGACGAGACACGGTGTGCGGCTCCATGTACTCGCTCATGTCGAAGCGGATGAACTCCACGCCGAGCGTCGCGGCGAGCTGTTTGGCCAGCTCGGTTTTGCCCACGCCCGTGGGGCCGGAGAAGAGAAACGAGCCCACCGGCTTTTCGGCGTTTCCGAGGCCGGAGCGGGAGAGCTTGATGGCGGCGACGACTTGCTTGACGGCGTGATCCTGCCCGTAGATCGCCTTGCGCAGATCGGAGTCGAGCACCGCCAGGCGATCCTTCTCGCTCGTCGCCACCGTGCGCGGCGGAATCTTGGCCATGCGCGAGACGACTGTTTCGATCTCGTCGATGTCGATCATGCCTGGCGTGCCGAGCATGCGCATGCGCGCGCCGGCTTCGTCGAGCACGTCGATCGCTTTATCGGGCAGATGACGATCGTGGATGTACTTCGCGGAAAGCTCCGCCGCGAGACGCAGCGCTTCGTCGGTGAACGTCACGCCGTGATGCTGCTCGTAGTAGCTCTTGAGGCCTTGCAGGATCTCGATCGTTTCGGCGATGGACGGCTCGCCGACTTCGATCTTCTGAAAGCGGCGCGCCAGCGCGCGATCGCGTTCGAAGGCCTGCTTGTACTCGGCGTACGTCGTCGAGCCGATCACGCGCAGCTTGCCCGAGGCGATGGCGGGCTTGAGGAGATTGGAGGCGTCCATCGTGCCGCCGCTCACCGCGCCCGCGCCGACGATGGTGTGGATCTCGTCGATGAAGAGAATCGCGTCCTTCTTTTCGGTGAGCGCCTGGATCACAGCTTTCAGGCGCTGCTCGAATTCGCCGCGGTACTTCGTGCCGGCCAGCACCGCACCCATGTCCAGCGACCACACTTCCGCGTCTTTGAGCACCGCGGGCGTTTCGCCTTTGTGGATCTTCAGCGCGAGACCTTCGGCGATGGCCGTCTTCCCGACGCCTGGCTCGCCGACGTAGAGAGGATTGTTCTTGCGCCGGCGGCAGAGGATCTGGATCGTGCGCTCCACTTCCGCGGCGCGGCCGATCAGCGGATCGATCTCGCCTTTCGACGCGCGCTCGACGAGATTGACCGCGAACTGCTGCAGCGGATCGCGTGCGGGCGCTTCGTCATCGTCCGGCGAAACGAACGCCGGCTTGCGCTCTTTCACCGTCTCCTCGCGGCTGATGCCGTGCGAGAGGTAGTTCAGCACGTCGAGTTTGTTGATGCCCTGGTTGCGCAGGAGGAAGACGGCCTGCGAGCGCTCGGCCTGATAGATCGCGGCGAGCATCTGGCCGGTGTCCACTTCCTTCTGCCCAGCGCTCTGCGCGTGGAGCTGCGCGTACTGGATCACGCGCTGCAGCATGCTGGTGAGCACCGGCTGACCGTCGGAGTCTTCGCCGATGGTCTGGAAGGTCTTGGTCATGAAGTCGTCGAGCTCGGTCTTGAGCGCTTCGACGTCGCCGCCGCACGCGCGCACCGTGCGCACGACGTCGCGGTCGTGCAGCAATGCGAACAGCAGATGCTCGATCGTCACGTACTCGTGCCGCCGCCGCATCGCTTCATTCACGGCGAACTCGAAGGAGGCTTGCAGGGATTTCGCGATCATTGAGTGTTCAGGCTCTTTCCAGGGTGACGAGCAGCGGATACTCCTGCTCGCGCGCCAGCTGCGTGGTCTTTTCGACTTTCATCTCCGCGATCTCGTAAGTGTAGATCCCGGCGACACCGACGCCCTGCAGGTGGACGGCCAGCATGACGTGCACGGCCTGCTCTTCCGGCATGTTGAAGACGGACTGCAAAACCCACACGACGAATTCCATGGTCGTGTAGTCGTCGTTGTGCAGCAGCACCTTGAAGAGAGGCGGTTCCTCGACCCTCTCCTGGCTCTCGGCCACTGCCGATTCTTCATACTGCGCGTCGGGCGGAAACATCGACGGGAAGGTAACGCAAGATGCGGGCGAGGAATTCGGGGGAGTGTAGCGGCCAGCGGCCAGCGGTTAGCGGCTAGACGCGGAGCGGCCTGGCGGCCGCACGGCCGCTGCACAATCTAGCCGCTGACCGCTTGCCGCTGGCCGCTGGCCGCTACACTCCCGCACGATGTCCGTCCGCACGCGCGCAACCGCGGCCTACACCAAGCTCCGCCCCTACGCCCCCGCCGTCTCCTTCTTCGGCGGCTTTGCATGGGATGCCATCACGCTCGGCCGTCAGATTCAGCCGAGCGATCTGTTCATCGCCTTCGGCTATCTCCTCGGCGCCGGCGCGATTCTCGTGGCCATTGGCCGCGGCGTCCGCTTCCGTTACTCGCAGTACCTCAACGCCGTGCTGCAGTTTTTCTTCGGCAACGTCTTCAGCGCGCTCTTCATTCTCTACTTCCTCAGCTCCAGCGATCTTCCCGGCTACCTCGTCGTCCTCGGCCTCGGCGCGCTGCTCGTCGGCAACGAGTTTCTCGAAAGCGCGTACAGCGAGCTGACGCTGTCGTGGGCCTTCTTCGCGCTGTCGGCGATCATGTTCTTCAACTTCGCCCTCGCGCATCTCTTCCGCAGCATCAACCCATTCTGGTTCTACCTCGGCACGCTGCTGGCCATGCTGCTCGTCGTCGCGCTGCGCCGGCTTTCGACGAGCGCGCGCCGCTCGTCCGCCATTCCGGCTTTCGTCGCGGCGGGCGCGATGCTCGCGCTGCACGCCGCGAACTTCATTCCGCCGGTGCCGCTCGTGAAGAAAGACATGTTCATCGCGCATGACGTGCGTCGCGCGAACGGCGGCTACGTCGCCACGATCGAATCGCCCGGCTTCCGCTTCTGGCGATCGTCGTCCGCCATCTTTCATCGCAGCGGCGGCGAGCGCGTGTACTGCTTCACGTCCGTCTTCATTCCCGAAGGCATCGACACGACCATCCGCCATCGTTGGCAGGTGAAGGGCGAGGACGGCTGGACGACCACGAGCGTGATTCCGTTCCGCATCGCGGGCGGACGCAAGGCCGGCTATCGCGGCTTCACGTTCAAGCAGAACGTCACACCCGGGCAGTGGCGCGTCATCGCCGAGACGACGAGCGGCGCTGCGATCGGCATCGTCGAATTTCGTCTGGAGCCGGGAACGCCGGACGACGTGAAGAGCGTGACGCGATAGCTACAGCTCGACGACCGAGCCGCTCTCGATTTCATACGGCTCGGCCCCGCGTTTGAACACGCGCGCGGAGGTGAGGCCGAGGAGCGTGATGCGGTCGTCTTCGACGCGAAGCATCGAGCCTTCGCGCAGGCCGATCACCGGCAAATCGTTCTCTTCCAGGAACTGCAGGATGCGCTCTTCGCGCGTTTCGCCTTTGTGCGTGGAGTGCGGATCGGGATCGAGATAGTGCGGATTGATCTGGAAGGGCACGAAGCCGAACGAGTCGAACGACGGCGGCTCGACGATCGGCATGTCGTTCGTGGTGCGGATGCTCGGCGCGGCGATGTTCGTCCCGGCGCTGGAGCCGAGGTAGGGGAGACCGTGCAGAACGCGCTCGCGGATCGGCTGGAGCAGATTGCGCTCGTACAACGTCTTCAGCAGCCGGAACGTGTTGCCGCCGCCCGTGAAGATCGCCTCCACGTTCGCCAGATCCGCCGCTTCATTGATTTGCGTGACGCGAAAATCCATCTGGCCAAAACGGTCGGAGACGGTGGCGGTGTAGGCGGCGTGATCGTGCATCGCGAACGGGATGAAGCCGACGCGATTGCGCCCTTCGAGCACGCGCCGGATCTCCGGCTCCGCGTGATCGAGATAGCCGTAGCCATGGACGTTCGAGGAAGAGATCAGCAGCAGTTTCATCGGCGGCGGCAGCTTATCGCAGGGTGGGGGAATCGCGACGGCAAGTCCCTCTAACCGTGCAACCCACAACGAAAGGAGTTTCAGGATGCGTCTTCGTCTCGCTGCCGCGCTCCTCTTCCTCGCAACAACGACTACGCTTCTCGCGCAGACGCCGGGTCCGTGCCGCGATCCGTTCGGGAACTTCGTGCCGGCGTTCGCGAACGCATACATCCCCGACGTCGCGATCGCCACTTGGTCGCCGCAGACTGGGCCGATCATCTACTACCAGCCCAACGTGGCGTTCTCGCCGGGCGCGGTCTCGACCTTCGTCTACTACCACGAGTGCGGCCATCACGCGCTCGGCCACGTGCTCGGTTTCTCGCGCGGCATTCCGGGCCCGCCATCGATGGAGATCGACGCCGACTGCTACGCCATGGCCACGCTCGCGCAGCTCGGTCTGACGCAGCGCGACTTCGCGCTGATCGCTGGAGCGTTCTACTACAACCCGGCCAAGCCGCCGTACTACCCGGACGGCCCGACGCGCGTCGCGTACATGCAGGCCTGCCTTCGCAATCGCGGCATTCAGCTGCCGAACTGACGACGACGAGGAAGCTGCGATGGCGCGAAATGAATTCGAACCCGAACCGTCGCCGGAAGCGGTGGTGGAGTTCCCGCGGGAGCCAGCCGTTGCGCCGGACGATCCCGTCAAGCGGCGACTGGAGCTGCTGACCGATCAGGTCGACGCGCTGCAGATCGCAATCGCCACGAAGACACCGTGGTACCGCGAAGCGGGGTCGCTGCTGGCCGCGCTGGCATTGATCGTTTCGGCATTCTCCGCGTCGTGGACGGTCTACGACACGAACGTGCGGCAGAAGAACGACGCCGTCGCGCAGGAAAAGCGCCGGAAGATCGATCAGATCCGCGACAACCTCGTGCAGATCGCCGACATCCGCAATGAGGAAATCCAGGAAACCACCGTCGGCGCCGATCCGGTTCTTGGCCAGCAGCGCAGCTCCGTCAGAAATATGAAGCGGCTCGTGCTGCTGGAGACGGCGGACCGGCTGGCGCAAGACGTCCGCGCCGATCTCAGTGCGCATGTGCTCGCGTCACTCGGGGCGGAACACGCCGGCGACGGCGACTACGCGATCGCAACTGCGTACTTTAAAGAGGCCATCACGAAATCGACGAGCCAACTCGCTTCGATCGGCAGCCAGACCGGGCTTGCTGCAGCGTACATGACGCCGCACAGCCCAGTGTATGACTTGGAGAGAGGGCGGGCCATCTGGCGATCGGCGTTGAAGACGATGGACGATCGCGACGACGAGTCCGCGCATTTCTTCCGCGGCCAGAGCTACGTGCAGTGGGCGTGGCTGGAGACGCTGAACGGGAATGACGCGGTCGCGGCGGAACAGGTTGCGAACGCGCGCAAAGAGCTCCGGCGCCTCGCGCCGCGGAATCCGGCGGGAGAGCGCCTTCTGCGGTCGATCGCGCAGTACTACGACGATGCGGGTCACTTCATCCGCGCCCGCTCGGATGCGAAGCCGCCTGTTCGCAAGTTCGAGGGCCGATGGCTCTTGCGGTACGCCGACCATCCCGAGCGCTCGGCGCTGCTCTCCGTTGTGGCCGGTCCGCAGCCGAACAGTTTCGTCGCGCTGGCCGAAGTGAGCGAGGCTGGCAGGATGATCGGGAAGTACTCCGGCATGGGCGTCGTCGATGGCGACAGCCTGCGCATCGATTGGAACGGTTCCAAAGCGTCCGGGATGGGCACGCTGATGCCACAAGCCGGCGTCACGAGTCTTCGTATCCGCTGCGGCCGCGCTGCCGGCTGCGGCTCTGAAAATGTGATCGGCGAGGCGCCGCAGACTTTTGAAATGAGCAAGCCATGATGATGAGGAATCTTCGCCGCCGTGCCCTGTCAACGCTCTTTGCCCTCGTTCTGTTGATCGCGACATTCGCTGCAGCATGTGGAGGCGGTGGTGGCGGCGAATCGCCCTGCTCGCCGACGGATCCGTCGTGCGGCGGTGGCGGCATCACCACACCACCGCAGGCAGTGCTCAGCGTCCCGTACGTCTCGCAGCAGACACAGGTCTGGTGCTGGGCTGCCGTGATCGAGATGATCCTCCGCTACTACAGCGTTCCGGCCACGCAGTGCCAGATCGTCTCCGGCTACGTCCTCCGCCAATGCTGCGCCGGAGATCCGAGTTGCTTTGTCACGGCGTCGGTGACCACGATCCAGGCGGCGATGTATCAGCTAGGCGGCGTGCAGTCCCAGTGGATCTCGGGACCGCTCACGTTCGATCAGGTGGCGCAGGAGATCGGCGCCGGACGACCGATCATGATCGAGTATCGCGGCTCTTTCGCCGGCCACGTGGTGCTCATCGTCGGATACAGCCGCGCGAACAATCTGCTGAAGATCTACGACCCGTACTACGGTGTCTTCGACGTGCCGTACGGCGCGACGTTCACCTACGGCGGTCAGATGATTTGGGCCTCGACGCTCGTCCGCATCAGTCGTTGATCGTGTGAACGACAGGGTAGGGAGGGACCTCCCATGCGACACTCCTTTTTACAAAGTCCAGGGAGGTCCGTTCATGACTACCGCCGATCCGAACGCGATGGCCGTGCCGGCAACTGCTGCGCGTCCGCTCAGCAACATCATCTCCCGCGTGTGGGGATGGTTTCGCGAGCTGTATCGCATGCTGCTGCCGATTCGCTTCAGTTTCATCACGCTGGGCGTGCTCGCGTTTGCGCTGCTCGCCAGCGATCAAGGTCACGACGCGCTGGCCGCGCTCGCGGAAGATGATCCCGCGCATCCGGGCGGCCGCTTTGCGGTGCGCCTGCTCTTCGTGCTGCTCACCGGCATGTACGCGCTGCAGGCGTGGTACTGGTCGCGGCAACTGTTGCGCGTGCGCTTTCCCGAGCAGCCCGCCGCGAGCGATCATCCGTGGCTCGTGAAAATCACGCCGCGCCTCCTCGGCATCCTCGGCTTCGCCGTCGTGGCCTGGGCGCTTTGGAAAGTGCGGCAGGGCTACGGCGCGACGGTCGAACAGCCGCGCACCGCGTTGCTGCGCATGATTCTCGGCATCTCGCTCGAAGCGCTGCTCTTCCTGATCTTCGTCGTCCTCCGCCGCGGCTGGCTGGAGAGCCGCGACGACTACGCGACCGATCAACATCACGACGCTTCGTCGTTCGGCACCTCCACGAAAGTCGTCCTCGGCCTGACGTTCCTCCTGGCGGTGGTCTTCCTCGTCGCGTCGACGTTCGCGGTGCAGAGCATCGGCGTCCTCGGCACGATCTCCATCGTTCTGATCTCCCTCGCCCTCTGGGTCGCCCTCGGCGGCGCCATCGTCTACGTGGGCATGAAGCTGCGCGTGCCGATCCTCACGTGGCTGGCGATCTTCGCGGTGATCATCAGTCCGCTCGCCGACAACCACACGCTGCCCTCGATTCCGAACAGCGCGCCGGTCGTGAACGCGCGCAGCACGACGGACAAAGTCTTCGACGACTGGTACAAGCGGCTCGACGCGCAGTTCCCGAACGAAGCGGTGCATCCGGTGTTCATCGTGGCCACCGAAGGCGGCGGCATTCGCGCGGCGTACTGGACGTCCACCGTCCTCTCTTCGCTCAGCGACACGGTGCCCGGCTTCACCGGACATCTCTTCGCGATCAGCGGGGTCTCCGGCGGCTCCGTCGGCGCGGCGAACTACGCGTCGCTGCTCGTCGATCAGGCGGAGCGGCCGGACTTTGGTCTGCTGCGTCCGAAGGCGCGCGAGATTCTCGCGTACGACGCGCTCGCGCCGACGCTCGCCGCTTTCACGCAGCAGGACTTCGTGCAGCGCTTCATCCCCGCGCCGATTCTTCCCGATCGGGCCGAAGCGCTGACGGGCGGTTGGGAGCGGGCGTGGAAAGAGGTGGCGAATTCGGATCGGTTCGCGCAAAGCTTCGTCGCGCCGCTCACCAAACATCAGCACCATCTGCCGTCGCTCTTCCTGAACGGCACGAGCGTCGAGACCGGACAGCGCATCATCGCCAGCAACTGCCGCATCGACAACGACTACGCGAAAGCGGTCGACATCTTCAATGCAAATGGTTTCGATCTGCCGATGAGCAATGCGGCGCTGAACAGCGCGCGCTTCACGTACGTCTCGCCGGCGGGAACGATCCTGCGCAATCCGGCGGTGACGCCGCGGCAGCCGGGCAATTCGCCGCTCGATTGCAAACCGGGGCAGCGCTGCGATCATGTCGTCGACGGCGGCTATCTCGAGAACTCCGGCGCCGCCACCGCCGCGGAGCTCGTGCGCGTGATCCAGAAGCGCAACGACCCGCGCATCCGGCCGTACGTGCTGTTCATCGAATACCAGCCGCAGTACCCGGCGGCGCCGCGGCCGGAAACGCGCGCGAACGAAGTGCTCTCGCCGGTGCGCGCGCTGCTCTCCACGCGCGAAGCGCGCGCCGATCTGGCCGTCGCGCAGCTGCGCTCCATGATGACGCCGGCGAACTACACGACGTTCACGCTCATCCACCATCCGCAGGAGGCGCAGTTCCCGCTCGGCTGGTTGCTCGCGGCGCGCACGCGGAATCTCATCGACAAGCAGATGGGCGTCGATGCGCCGGAGAACGGCGCGAACGTGCGCCGCATCGCGGCGGTGCTCAGCACGGCGGCGGCCAGTGACGCCATTCAGCGCAAGGCGGCGCAGGACGAAAGAACGATGAAAGAGTAGGCGGGACGATCGGCGCGGAACGGTTACTCCGCGCCGATCACCCACTTTTCGTAAACGTCGCCGGGCAGCTCGCGCACGAAACGCGACGGCTCCATCAGGATGTCCATGCCGCCGCGGTCGCGCGCCATGACCGGGAAGACGAGATAGAGCTCCTGCATCGCGCGCGTCACGGCCACGTAGAACAGCCGGCGCTCTTCTTCCTCGCCCGGAATGACCAGCTCGCGCGTGCCCTGCTCGTCGATCACGGGCGCGTCTTCGGTGGCTCCTTCGAGCAGCGGCAGCGCTTCATGCACGCGATTCGGCTCGATGCGGATGATCCCGCCCGGCACGCGCAGCGCGCGTTGCGAAGGGAAGCGGCCGTCGGCGAGCCAGATCACGAAGACGGTCCGCCACTCCAGACCTTTCGACTGATGCACGGACGTCAGCACGATCTTCTCGTCTTCCGGTCCGACCACGGCCGTGTCTTCGCCCGCCAGCGGATTGGCGAGCGCCACTTCGTCGAGAAACTGCGTCACGCTCTCGTAGCGCAGCGCATATTGCGAGAGCTGTTCGAGATCGTCGAGCCGCGCCTGCGCATTCGGAAACTTCGCCCGCGCGTACTCCGCGTAACCGCGCTCGACGACGATGCGGATGGTCTCCGACGGATTGTGCTGCA
>DASSMK010000017.1:0-2739 GCA_035688915.1 Thermoanaerobaculia bacterium
GCGCGCTACCACGAGAAGATCCGCCCCCAGCATCTCCCCTCTCTCCTCTACGGCTTCTCCCTCGGCGGCGCCATCGCCGCACAGGTCATCAAACGGCATCCGTTCGACGGCCTCATTCTGCAATCGACGTTCACCAGCCTGCCGCACATCACGCGCGTCCTTTTCCCGCGCCTGCCGATGCATCTCCTCGCCGGCAATCTCTTCAACACGCTCGAAGTCGTGCGCCAGCTGCAAGTGCCGCTGCTCGTTCTGCACGGCACGGCCGACGAAGTCATCCCCTGCCGGATGGCGCATCAGCTCTTCGATTCCTGCACCGCGAAGAAGCGCATCTTCTGCGTCGAAGGCGGGCTGCACAAAGACCTCTACGTGAAAGACGCCGACACGCTGATCTGGGCGATCTCACAATTCATCGCCGATCTGCCGCGACGCGGTCACGCGCTCTCGGTGGAAGAGACGCCGCTCCTCGAACAGATGACCGACGTCGCGCTGCGCGCTCTACACCGCGTGACGCGCGGAAACGACCCGCGACACGGCGTGATAGCATCCGCGCCGCCCGCGTGAGCCCACATTTCGCGGCGCCTCACTGACATGAAAGCTGTCGTCAAATCCGCCCCTCTCGACGGCCCCGCCGGAACTGAAATTCGCGATTGCCCGACGCCGCATCCCGGCCCGGACGAAGTCGTGATCCGCGTTGCCGCCGCCGCCATCTGCGGCACCGACAAACACATCTATCACTGGGATCCGTCCATTCACGATTCCGTGAAGCCGCCGCGCATCTACGGCCATGAGTTCTGCGGATTCATCGAAGAGATCGGCGAGCACGCCGCGCGAGCGCACGAAGGAAAACTGAGCGTCGGCGATTACGTCTCGGCCGAGATGCACGTGATCTGCGGCGAATGCCCGCAGTGCCGCAGCGGCCAGGGACACATCTGCATCCGCACCAGGATCTACGGCCTCCACGAGGACGGTGCGTTCGCCGAATTCGTGAAGGTGCCGGCCTCAAACGTGATCAAGCTCGGCAAGTACGTTCCCCTCCGCGTCGGCGCCTTCCTCGATGCGCTCGGCAACGCCGTGCACACGACGCAGCTCGTCGATCTGGCCGGCAAAGCGGTGGCGATCACCGGCTTCGGACCGATCGGCGCGATGTCCGCCGCCATCGCCGAGCACAGCGGCGCCTCGGTCGTCATCGTCACGGACGTCAGCGATCACGCGCTCGAAACGGCGCGTCGCTGGGCCTCCGCGCGCGGCTTCGCGAACCTGCACACGTTCAACGTGCGCACGACCGATCCCGCCGAAGTGAAGAGCGCCATCGAGAGCATCACCGACGGCGTCGGCGTCGACATCGTCTGCGAAATGTCGGGCTCTTCGGCCGCGATCAACTTCGGCCTCGACATCGTCCGCATGGGCGGCACCCTTTCACTCCTCGGCCTCCCCGCCGGCCACGCCGTCACCATCAACGACTACACGCGCAACGTCATCTTCAAAGGCGTGACGATGCAGGGCATCATCGGCCGGCGCATGTATTCGACGTGGCAACGAATGCTCTCGCTGCTGCGCTCCGGTCTCGACGTGGAGTGGGTGGTGCAGGCCACGTACGATTCGCTCGATTCGTTCCACGAAGGGATCGCGCGATTCGATCGCCACGAAGCGCTGAAGGTCGTCTTCTTCCCGGAGGGAGAAGCGGCGGCGAACGCGCGGCTGAGGTGAGGTCGGCGCGGCGTCTGCTATAACCCTGCTCCGTGCGACGCATCGGCATTCTCACCGGCGGCGGAGACGTTCCCGGTCTCAACGCCGCCATCAAATCGTTCGTCTGGCGCGCGCTCGAAACGGAGCGCTTCGAAGTCGTCGGACTGCGGCGCGGCTGGGCCTCGCTGCTCAACATCATCCCCGACGCGAGCGTCGACAACTCCGCGTGGGTGACGCAGCTCAACCGCGCCAACACGCGCGCCATCGATCGCAGCGGCGGCACCGTGCTGCACACCTCGCGCATCAATCCGTCGATCAGCAAACCGGAAAACATCCCGGCGCATCTGCAGGCGACGAAAGGCGCGCCGGATGAACGCGGCCGCTACGACCTCACACGCGCCGCACTGCGCGTCATCGACTTCCTCAAGCTCGACTATCTCGTCGCCCTCGGCGGCGACGGCACGCTCACGTTCGCGCGCACGCTGCATCAAGCCGGCGTCCCGATGATGGCCATCCCCAAGACGATGGACAACGACGTCTGGGGCACCGACTACTGCCTCGGCTTTTCGACCGCGGTCACGCGCTCCGTCACGTTCATCAACGATCTCCGCACCAGCGCCGGCTCGCACGAACGCTTCCTGATCGTCGAGCTCTTCGGCCGTTACTCCGGCGAGACCTGTCTGCTCGCGTCGTACCTCGGCGCCGTCGACCGCGCCATCATCGCGGAAGTGCCGTTCGACGCGGAGCGGCTCTCCGACATGCTCGCGCGCGATCGCCGCGAAAACCCCAGCAATTACGCAGTCGTGGCGATCTCGGAAGGCGCGTCGGCGATCGGCGGAACGCTCATCGAAAGCGGCGAAGCGGACGCCTTCGGCAACCGCAAGCTGGGCGGCATCGGCGGCATCCTCTCCGATCACCTGGAGAAGAAGTTCCGCGACAAAGTGATCTACCAGCGCCTCGCCTATCTCATGCGGTCCGGCGCACCTGATTCGCTGGACATGCTCGTCGCAAAAAACTTCGGCAGCCTCGCCGCCGATCTCCTCGCGCGCGGCG
>DASSMK010000018.1:0-16264 GCA_035688915.1 Thermoanaerobaculia bacterium
GTCATTTTCCGGAGTATCGCGAGCCTGGTGCGTCGAGCGCCGCGCCTTCTGCGCAAAGCGGGCAGGCCGCTTCTTCGTGCGTGTCGAGATTGAGTGCAAGCAGCGCAGCGTACGGCGCGGGATCGAATGGATTTGCTTTGCCGCTGCGATTGAGAATCGATGCGTAACCAGCCACGACGCCGCCGTCCTGCGCGATGACGTCCGCGGTCTCGCGCGTCGACTTGCCGGTGGTGACGACGTCTTCGATGATCGCGCAGCGCTCGCCGCTGGCGATGGCGAAACCGCGGCGCAGCGTCATCGCGCCGTCTTTGCGTTCCGTGAAAATGAACGGCAGGTCCAGCGCTTCGGCGACGGTGTAGCCGATGATCACGCCGCCCAGCGCCGGCGCGACGACGCGCTGGATGTCGAACGACTTCACCTGCGCCGCGAGCGCTTCGCCCAGGGCTTTGGCGTCACGGGGATGTTCGAGGAGCCGTGCGCACTGGACGTAGTTCGGACTGTGCAGCCCCGAGGAGAGGCGGAAGTGGCCGGAGAGCAGCGCGCCGGTCGCTGCCAGCCGCGCGCGAACGTCGAGCGACATGGCGGCGAGTTATAACATGCGTCGCGAAAGGAACACCGATGGGCCAACTGAGCGAAAAGATCCGCGCCGACCTGACGGAAGCGATGAAGGCGCAGCAGAAGGAAAAGCTCTCCACGCTGCGCATGCTGCAGTCGGCGATCAAGAACGAGCAGATCAACGTCGGCCACGAGCTGTCGGATGAAGAAGCGATGAGCGTCATCCGCAAAGCGGTCAAGCAGCGCCTCGATTCGATCGAGCAGTACACGAATGCGAATCGTCCCGAGCTCGCCGACAAAGAGCGCAGCGAGATGGAACAGCTCAAGGGCTATTTGCCGCCGGAGCTGAGCGACGAAGAGCTCGAAGCGGGCCTGCGCGAGATCATCGCCTCCACCGGCGCGCAGTCGAAAAAAGACCTGGGCAAAGTGATGAAGGAAGCGACGGCGCGTTTCCGCGGCCGCGCGGACGGGAAGAAGATTCAGGAAGTGGTGGGGAGGCTGTTGCCTTAGGCGCGCTTCGCGCGCCTGCGGCAGGCTCATGGGCTCATAGGCTCATGGGCTCATAGAGGTGGCCGCACGCGTCGCGCCTGTGGGCATGAACGTCGGAGGTTGCATCAAGCCGACAAGCGCGAACCGCCCCCACTCGAACCGTCTCCACTATGAGCCTATGAGCCTGTGAGCCTATGAGCCTGCCCGAGAGGTACTCCCGCCACCTCCTCCTCCCCGAAATCGGCGAAGCCGGGCAGGAGAAGTTGTCGCGCGGCTCTGTGCTGGTCATCGGCGCCGGTGGCCTCGGCAGTCCGGTGGCCACGTATCTCGCGGCGGCGGGTGTGGGACGCATTGGGCTGGTCGACTTTGATCGCGTCGACATCACGAACCTGCACCGGCAGATTCTGTACGGCACGTCGGACGTCGGACGGCCGAAGCTGGAGGCGGCGAGCGAACGTCTGCGCGATCTGAATGACGAGATCGAGATCGTCACGCACGACGCGCGGCTCACCTCCGAAAACGCGCTGGAGATTCTCGGCGGCTACGACGTCGTCGTCGACGGCACCGACAACTTCGCCACGCGCTATCTCGTCAACGACGCGTGTGTGCTCCTCGGCAAGCCGAACGTCTACGGATCGATCTTTCGTTTCGACGGGCAGGTCTCGGTCTTCGACCAGAAAAACGGACCTTGCTATCGCTGCCTCTATCCCGATCCACCGCCGCCGCATCTCGTGCCGTCGTGCGCCGAAGGCGGCGTGCTCGGCGTGCTGCCGGGCGTGATCGGCACGCTGCAGGCGACGGAAGCGATCAAGCTGCTGACCGGCGCGGGCGAAACGCTGACCGGCCGTCTGCTACTCTTCGACGCGCTGCGGATGTCGTTCCGCGTGATGAAACTGCGCAAGCGGTGCGACGAGCATGCAGCGATCACCCATCTCATCGACTACGAGGAGTTCTGCAGTCCCGTGACCTCGACCGAAATCACTCCGCAGCAGCTGTCGCAGAAGAAAAACGACGTCGTGATGATCGACGTGCGCGAGCCGTACGAATGGCAGGCCGGCCACATCGAAGGCGCCACGCACATTCCGCTCGGCGAGCTCACTAAGCGCGTGGCCGAAATCCCGAAGGATCAGGAGATCGTAATGATCTGCCGCTCTGGTGCGCGCAGCGCGCACGCGCAGCACTTTCTGCTGCAGTCGGGCTACTCGCGCGTGCTGAATCTCGCGGGCGGGATGCAGCGCTGGGCGCGCGACGTCGATCCGGCCGTGCGGGTCGCGTAAACGCGCGTGACAGCAGGCTACTTCGCGGCGCTCTGCAGCGCAACGCGCGGCCGCGCGAACATCACCACCACCGACTTGCCGGTCATCCGTCCGACCGTCGAGCCTTCGATGATGGCGATGCCGCACTCCTGGTACATCGGCGACATGATGTTCGCGCGGTGTCCCGGCGACTCCATCCAGGACTCGACAAGCACGCCCACGGTCTCGAAGCCGGTGGCGAGATTCTCGCCGGCGTACGAGTAGTCGTACTGCCGCGTGCGGATCCAGGTGAACGGCGAGCGGCCTTCCGGCGAGGTGTGCGCCCAGTACGCCAGCTCTTCCATGTCGCGCACGCGATCATCCGCGGCGGCGTCGAGCGTCGTGTTCTCGACGAGCGGCGGCAGACCTTCCTGCGCGCGATAGACATTCATGCGCGCCACCACGTGCTCGCGCGTGATGTCGGTGTCATCCGCGTGCAACGCGAATGCGGAGGAAAGGAGGACGGCCAGAAGGACGAGGATTCGGGCTTTCATCGGGAGCACCTAGCGAATGCCGTCGGGACGGACTCGCAGGAAAAACGTACAGGCTTTTCCGGTCTTGGATTCGACCCACACAGAACCGCTGTGCGCCACGGCAAATTCGCGGCATTTGAAGAGGCCGCGGCCCGTGCGCTCCGCCGCCGTCGGGTTCCAGGCGAAGGACGGCTCGAAGATCGCCGTGCGCAACGACTCCGGCACGAGCGGCCCGTTGTCCATCACGAAAAAGAGCAGCAGCGGCTTGCCCTTGTGCTCCATCCAGCGCACGCCGATCACCACCTGACCGCCGCCCGGCACGTAGTGCAGCGCGTTGTCCATCATGATCGCCAACGCATCGGCCAGCGGCTCGTGATCGGCGAAGCGTTCGTCGAGATCCTGCGCGTCGATCTCCAGCTTGATGCCTTTGAGATCGGCGTACGCGCGGAAGCGATCGGCCACGCGGCGCACGACGTCGCTGACGGTCGGCACCGGACGCGCGGCCGGCGAAGGCTCGCCCACTTCCGGCGCCATCTCCAATGACGAGAGAATCTGATCGAGTCCGGCCGCGCTGTCTGCGAGCAGAGGATCCTTGCGCGTGCGCGCCGCCGCGGTGAGCGACTCGCGCAGCGCACGCAACGGTCCGAACACGGTCTCGCGCACGTACGTGACGAACGACGCGTGCGATTCGTTCATCGGATCGGCGGCGCGGAAAACGAGCACGGCACCGGCCGCACCGCCCGACATCGGCACGAGCGTGTAGAGGATGTTCTGGTTGCGGATGCGCGTGCCCGCGCACGTGGGCACCGAGAGCTCGCCGATGCGAATCGCGGCTTTCTGCTCGATTGCGGCGACCTGGCTCAGCTCCGCCTGCGAAGCGTCGAAGAGCTGACGCGCGGCGTCGGAGACGAACTTTACGCTGCGATCGGGGCCGAGAAGAACGGACGCGACACCGGAGGCGACGAGGAGATCGACGACGCTGGTGATGGCGAGCGAAGTCGATTCGATCGGGAACGGCAGCACCGGCGCTTTGGGGAACGGATCGAGCTGCGGCGCCGTCGCTTCTGCGCTGCGCATCGGAGCGGATGGCGCCGGCGGTGCTGGTTCGCGCGGCGGCGGAGCAGCCTGCGCAATTGCGGGAGACGGAATCGAAATGCCCGCGTCGGGCGTCGATTTCTTGCGCGGCTTGTCGCACTTTTCACAGAGGATTCCCTCTATGACTTCGCGACCACACATGAAACATTTCCGCGCCATACCCTGGTCTCCCGAGAGCGCTCGATCTTACGCCAAGTGAGATAGAGTCTGCCGAATTTCGCAGCTCCGGGAGTGCAAACAGATGAAAAACATCGTGGTGATCGGGGGCGGCACCATGGGCAACGGAATCGCCCATACCGCGGCCGCCACCGGCTTCAATGTGACGCTGGTCGACATGACCGAAGACTTTCTGAAGCGCGCGGTCTCGACGATTACGTCCAACCTGCAGCGCGGCGTCGACAAAGGCCGCATGACCGTCGAAGAGCGTGACGGCGTGCTCTCGCGCATCAAGACCACCACCGACGTCAGCACCATCGGCGACGCCGACATCGTCATTGAAGCGATCGTCGAACAGCTCGACGCCAAAACGCAGCTCTTCGCGAAACTCGACGGCATCACCAAGCCTGAATGCATCCTGGCGTCGAATACGTCCTCGATCTCCATCACGAAAATCGCGGCGTCGACCAAGCGGCCGGACAAAGTGATCGGCATGCACTTCATGAATCCCGTGCCGGTGATGCAACTGGTGGAAGTGATCCGCGGCATCGCCACCTCCGACGAGACCTATCGCCTGGTCGAAGATCTCGCCAAACGCATGGGCAAGACGGCCATCGAAGTGAACGACTATCCCGGCTTCATCTCCAATCGCGTGCTGATGCCGATGATCAATGAAGCGATCTTCGCGCTGTACGAAGGCGTGGCCACGCCGGAAGCGATCGACGGCGTGATGAAGCTGGGGATGAATCACCCCATGGGTCCGCTGACGCTCGCGGACTTCATCGGTCTCGACGTTTGCCTGGCCATTTTGCGCGTGCTGGAGAAAGGTTTCGGCGATCCGAAATACCGGCCGTGCCCGCTGCTCGTGAAGATGGTCGATGCCGGCTGGCTGGGGAAAAAGACGGGCAAAGGCTTCTATTCGTACGGGAAATGAAGCGGCCGCTGACCGCTCGCCCACCCGGGATGACACACGCCGCTAACGCTGTTCTAATCCGCACATAATCATGCTTTGTCAGACCTGTAGCGCGTACAACGACGACGAGCGCGAATACTGCTTCCGCTGCCAGAACAAATTGATGGTTCTGTCCGGCGTGGCAGCCTTCGACGAAGACGACATCGAAGAGTACGACGAGGAAGAAGACCTTTCCCTCGACGAACATCTGCTCGAGCGCGTTTCGGCGCTCGAAGAGATCATCAAGCGCTCCGCCGAAACGATGCGCTCGCTCATCGACGCCGTGCAGAAGCACGAGCGCGCCATCTTCATCAATCAAACCGGTCTCCTCTCCGTCAAAGAGCTGCTCGAAAAGAAGAACCTCCTCTCCAGCGACGAAGTGGTCGAGCTGTGGGAATCGAAGATGGGCGAGCAGATGCTCGCTCTCGAAAAGAAGCAGCGCTTCACCGAGCGCAAAGACCGCATGGTCTCGCTGTTCCGCGGCGAAAAACGCGAGCGCTTCCTGCAGCTGGTCGGTGAAGCGGAAGGCGCATTCGACGGCTTCGATCCCGATCGCGGGATGAAGCAGCTCGAAGAAGCGTTCCGCCTCGATCGCGACAATTACGAGCTCTCGTTCTTTCTCGGCGAGATGTTCTTCAACGACGGCAATCTCGACCGCGCCAAGTCGTATCTGGAGCGCACGCTGGAAGTGCAGCCCGATCATTTCGACGCCGCCGTTTTTTACGGCGTGCTGCTGCACGAACGGCAGGATCTCAAAGGCGCCGAACGCTGGCTGCGCCGCGCCATCCAGATCTCTCAGGAATCGTTCCTCCCGTACTTTTCTCTCGGCGCCATCTACGCGCGCAAAGGAAAGCTTCTCCGCGCGCAGAAGTTCCTCGAGAAAGCGATCCAGCTCGAACAGATCCCGCAGGCGTTCTATCTGCTCGGCACGATCTTCTACGAGAAGGGACAGCTGGAGCGCGCCATCAAATCGTTCCAGGGCGCACTGAAGCTCGACCCCGATTACGAAGAAGCCATCTACCACCTCGGCCTCTGCTATCTCGACCGCAACTGGAACCGCAAAGCGATCGACTGCTTCCAGGAAGCGCTGGAGCTCAATCCGAACAAGATGGAGTACCAGCAGGCCGTCCGCATCTACGAAGGCATCAGCGGTCACGTGCCGGTGGAAGGGCAGGCCGCGCAGGCCATGGTCGAAGCGGAAGAGATGATCGGCGAAGGCAAGTACGCTGAGGCGCTCGACCAATACCGCCGCGCCTCGCAGGACGATCCCGAAAACTCCAACGTCCTGCTGCCTTACGCGCTGCTCTGCTCGCACCTCGACATGAACACCGAGGCGATCGGCGTGGCGCGGCGCATCCTGAAAACGAAGCCGGCGGAAGTGGTCGCCGCGGCCGCGTACACGACGCTGGTGGAAGCGCTGCGCGCCGAAGGCAACTTCAAGGAAGCGAACCGCGCGCTCGAAGAGATGCTGCGCGATTACACGTCGAACTACGCGAAATCGATCGCGTACTACGAGAAGGCGTACAACCTCGCCGAGATGGAAGAGAGTCTCGATGAAGCGCTGGAGAGCGCGCAGCTCGCGCTCCGCTATTCACCGAAAGAGCTCAAGCAGTTTCCGCTCGCCGCGCTCGGCTGGGTCTACTTCAAACGCCGCGATTTCCGGAATGCTGTCGATTTCCTGACCAAATCCGCCGATCTCGGCCCCACTGCCACGAACCTCATGCACCTCGGCATGGCGCTGCTCGAAAGCGGCGAAAAGGATCGCGCGCGGCAGGTCTTCCGCCGCGCCAAGAGCTTCAAGACGAAAGGCGCGGGCCTCGAGGAGAAGATCCTCGAGCAGGTGCGCAGCGCCACGAAGCTCATTGACCGCCTGCACGCCAAACGGCGCAAAGTGGCCAAGAGCTCGTAGCGCCGCGTCGCTTTACTTCTTCGGCTTCGCCTCGCGTTTCGCTATCGTCGCTTCCTCCCGAATGCGAGGCGGCTTCTGCACCGCCTCGTCTTCGTTCGGCTCCGGCTGCGCGGGGCGATTGCGATTGTCGACAATGCGCTTCCTGGTCATTACGGAATCCTGAGCGTCATCCCTTCGCGGACCTTGTCGGGATCGGTGAGGTGATCGCGATTCGCCTCGAAGATCTTTTTGTACTCACTCGCCTTGCCGTAGTAGTGCTGCGCGATGTGCGTGAGCGTCTCGCCTTTCTTCACGGTAGGCGTGCGGATCTCGGTGGCGTGCTGCACGCCGGGTGCGGCGAGCGGCGGCACCTGCTGCTGCATCGGCCGCGGCTGCGGTGTGCTCTGCGTCTGCGCCGCTGCGGCCACTTCGATGTGATTCATCAGTCCGACGTCGCCGACGCGCTCGGTGATGGCGCGCATCACCGCCTGTTTCTCCGCCAGCGAATGGACGGTGCCGTGGATCTCGATGGAGTTGCCGTTCGCGCGTGCCGAGAGATTGCGCACACCGCTCGACGCGCCCACGCTCTGCACAGCCTGCTGCACTTTCGTCAAATCAGCCATTGATGTTCCTCCGAGGAGAAACAGTGCGATGGCGGTGCCACGGGCGGGGTTACGCGCGCGTGAGCTTGGCGAATTTAGCGATGAATTTTTTCGAGCCGGCGCGATCGAAGTAGACCGTCAATTTCGCATCCGGACCGGAACCTTCCATCGTCAGGATCGTGCCGACACCGAACTGTTCGTGGCGCACACGCTGACCACGCTTCAGCTCGGCCGCAGCTCCCGCGGGCGCCGCTTCCTTGGCGGCGCGGATCGCGTTCGGATCGAACTGAACCGGAGCCTGCGCGTTGTTGCCGAAGAACGACAGCACGCCGTTCACCGATTCATTCGCGCGCGGCTTCGGCGGCGCTTGCGGCGGCGAAACGTTGGAGCGGCGGGCGCCGCTGCCCGCCGAGGAGCCGCCTCCGTAAGATCCATAGGGCCGCTCGAAACGGCGGGCGGGGGCGCCCGCCGCTCCACGCTGCTGCTGCATCGGACGCTCGCGCCACGACGGTTCGTCGGACACGCGGCGGTACGAGCTCGCCAGCCGCAGCTCTTCCTTCGCCGCCTCCGGAATCTCATCGAGAAACGGCGATGCGTTCTGCTCGCGGAACTTGCCGTGCAGCCGGCGCTCCAGCGCGTGCATGCAGAACAGCATCTCCCGCGCGCGCGTCATGCCGACGTAGCAAAGCCGCCGCTCTTCTTCCAGATCGTCCGTGTGCTCCAGCGAATTGGAGTGCGGCAGGATGCCCTCTTCCATCCCCGCGAGAAAGACGACTTTGAACTCGAGCCCTTTCGCGGAATGCAGCGTCATCAGCGTGATGCCCTTCTGCGATTCGTAGCGATCGAGATCAGACATCAGCGTCAGCGAGTCGAGGTAATCGTTGAGCGTGGACTGCGGGTTGTTCTCCCAATACTCACGCGCGGAGTTCAGCAGTTCGTCGATGTTCTCGAGCCGCGATTCGTCCTGCAGATCGCGCGATTCCTGCAGCATGCGCCGGTAACCGGTGCGCACCAGCACGTAGTCGACGAACTCGGGGATGGGATGATTCGCGGCGCGCTGCAGGTCGTGCACGATCTCGCGAAACTCCTTCACCGCTTTCGACGCGCGCGAGGGCAGGAAACTGAGATCGCCTTCGATGATCGTCCAGAGCGAGACGCTCTGTTCCGTCGACTTCTCGTTCAGCGTGGCCAGCGTGGTGTCGCCGATGCCGCGCGACGGTACGTTGATCACGCGCTCGATGGATGGCGTGTCATGCGGCCGCACCGCCAGGCGCACGAACGAGAGAATGTCCTTGATCTCCGCGCGCTCGTAGAACTTCACGCCGCCGACGACGGAGTACGGCATGTTCGCGCGCAGCAGCTCTTCTTCAAAAGGCCGCGATTGGGCGTTGGTGCGGAAGAGCACCGCGATCTCCGTCAACGGATAGCGGTTGCGGAAGCCGCTGATCTTCTCGATCGTGAACTGCGCCTCCTCGCGTTCGTTGCTGGTGGTGACGATGCGCACCGGATCGCCCTTGCCGCCGTCGGTGAAGAGCGTCTTCCCCTTGCGCGCGATGTTGTTCGAGACGACGCCCGTGGCGGCATCGAGGATGTTGCCGGTGGAGCGGTAGTTCTGTTCGAGTTTGATGATTTTCGCTCCTGGAAAATCATTCTCGAAATTGAGGATGTTTTTGATGTCTGCGCCACGGAAACGATAAATACTCTGATCTTCGTCGCCGACGGCCATGATGTTGCCCGCTTTGCCGGCCAGCAGCTTGACCAGCACGTACTGCGCGCGGTTGGTGTCCTGGTACTCGTCGATGAGCAGATGCTGGAAGCGCGCGTGCAGCTCTTCGCGCACGTCTTCGTTCTTTTCGAGCAGCTGCACGTAGTTGCCGATCAGATCGTCGAAATCCATCGCGTCGAACTCGCGCAGCTTCTTCTGGTAGAGGCGGTAGATGTCGGACACGCGCGCGCCGAAGAAATCGAGATTGGTCTTCTCGTACTCCGCCGGTCCGATCAGCTCATTCTTCGCGTGGGATATGCGCGTGAGCACGGAGCGCGGCGGGAACGCTTCGTCGTTGACGTTCAGCTCGCGCATGCAGCGGCGGATGAGCGTCATCTGATCCGACGTGTCGTAGATGGCAAAAGATTTCGTGAAGCCGAGACGATCGGCGTAACGGCGCAGCATGCGCAGCGACGTGGAGTGGAACGTGCCGACCCACGGCCGCGCACCGCCTGTCGGCGGCACGAGCGTGTCGACGCGATGCAGCATCTCGCTCGCGGCCTTGTTCGTGAACGTGACGGCCAGGATCTTCGCGGGATGGATGCCCATCTCGCCGATGAGATAGGCGATGCGATAGGTGATCACGCGCGTCTTGCCCGAGCCCGCGCCCGCCAATACGAGCAGCGGCCCCATGCCGTGCGTCACGGCTTCGCGCTGTTGAGGATTCAGTCCGGTGAGATCGAGCATAGATGAGGGGCGGATGGTAGCAAGGGAGAGGTGTTAGTGGTCAGTGGTCAGTTTGGAAGCGGCCAGCGGCCAGCGGCAAGCGGCCAGAGGGAACGAACGGGCCTGTCGTCATTCATGGCGGCCGCAAGGCCGCGCACGCTGACCACTGACCACTAACCACTGACCACTTCTTGGCCTGGCCGCTGGCCGCTGGCCGCTGACCGCTGCCTCCCAGGGAACGTATCCGCCACCGCCAATGTTCTCCCGGCACAACGCTACGTTCGGTTACACTCTGCCGTCGCGGGTCGCACTTTCCCTGGAGGAATCATGTTTGGTTCATTTGGTCTGCCTGAGCTGCTGGTCATTCTCGTGATCGTCATCGTCATTTTCGGCGCCGGCAAGCTGCCGCAGCTCGGCCGCGGCCTCGGCGAGGGGATCTCGAATTTCCGCGACGGGCTGAAGGGCAAAGACGACAAAGCGCTGCCGAAGTCGACGGAAGACAAGGCCTGACGCCGCGCCGGGTGATGGTTCCGCACGAGCCGTCTTCCGCGCCCGTACCATTCTTTCAGGGCGATCTCGCCCAAACGCCGCTCCCTGAGATTCTGGTCAAGATCCACCGGCACCGCGTGCCCGGCGCGATCGAATGCCGTCGCGACGACACGGGCGAACTGAAGCAGATCTATCTCGACGGCGGTCTGATCCTCTTCGCCACGTCGAACCGCGTGGAAGATTCACTCGGCGACAAGCTGCTGCGCGAAGGGACGATCACGCGCGCGCAGTACGACGAGAGCGTGCGCCTGCTGCGTGAAACCGGCAAGCGGCAAGGCGTGATCCTCGCCGAGATGCGCGCCGTCGAGCCGCGCGATCTCTTCGTCGCGCTGCGCGAACAGATTCAGGAGATCGTCTGGTCGGTCTTCGCCTGGCAGTCCGGCACCGTGGCCTTCGCGCCCGGCCGCGACAAGCAACGCGAATTCGTGAAGCTCGAGATCCCGACGCTGCAGGCCGTGCTGCAAGGCGTCCGCAGAATGCCGGACGCGCGCGCGCTCGTGGCCCGACTCGGCTCAAAAACGACCGTTTTCGCGCGGACGAACGACGTTGCCGACGTGACACTCGACGCCGATGAACAGCGCCTGCTGAACGCGGTGAACGGCCGCCGCAGCCTCTTCGAGCTCGTGAGCACGGAGCCGCTCCCCGCCGCCGACAACGCCCGCATCCTCTACGCCTTCTCCGCCCTCGGCATCATCGAAGTGGCGCCATCGCGTCCCATCAAGGTGCAGGTCAAAGCTCGATGAAGTGGCTGATCACCGGCGGTGCTGGAATGGTGGCCGCCGATTTGCGCAACGAACTGCAGGCGCGCGGCGAAGAGGTGATCGCACCGAATCGCGCGGAGCTCGACGTCACTGACGCGACGGCCGTGCAGCACTTCATCGCCGAACATCGCCCGCACGCGATCATCAACTGCGCGGCGTTCACGAAAGTCGATCTGGCCGAAGAGCAGGAAGCGATTGCGAATGCGATCAACGGCTCGGCGGTGGAGTTTCTGGCGCACGCTGCAAACGACGTCGACGCGCTGCTCATGCAGATCTCGACCGACTTTGTCTTCGACGGCTCGAAGACCACGCCGTACGAAGTGAACGACGCCACGAATCCTCTTTCCGCCTACGGCCGCACGAAGCTTCTCGGCGAACAGGCGGCGACACAGGCGCGCAAGCACGTCATCGTGCGCACGTCGTGGCTGTTCGGCGTGAACGGACCGAACTTCGTCGAAGCGATGCGCGGGCAGATCCGCAAAGGGACGAATCCGCTGCGCGTGGTGAGCGATCAGCGCGGACGGCCGACGTACACGCCGCATCTCGCGAGCGCGATTCTGCGGCTCGCGCAGCACGAAAACGCGCGCGGCGTTTTTCATTACGCGGATGAAAGCGAATGCTCCTGGTTCGACTTCGCGCGCGCGATCGTCGAGGAAGTGCGCGCGAGGGTTGATGTCGCACCGGTGACGACCGCGGAGTTTCCGCGTCCCGCAAAACGGCCGGCGTATTCGGTGCTGTCGACGGAGCGGTACGAGCGCGTGACCGGCGTGCGGCCGGAATCGTGGCGTGACGGTCTGCGCGAATATCTCGCGCTACGCCACGACTAGCGCGCGGCGCACGGTGCTCGATCCGACCTGCGTGAACCACGCAACGCGATCGGCGACGCAATCGAATTCGATCGTGTAATGACCGGCGTCGAGCGGCGGCAGCGCGAACTGCACGCTCACCGTTTCGCCCGGCTCGATGCGACGCACCGGATCGGTGAGCGCCTGCCAGTGGTGATCGAAGCGGATCAGTTGCCCTTGTTCGCCGTAGAGATGAGCGCCGAGGGAGACGCCGCCGGGAGGGACACCGGAGGGGAGCCAGACGGCGCGGCCTTCGTTCGTGATCGTCGCGCGCACCGGGATCTTTTCGCCGCTCTTCGCTGACGACGGCATGTCGATCTCGATCTTCGCGATGAGGCTTTCGGGGCGGCGGCTGTCGAGCGGTTCCTGCCCTTCGCGTTTGAGGAAGAAGTTGCGGACGTTGCCGAGGAAGGCGCGGGTGAGCTCGGCCCAGCGGAGGTAGGACTCGCCGCCGCGCAGCAGTTCTTCGTAGGCGTCGAGGCTGAGGTGGAACGGCGGGATGTGATACGCGGCGAGCTTCAGATCGACGAATCCGGCTTCCTGCGCCCACGACCAGATGGCGCGGATGTCGATGTCGTTCTCGATCACGCCGTGCGTGCGCATCTCGAACTGCGACTGCGGCATCTTCGAATGTTCGGGGCCCGGCTCGGCGAATGCGGCGATGCCGCCCGGAGCGAGAATGCGCGCGAACTCGAACAGCACGTCGCGCGGATTCGGCGCGTGATGGAACGAATCGAAACAAAGGATGCGATCGACGCTGCCGTCCGGCAGATCGATCTTGAATCCGTCGAAGACGAGGAACTTTGGTTCGGGACGATCGCCGATGAGCGGCTGGCGTTGATAAAGATCGCGCGCGATTTCGAGTGCGGTCGGGGAGACGTCGAGCAGCGTCACCGCGCAGCCGAGTTGCGACATGTAGCGCGACGTCCAGCCGGTGCCGGCGCCGAAGTCGAGCACGCGCGTGCCCGGCGCGAGATTCATCCCCTGCACCATCGTCGCGAAATTGATCAGCAGCGCGGGCGTGTCGCCGGCCACGCTGAACGGCTTGGCGAGGTAGTAATCGCGATCGGTGACGGAGCTGAAGTAGAGCTCCGCGATGCGGTTCAGCTCGGGGATGCTGCTGTTCGCGATCATCTCGCGCACGTCGATGAGCGGCTCGGCCGGTTTCGCGTCTTCCGCTGCCGGCGGTGCCGCTTGTGCCGGTTCGCGGTGACGGAGCCGCTGCCACGCTTTGCGCATCGCGATCCGCGAGATCGTGCGGAAATGGCGCAAGGTCAGGACGTTCAGATCCATCGAGCGGCCGGACTATAACGCAGCACGCCGGGCGTGCATGAGGTACTCGATGTTGCCCTCCGCGCCCTTGATGGGACTCTCGATGACACCGAGTACTGCGAAGCCGTTCTCGCGCGCGAACGCCACCACCGACTCCACCGCTTCGGCGCGTTTCGCGTCATCGCGCACGATGCCGCCTTTGCCGACGTCCGCCTTCCCCACTTCGAACTGCGGCTTGATCAGCGCCACCAACTCGCCGCGCAGAAAGCCCGCTACGGCCGGCAGGATGAGCTTGAGCGAAATAAACGACACGTCGATCGAGACAAAGTCGATCGGCTCGTCGAAGTTTTCGGGCTGCAGGTAGCGCGCGTTCACCTTCTCGCGGTTGATCACGCGTGGGTCGTTGCGCAGCGAGACGTCCAGCTGGCCGTAGCCCACATCAATCGCGTACACCTTCCGCGCGCCACTCTTTAACATCACATCAGTAAAGCCACCCGTTGATGCGCCAATATCAGCACATGTTTTATCGGCCACATTAATGGCAAACTCTTTCAATGCATGAGCGAGCTTCATTCCGCCGCGCCCCACCCACGGATGCTCGAGCTCCGCGATGCGCAGCTCGTCGTCGTCCGTGACGTTCGCGCCGGCCTTGTCCACGAACGCGCCATTCACCAGAACGCGCCGCGCCATGATCAGCGACTGCGCCTTCGAACGCGTGTCGACCAGCGCCCGCTCCACCAGCGCAACGTCGAGCCGCTGCTTCTTCATTCGTTGACGACGGTGAAGCCGGCCTGCGCAAAGTGATGATCGTTGGTGAGCACGTGCGTGATGCCGCGCTGCTCCATCACCACCATCGACATGCAGTCGACATGCGACCACTCTTTGTCGGGACGGGCGGCGTAGCGATCGAGGCCGAGATCAAACAGCTCGCGATCGACGGGTACCACGATCCATTCACGTTGCGCGAGGCGAACCGCGTCTACAGCCGCCGCTCTCGGACGCGCACCCTCTTCGCAGAAGAAGGCGAGGACTTCGGTCAACACGGCATCGTGCGTAATCAGGCGCGCGCCGCGAACTACCGCACCGATTCTCCGCGCGCGCGTGTGGTGCTCGTCCTCGCGATCAATCGCGGCAATGATCAGCCACGCATCTACGAAATACTCCCGCATCACTTCGCGGCGGTGCGCTTCCGCTTGCCGTAGACGAATTCGTCGATGTGGTCAGAGTCCTTGCCCTTCGCGTGCATGCGCTTCAGGTCTTCTTCAGGGATCTGATTGCCCAGCTCAGCGAGCATTTCGACGAAGTCACCGAGGTTGCCGGTCTTCTCTTCCCGGTTCAAAAACTTCCGCACCCGCCGCGCAATCCCTTCCGCGTGCAAGTCGTACTGCGCGCGAAGCACGTCCTGCGCGCCGTGGTGCACGTATTCGTCGGGGATGCCGATGCAGTGGAAGCGCACGTTCTGGATGTTGAGCTGTTCGCAGCGTTCCATAACCGCTGAGCCGAAGCCGCCGGCCAGCGAACCTTCTTCCACGGTAATGACCGCCGAATAAGGCTTACAGTATTTCGCAATCAATTCATCATCCAAAGGTTTGATGAATCGCGCGTTGATAACTGTTACGTTAATGTGATCCTGCGCGAGCATCTCCGCCGCCTGCATGGCCGGCCAGACCTCGTTGCCGATGGCCACGATCGTCGCGGCATCGCCTTCGCGCAACACTTCGCCTTTACCCACCGGCAGCGACTGCAGCTCCGCGTCGAGCTTCACGCCGAAGCCGTTGCCGCGCGGGTAGCGCAGCGACGTCGGGTGGCCGGTCTCGAACGCGGTCTTCACCATGTGCCGCAGCTCGTTCTCGTCTTTCGGCGCCATGCAGATCATGTTCGGGAACACGCGCAGGTACGCCATGTCGTAGATGCCGTGATGCGTCGGGCCGTCTTGCCCGGCGATGCCGGCGCGGTCGAGCGCGAAGACGACCGGCAGATCCATGATCGCGACGTCGTGGAACACCTGATCGAACGCGCGCTGCAGGAACGTCGAGTAGATCGCCGCGATCGGCTTCATCCCCTGCGTCGCCATGCCGCCCGCAAACGTCACCGCATGCTCTTCGGCGATGCCGACGTCGAACATGCGATCTGGATACGCTTTGGCGAACTTATCGAGACCGGTGCCTTCCGGCATCGCGCCCGTGATGGCCACGATCTTCGGATCGTTCTTCGCCATCTCGATCAGCGCGTCCGCAAAGACGGCCGTGTACGTCGGCGGCTGCGGCGTCGCCGACTTTTTCACTTCGCCGGACGGGATGTCGAACGGCGACACCCCATGCGACCAGATCGGCTTGTCCTCGGCCGGCGTATAACCTTTGCCCTTCTTCGTGATGACGTGAATGAGGATCGGACCGTTGTAGTCCTTGTTCTCCTCCATCACCTGCAGCAGCGTGTCGAGGTCGTGACCGTCGTACGGCCCGAGGTACTTGAAACCGAGCTCCTCGAAGAGCGTGCCGGGCACGATCATGTTCTTGAGCAGCTGCTCCATGTCGTGCGCGAGACCGTGCAGCTTCCCGCCGATGAGCGGAACGCGATCCATCACGCCCTTCGCCAGATCCTTGGCCTGGTTGTAGCGCTGCCCTTTGATGATCTGGTTGAGGTAACCCGACATCGCGCCGACGTTCGTGGAGATCGACATGTCGTTGTCGTTCAGCACGATCATCAGGCGGCGCTTCAGATGGCCGGCCTGGTTCAGACCTTCCAGCGCCAGACCGCCGGAGAGCGCGCCGTCGCCGATGATGGCCACGACGCGGCAATCCTCTTTGCGGAAGTCGCGCGCGACGGTGATGCCGAGCGCTGCCGAGATCGACGTCGACGCATGTCCCGCGTTGAAGACGTCGTACTCCGACTCCTCCCGCT
>DASSMK010000019.1:0-15235 GCA_035688915.1 Thermoanaerobaculia bacterium
GTGGTGTGACTCGGCGACGCCGGCGCGTACTACGTCGGCAAGACGATGGGCAAACACAAGATGTCGCCGCGCATCAGCCCGAAGAAGACCATCGAAGGCGGCATCGGCGGCGCCATCACCTCGCTCATCGTCGCGATCGTGATCCACTTCACCTTCCTGCCGCAGTTCCCACTCCTGCACGCGATCCTCGCAGGCGTGATCCTCTCCTTCGCCGGCATGACCGGCGACCTGGCCGAGTCGATGTGGAAGCGCTCCGCGGACGTGAAAGACTCCGGCACCCTCATCCCCGGCCACGGCGGCTTCCTCGACCGCTTCGATTCGATCTTCTTCACCGCGCCGATCCTCTATTGCTACTGGACGCTGATCGTGCACGGGTTCCGGACGCTGAACATCATGAGCGGCTAGCGCTGCGGCGCTGCCGCGCCGGCCAGGCTCAAAGGCTCACAGGCTCAAAGGCTCAAAGCAGCACCGTTCTCGCAAGCGTCGCTCTCAGCCGCAGTGACCCCACAGGCGCAATACACGTTTCTCGAACCGCTTCCCTTTGAGCCTTTGAGCCTTTGAGCCTTTGTGCCTTGAGCCTCCGAGTCTTCGCGCCTTCGCGCCTCCCCATGACCCCACGAGCGCAAACACGCTATCCTCGCGCCGTTCCACTTTGAGCCTGTGAGCCTGTGAGCCTTTGAGCCTCCAAGCAATGAAAACCATCTCCATCCTCGGCAGTACCGGCTCCGTCGGCCGCAGCACGCTCGCCGTCGTCGATGCCTTTCCCGATCGGCTGCGCGTCGTCGGTCTCGCCGCCGGCGCCAACATCGAGCTGCTGCGCGAGCAGATCGTTCGCTATCGTCCCGAGCTCGTTTCGGTCCGCAATCCGGAAGATGCGGCGCAGCTGCGCGATCTCGGCGTCGAAGTCGTCGCCGGAATCGACGGCGCGTGCGCGGTTGCGTCCATGTCCTCCGCCAACGTCGTCATCGCGGCGATCGTCGGCGCGGCCGGCATCCCGCCCGTCTACGCGGCACTGCGCGCGGGCAAGCGCGTCGGCATCGCCAACAAGGAAGTGCTCGTCGCTGCGGGCGACGCCATCACCGCCGCGGCGCGTGAATTCGGCGGTGAGATCCTTCCCGTCGATTCCGAGCACAACGCGCTGCACCAGGCCATCCGCTGCGGCGCGCACCACGAAGTGGAGCGGCTGATCCTCACCGCGTCCGGCGGTCCGTTCCTCACGCGCGACCTCGACACCTTCGGCTCCATCACCATTGACGCCGCGCTCGCGCATCCGACGTGGCGCATGGGCAACAAGATCTCCATCGACTCCGCGACGATGATGAACAAAGGCCTCGAAGTGATCGAGGCGCATCATCTCTTCGCGCTGCACGTCGACAAGATCGACATCCTCATCCACCCGCAATCCATCGTCCACTCCATGGTCGAGTACGTCGACGGCTCGATCATCGCGCAGCTCTCGACGACGGACATGAAGTTCCCCATCCAGTACGCGCTCTTCTATCCCGAGCGCATCAGCGCGCCGTTCGCGAAACTCGATCTGGGCCGGATCCGCACGCTCGATTTTCTCCCCGTCGATCCGCGCCGCTTCCCCGCGGTCGCGCTCGCCTACGAAGCCTGCCGCGAAGGCGGCTCGATGCCGGCCGTCCTCAACGCCGCGAACGAAATTGCGGTGGAGCGTTTCCTCGCAGGAGAACTTCCCTTCACCGGAATCGTAGACATGGTGAGCCGCGTCCTCGAGCGGCATGCCGGCGCCGTCGCTCCCATCCGTTCCGTGGACGACGCGCTGCACTGGGACCGCTGGGCGCGGAACGAGGCGCGCGGAATTGATGTTGCACTGAGTCGCTAACTCGACATGCACAACCTGCTCGGCTTCGTCATCGTTCTCGGCTTTCTGATCTTCGCCCATGAGTCGGGGCACTTCATGATGGCGAAGCTGTTCCGCGTGCGCGTGCTCGTGTTCTCGTTCGGCTTCGGCAAGCGCCTCTTCGGCTTCCGCCGCGGCGACACCGACTACCGCGTCTCCCTCATCCCCCTCGGCGGCTACGTCCGCATGGCCGGCGACTCACCGGAAGAAAACCAGCCCGCCAATCCTGACGAGTTCCTCTCCAAGCCGAAGTGGCAGCGCTTCCTGATCCTCTTCGCCGGGCCGTTCATGAACGTGCTCATCGCCATCCTCTTCCTGGCCGCCATCAACATGGTGGGAACCGAAGAGCTGGTGATGAAGCCGATCATCGGGGACATCTCGCCGAACATGCCGGCCGCGCGCGCCGGCCTGCAGCCGGGCGACCGCATCGTCAAAGTGAACGATGAAGTCATCAACGACTTCAACGACCTGCGCCTCGTGATCTCGATGAACGCCGGCACCGCGCTGCGCGTGCAGTACCTGCGCAACGGCCAGACGCGCAGCACGACGCTGACGCCGGTGCGCGAGCAGAGCGAATTCGGTCCGACCGGCAAAGCGGGCATCGGTCCGGCCATCGAGCCGGTGGTCGGACGCGTCGAAGCAGGATCGGCGGCAGCGGCAGCCGGAATTCGCAGCGGCGATCGCATCACGGCCGTGAACGGCAAAGCCATCAAAGGTCTCGATGATTTCGCCGAGATCTCGCAGAAAGCGCTCGCGCAGCCGATCACGATCGATTACCTGCGCGGCGCGCAACCGCAGCACGTCACGCTCGCCGCGCCGAAAGACAAACAGGACTACACGCGCGGCATCGTGCCGCAAACGATCATCCGCAAATTCACGCTCTTCCCCGCGCTGCGCGAGAGCGTCTTCCAGAACTGGAAGATGCTGAAGATGGCCATGTCCGCGCTGGCGCGCATGTTCCGCTCGGAAGGCAGCATCAAAGAGCTCAGCGGACCGCTCGCAATTGCGAAAATCTCCGGCGAAATGCTGCGCCGCGGCTGGATCGAACTGATCGGCCTCATGGCGCTCGTCTCACTGCAACTCGGCGTCATGAACCTGCTGCCGATCCCCGTGCTCGACGGCGGCCACATCATGATTCTGCTGATTGAAGGAGCCGCGCGCCGCGACCTCTCGGTGCGCGTGAAAGAGCGGATCCAGCAGCTCGGCTTCGCGGTCCTGGCCACGCTCATGATCGTCGTGCTCTACAACGACGTGATCACGAACGTGTTCATGCGCCGCGGCTAATGCCCGCGCAATCCGGTGATCGACGCCTGCGCCACGATGTGGTCGTGGATGATGAAGCGTAGCTTCCGCCACGTCATCGGCGTGCCCGCATCGTCGATGGACGGCATGTCGATCGCGTAAACGGTGAAGCGATATTTGTGCGGCGCCCCTTCCGGCGGGCAGGGGCCGTCGTAGCGGCGGCGCAGGAAGTCGTTGTATGCGTGGCGTCCGCCACCCGTCAGCTCCGGCTCCGACGCGCCCGCATTCGCGGGGATCGACGTGGACGTCGCGGGGATGTTGTACGCGACCCAATGCACGAAGCCGTCGCCGCCGCGCGCTTCGTAGTCATCGAGCACCATCACGAAGCTTTGCGTCGTCGATGGCGCACCGCTCCATTCGAGTTCCGGCGAGACGTTTTCGCCGTGGCAATCGAGGCCATTGAGCACGGTGTTGTCCGGCAGCGTCGTGCCGGCGGCGAACGTCGTGCTGCGCAGCGCGAATGCGCTTACCGCGGGCGGAGTGGCAGTGGTGCTGGCACAACCGAACAACGCAAAAGACGCGGCGGCAGCGGCGGCGAGCGCGAACGTTTTCATTGGCGACATGCGCATGGTTCTACCACACGCGCATTCACCGCAGCCACTACCGCTCCTGCAGCAGGCACCGGCGCAACAGATCGAGCGCCTGCTGCGTCGAGTACTGCTTGATGATCATGCGTGGTCCCTGCCACAGCAGCTTGCGATGCATGTCCACCGGCCCGGAGATCGCCACGTGCACGGTCCCGACCGGCTTTTCCGCCGTGCCGCCCGTCGGTCCGGCGATGCCGGTGACGCCCACGCCCCACGTCGTCTTGAATCGTTCGCGAATGCCGCGCGCGAGCGCGATCGCCACCGGCTCGCTCACTTCGCCATGTTCGCGAATGAGCTGCGCGTCGACGCCGGCCATATCCGTCTTGGCCGCGGCGGTGTAGCAGATCGCACCGCCCATAAAGTACACAGAGCTGCCGGCGATGTCGGTGATGCGCGAGCCGAGCAATCCGCCCGTGCACGATTCCGCGACAGCCACGGTTTCGCCGCGCTCGACGAGCATCCGCCCGATCACACGTTCCAGCGTGTCGTCGTCGAAGCCATACACGCGCGCGCCGAAAATCGCGAGCAACTCTTTTTCGCGCGACGCCAGATGCGCACGCGCTTCGCTCTCCGCGCCGTCGGCGTGCAGATGCAGCTCGATGTGTCCCATCGTCGCGAGAATCGTCAACTCTTCGCCGCGATGCGCGTCGTAGTACGGCTTCAGCTTCTCTTCGACGCCCGATTCCGTGAGTCCCGAAATCTTCAGCACGCGGCGATAGCGCGCCAGTCCGCCGCTCACTTCATCGAGCCACGGCACGAGGTACGTCGCGAGCATCCACTCCAGCTCGTGCGGCACGCCGGGAAAGACCCACACATGCTTGCCGCCGCTCTCGATGCGAAAGCCCGGCGCGGTGCCGCGCTCGTTCTTCAGCGTGGTGTGTCCGCTGAAGACATTCGCCTGCCGCTTGTTGACTTCCGGCATCACCCAGCCGCGCGCCGCGAAGCGCGCGGCAATGCGATCGATGATCGACTGGTCGACTTCCATCGTCAGCCCGAACGCCTCCGCCAGCGCTTCGCGCGTCAGGTCGTCCTCGGTTGGTCCGAGGCCGCCGGTGGTGATGAGGATGTCGGCGTGCTGCAGCGCGAAACGAATCTCGGCGACGAGCTCGCCGAGGGTGTCGCCGACGATGGACTTGCGGGCGACGGCGATGCCGTAGCGTTCCAGCGCCGCGGTGATCTTCAGCGAATTCGTGTCGACGCGCACCGGCCCGAGCATCTCGGAGCCGATGGCGATGATGGATGCACGCATGGCGCGCGATCTTATCGCGTCACGACACGGCGGCTTCGCTCTCCAGCTCTTCCTTCTCCGCCGCCAGCGCTTCCCACTTCTTGTAGAGCAACTCGATCATCGATTTGAGGTCGTTGTTCTGTTGCTGGATCTTCTTCGAGCGATCGCCATCGCGAAACACTTCCTGCGAACAAAGCAGCAAATCGTTCCGCTCGCGCTCTCCCTCCGCCGTCGAAATCCGCGTTTCGATCTGCGCGATCTCTTCATCGATTTTGCGGATGCGCTTTTCGCGTTTGCGCTGCTCGGTGCGATCGATGTGCGCTTTCGGCGCAGCGGCAGCAGTCGGTTCAGCAACGCTCTTTGGAGCGACCGTTACCACCGGCGCAATCGGAGCGATTTTGATCACCGGCGGCGCGACCGGAACCGCCGCTCCCGCTTTGAATCGCTCCACCAGATCGGAGTAATTGCCCGAGTAGACCTCGGCCTCCCCTTCTTCGACGAGGATGATGTTCTCGGCGACGCGATCGATGAAGTAGCGGTCGTGCGAGACGACGATCAGCGCGCCGGTGAAGTTCTCCAGCGCATATTCGAGCGCTTCGCGCGTGTAGACGTCGAGGTGGTTCGTCGGCTCGTCGAGCAGCATGACGTTGCCGCCCTGATGCATGATCTTCGCGAGCGCCAGCCGTCCTTTTTCGCCGCCCGACAGATCGCGCGTTTTCTTGAACACGTCGTCATCGAAAAACGAGAACTGCGCCAGATAGCTCCGCACCTGTTCCTCGGTCTGCGTCGTGTCGAGATTCCACACCTCGTCGATAACCTTGCCTTTCGGATCGAGATCGCCGAGGGTCTGGTCGTAGTAGCCGACCTGGACGTTGTGGCCGTAGGAGACGGCGCCGGAGAGCGGCTGCAGGCGTCCCGCGAATGTCTTCAGCAGCGTCGATTTTCCGGAGCCGTTCGGTCCCATGATCGCGTACCGCTCGCCGCGGCGGACCTGCAGGCTGAAGTGATTCACGATCGGTTTCGTGGCGTAGCCGGCGGTGAGCCGATCGGCGGTCAACGCGATCGCGCCGGAGCGCGCGCCGCCGTCGAGCTTGAAGTTCGCGAGCGTCTCGTCGGTCTCCGGACGTTCCACTTCATCGAGCTTGTCGAGTTGCTTGCGGCGCGACTTGGCCTGCTTCGTTTTCTGGCCGGCGAGGTTGCGGCGGATGAAGTCCTGCGTCTCGGCGATGTACTCCTGCTGCCGCTCGTAATCCTTGGCCATCTTCTCCATCCGCTCGCCGCGGAGCTGGAGAAACTTTTCGTAATTGCCGTGGTACTCGACGAGCTTTCCGTGCGCGAGCTCCACGATCTTGCCGACGGTGCGATTGAGAAACGTCCGGTCGTGCGAGATGAGCAGGTAGCTGCCTTTGAAATCCTGCAGGAACTCTTCGAGGAACTCGATGCCTTTGAGGTCGAGGTGGTTGGTGGGCTCGTCGAGCAGCAGCAGATCGACTTTCGTGAGCAGCACGCGCGCGAGCATGGCGCGGTTCTGCTGGCCGCCGCTGAATTCGTGAATGGGCCGCTCCCACTCGTGCTTGTCGGTGAAGCCGACGCCGCCGAGAACGCGCTCCACTTCGGCGTGCAGCGTGTAGCCGTCGGCGTGCTCGTAATCGTGCTGCAGCTGCGAATACTTTTCGAGCAGCCGTTCGTGCTCCGCTTCGCTTTTCGTCGTATCCGCGAGCTGCTGCTCGATCTCGCGCATCTTCCGTTCGATGGCGAGCACTTCGCCGAACGCCGTTTCGACGAAATCGAAGAGCGACATCCCCGGCTCGGCGTTGAGGTGCTGGCCGACGTGGCCGACGCTGAGGCCCGATGAGCGGATGATCTGCCCGTGATCCGGCTCTTCCTGTTTGAGGAGCAGGCGGAAGAGCGTCGTTTTGCCAGCGCCGTTGCGGCCGACGAGCCCGACGTGCTCGCCGGGATTGTGCTGCCACGTCACCCCTTTCAGGATGTCGTGCGGGCCGTAGCTTTTCTCGACGTTGTCGAAGCGGTAGAGCATGCCGGAGCAGTCAACGTTTTGGAGTTTTAGTCATTCCACGAACGCCGATCGCGCTATCCGACTCCAGCGCGAGCGGAAAGCGCTGCAGCGCCGCTGCGATTGTGCGATACAGCTCCGCCGTCCACGCCGGTGCATCTTCGTGCATCACCGCGCCGCCGGAGCGCAAATCGTTCGGCGCGATGATCACTTCGGTGTGCGATAAGCCCGTCTGCGCGACGAGCGTGAACAGCTCTTCGATCGCAGTGTCGCCGACGGCGATGCAGCCGATGGAGAGCATGTTGCCGTGGATCATGATGTCGCCGCCGAGACGGGTGCGGCGATCGCGCGCGGCCATGCGCTGGTCGAATGCGTTCGGGTAACCGACGCGCATCGACAAGTGATAGTTGCTGTTCGGATTGAGCCCCGTGATGCGGTACAGCCCCTCCGGCACCTGATAATCGCCTTCTCTCAACTTCGGACCGGCGTGACCGCTCGCCGCGAGAATCGGATACGCGCGAATGAAGTGTCCGTCCGCCCACACGGCGACGCGCCGCTCTTTCTTGAACGCGAGCAGCGTTAACCGTTTCGGCGGATACGCGACGTGCGCCCGCGCAAAGTGCGGCGCCAATCGTGCCCGCGCGCCGGGGCCGTATTTCGCCAGCACCTGCTCGACGCTGCGCGTGCCGGTGTAACGCAGCAGCAGCGGCACCCAGATGCCGCGCCCGAACAAATAGAACGCGCCCGCTCCCGCGAAGAGCACGAAGAGCAACGCCAGCCCGGCGACGCGACGTTTGCGCACCTGATAACCTTAGCGCATGCGGTTAGCCGTCAACATCGATCACATCGCCACGATCCGCCAGGCGCGCAAAACGGACGAGCCGGATCCCGTCGCCGCCGCCGTGATCTGCGAGCTCGCCGGCGCGCAAGGCATCACCGTCCATCTCCGCGGCGACCGCCGCCACATCCAGGATCGCGACGTTGAGCTGCTCAAAAAAACGGTCGCCACGCATCTCAACGTGGAGATGGCCGCGACCTCGGAAATGGTTCGCATCGCGCAAACGGTGAAGCCGCATCAAGTGACGCTGGTCCCGGAGCGCAAAGATGAAGTGACGACCGAGGGTGGCCTCGACGTCGTGCTGCACTCGGGGAATGTGGAGAAGGCCGTCGGCCAGCTGGTCGACGCCGGCATCGACGTCTCGATCTTTGTCGATCCCGATCTCGAACAAATCCGCCAGTGCCACAAGCTCCGCGCCCCAAAGATCGAACTGAACACGGGCAAATTCGCCGACGCGTGGAAGAGCGGCGCATGGGCCCCCGAGCTCGAAAAGCTCACCACCGCCGCCCGCGCCGCGAAGAAGCTCGGCCTCGCCGTTTACGCAGGCCACGGGCTCACCTACCGCAACATCGACGCAATCGCCACCGTGCCGGAGATCGAGGAGCTGAACATCGGCCACTCGATCATCGCCCGCGCCTCGCTGGTCGGCCTCGATGCCGCCGTGCGCGAAATGGCCGCGCTCATGCGCTCTCCGCGGCGTTTGCCGCGGTAACTTCGAGAGAGACGATGACGGGGGGCCTCCGGCGGCCGGGCCACGGGCCCGGACCCGTTGGTTGGCCTAGCCTCCGCCGACCGTGTCGTGCGAGTTGGCAGTGCATGTCCGGCGGAGGCTAGGCCAACCAATGGGGTCCGGGGCCAATGGCCCCGGCCGCCGGAGGCCCCCGGTCACCGCTCCCTCAACGCCACCGACACCGGCAACCGCGCAGCGCGGATGGCGGGGAAGAGGCCGCCCACGAGGCCGATGAAGACGGCGTAGATGATGGCGCCGAGCATCAGGCGCGGCGTGACGCGGAAGGCGAACGCCACCTGGCTGAACGACTGCCAGTTCATCGTCGCGCTGCGGTAGCCGTCGAAGGCAAAGTAGGCACCGATCGCGCCGATCAATCCTCCGAGAATTGCGAGCAGCAGCGCTTCGAACATCACGGAGACCATCACGGCGCTGCCGCCGAAGCCGAGGGCTTCGAGGGTGGCGATTTCACGGGCTCGGGCGGCGACGGCGGTGTACATCGTGTTCAGTGCGCCGAAGATTGCGGCGAGTCCCATCAGCGAGCAAACGACTGCCGCGAGGCCGGTCACCAGGCCGCGGAGCGAGCGCGATTGCGCGGCGTAGTACTCGGTCTCGCGCTCGATGCGGAGATTCACGCGCGGATCGGACGTGAGCGCGTCTTTGAACTGGCGGAGACTGCCGGGGGACGCGAGCTTCACGAGAATCGTTTGCGACGAGCTGCCGCGGTGATAGGCAGGAGCGAGCACTGCGGCATCGGCCCACACTTCTGATTCCGAGATGCCGCCTTTGCCTTCGAAAATGCCGACCACTTTCCACGTCGTCTGTCCGAACTTCAGGAGCGTGCCGACTTCCGTGTCGCGGAACTGCGATTGCGCGGCGCGGCCGACGATCACTTCGTTCGTGCCCCACGCGAACATCCGGCCCTGCACGACGTGGATCTCGGGACGGACGGCGAAGGCGTTTTTCGTCACACCGCGCATCGGCACGTTCGCGACCGTGTCGGTGGAGCGCTTCGCCAGCTCGACGAGCACGAACAGCTCCGGCGAGGCGAGTGGCGTGCCGGCTGCGCGGGCGACGCCGGGTGTATTGCGAACGATCTCCACGTCGTCGTGCGAGAGCACGCTCGTCATCTCTCCGTCCGCGCCGCCGCGCAGCACGACCACCGTGTCTTCCGAGCCTGCGGCGGTCATCACGTGTTGGAAGCCTTCACCGATGGAGAGCACGCCGACCAACACTGCCACGACGCCGGCCACGCCGACCACTGCGGTGGCGGCGGAGCCTTTGCGTGCGGGCAGCGTGCGGACGCTGAAGTTGATCAATGCGCCGAGTTGTGTGAACCAGTTCATTACTCTCTCCGAAGCGCTTCGACAGCGTTGAGCCGCATGGCCTGGATCGCGGGCATGGCGCCCGTGATCAGACCGAGAAGGATGATGAAGACGATGCCGCTGATGATGGCGCGCGGCGGGAAGTAGAAGATCGGCAGCGCGCCGCCGGTCGGATCGCCGCCGTGGACGGCGAGCCAGCCGAGGAGGAGGCCGAGGGTGCCCCCGATGCCGGCGATGAGGAGAGACTCGGCGATCACCATGCCGAGCGTCTGCGCGTCGGTGAAGCCGATCGCTTTCAGCACGCCGAGCTCGCCGGTGCGTTCGCGGACTGCCTGCGCCATCGTGTTGCCCGCCACGAGCAGAATCGTGAAGAAGACCGCGGTCAGGATCGACATCACGATCGCGCCAATGTTGCCCATCTGCTCGGCGAAGCCTTTGACGAACGCCTTCTCGGTCTCCGTCTTCGTTTCGTACGGCGAATTCGCGAAGCGCTCGTCGACCTTGCGTGCGATCGCCTCCGCGTTGCGCGGATCCTTGACGCGGATCATGTACCAGCCGGTCAGACCTTTGCCGCGCTCGCGGTTTTCGTCCATGTAGTCGTGGCGGAAGTAGAAGCTCGACGTATCGGTCTCCGGATTTGCGCCGTCGAGGATGCCCACCAGATCGAACGTCCAGAGCCGCTGGCCGCCTTTGGCCGTCATGTACGTGGCCTTGATCGGGATCTTGTCGCCGACTTTCCAGCCGTAGCGCTCCGCGATTTTCCGGCCCGCGATGGCGCCCGTTTTCGTGCTGAGCCACTTCGCCTTCGCATCCGGCGTGATGAGGTACTCGGGATACATCTGCAGGAAGCCTTCGGGCTCGACGGCCATCTGCGGGAACGGCGATTCGTTCTCTTTGTAGATGCCGCCGAACCAGGCCAGCTCGGTCGCATCGGCCACGCCGTCGATCTGTTCGAGCTGCGCTTCGTACGACTGCGGCAGCGGCTGGATCAGCGTGATGCGGTTGCGCACGACGAGACGGTTCTGCCCCGCGATGCTCACGCCCATGTTGAACGCGTTGCGGATCGCGGAGAGATAGGCGAAGAGGATGAACGCCACCACGATCGAGAAGATCGTCAGCGCGGTGCGCGTCTTGTGTCGCTTGAAGTTCGAGAGGACCAACCGCGCGAATTTCATGCGGCCATCTCGCTGGAGAGTTGTCCGTCCACCATGTAGAGGCGGCGCGATGCGCGGGCGGCGGCGTGCGGATCGTGCGTCACCATGATGATGGTCTTGCCGTGCTCGCGATTGAGCGCCTGCAGGAGATCGAGGATGCCGTCGCCGGTCTTGCGATCGAGATCGCCCGTCGGCTCGTCGGCGAGGATGAGCGTCGGATCGGTGACGATGGCGCGGGCGATGCCGACGCGCTGCTGCTCGCCGCCCGAGAGCGTTTGCGGCGTGTGTTTGGCGCGATGCTCGAGACCGACGATGCGCAGCGCCGTGGTCACGTGCTGTTTGCGTTGCGCGCTGGAGAGATTCGTCAGCAGCAGCGGCAGCTCGACGTTGCGCTCGGCGGAGAGCACCGGCATGAGGTTGTAGAACTGGAAGACGAAGCCGACGTGGCGCGCGCGCCAGTGGGCCAGCTCGCGGCGCGACATCGAATCGATGCGCTGGCCGTCGATCGATACTTCGCCGCTGGTCGGCCGATCGAGTCCGGCGAGCAGGTTGAGAAGCGTCGACTTGCCGGAGCCCGAGGGACCCATGAGGGCGAGAAACTCACCGGCGTTGATGGCGAGGGAGAGGGAGCTGAGCACGCGAACGTCTTCACTCCCGCGGCGGAAATGCTTGTTGACTCCATTGAGCGTGACGAGGGACATGGTTCTCCTTCTGCGCGGCTGGCGGCCGGATGGTGATTCGAAATTGAAAATTAGAAATTGAAAATTGAAAATTGTGGAGCGCGGCTGCCGCCGCGACGTCTTTAATTTTCAATTTTCAATTTTCAATTTTCAATTCGCGGTGACGCGCACCGCGTCACCGTCTTTAAGCTCCGCGGGTGCATCGACGATCACTTCTTCGCCCGGCTCCAGGCCGGAGGCGAGGCGCGCGGTGTCGCCTTCGGTAGTCAACACCTTGACCGCCCGGCGCTCCGCTTTTCCTTCGCGTACGACGAAGACGATGTCCTGCTCACCGTCGCGGTGAATGGCGGTTTTCGGGACGCCGACGATGCTCGTCGTGGCCGCGGCCGGGCTGCTGGTGATGAATGAGACCTTCACGCCCATGTCCGGCAGGATGCGCGCGTCTTTCTGATCGAACGCGATGCGCACCTTCACCGTCGCTTTTTCGCGATTGGCGGTAGGCACGGCGGTGATGACGTGCGCGGGGATCTTCCAATCAGGATAGGCGTCGAGCACCGCTTCGACCGGCTGTCCCTGCTGCACGCGATTGATGTACGCCTCGTTGACGTCGACTTCGATCTCCAGCGACTCCATGTCCACGATCGTGCAGACGCCGGTGCGCGTGAAGCCGCCGCCGGCGGAGACCGGCGAGATCATCTCGCCCGGCTGCGCGTCTTTGGAGACGACGATGCCGTCGAACGGTGCGCGGATGATGGTGTCTTCGACGCTCTGCTGCTGCAGATCGACCTGCCGACGCGCCGTCTGCAGCGAATCGCTTTGCGCTGCGAGGCGAGCGCGCAGCGCGTCGAGCTCTGCGCTCGCTTTGTCGAGATCGGATTTGCTGGAAACCTGCTCGCTCGCCAGACGCGCGGCACGATCGCGATCGATCTGCGCCTGCCGGATGCGCACGCGCGTCTCTTCGAGCGCGCTCGCTGCGGCCGCGGCTTCTGCTTGCGTCAGCGCCAGGCCGCGCGATGCGGTGGAGGGATCGAGACGCGCCAGGATCTGGCCGGCGGTGACGCGCATCCCTTCCTCGATATGCACCTCGGTCACCTTGCCCGTCACTTTCGACGAGACAGTGGCTTGACGTCGCGCCGTCACGTAACCGCTGGCGTTGAGCACCGAGCCGCGACTTTCGCCCGCGATGCGCTGTGCCGCGGCGACGTGCACCGTCGCGCCGCGCGAGCGCGTCAGCGCCCACGCTGCGATGGCAATCACGATCAGCGCGACGATCGCCACGATGATCCAAACCGGCCCGCGCGAGCGTCCTTCGTCGCGCGGCCGTTCGATGCGGAGTCCGTCCAGAGCTGCTTTATCGACCGACATAATTGAGTGAGGACATTATGGGGCGCGGCCGCGCCGCTGTCAGTTGACGAATGTCAGGATGTTCTTGTGCAGCGGCCAGCGGCCGGGGAGAGTTGTCAGTGGCCAGTGGTCAGTGGTCAGTTGGAGACGTTACAAGTTGTGACAGCGCGACAAAGTGGCGGTGAACCTCGCTGGCTCTCGCGCGAAGGCATGCGACGATACAAACTGACCACTAACCACTGACCACTGACGACTGAAATGAACCGCCGCCCCTCCATCCTCTGGCTCATCCCCGCGGTGCTGATTCCGCTGGGTGTGCTGGTCGTCATGCAGTACCGGTTTCTACGCACGTTGGAGTCGAAAACGGCCTCCGCGGAGCAGAACTGGCTGCGCAACGCGCTCGAGGATGTGGTGTGGGAGATCGAGAATCAGTACCGCGTCGCCGCCACGAAAGCGCTCACGCTGCATGAGCCGACGTTGGCGAACGTGAGCTCGCTCTCCGCGCATTTCGCCGCCAACCGCGTGCCCGGCGCGCGCGGCTACTTTGCGGTTCGGTATCGCGCGCATTGGGCGGAGATCGGCTACTTCGATGCGATGGGACGCGAGCGGATGGGCAGCGATGAAGACGCGGAGACGGTGAAGATGGCCACCGCGTCGTGGGTGGTGGCGAACAAGATCGGCCGCTCGCTGCCGCAGCCATCGCTGCACGTCGACGAGCGCGACGCGCACTCGCGCGTCATTCTCCGTCCCGTCACTGACGCGAACGCGCGCGTGGTCGGCGTGGTCGGCGTGATCCTCGATCCGGCGCTGGCGAAGATCGCCATGACGCAGATCGGCAAGCAGGCGCTGAAACGCCACCGCACCGTCGATCTCGTGACGCTGCTGATCGCAGAACGTTTCCCGCGACGCGGCGGGCGCGGCGGCGATTACTTCACGCTGCCGCTCTCGTTCGTCTTCAGCGATTGGCGCGCCGGCGTGCGCGATGCGTGTGCGTCACCCGAGGAAATTGCGGCGCGGGCGTTCCGGATCAACATGATCTGGACGGGATCGGTGCTGCTCGTCCTCTTCGGCGCGATCGCGCTGGCCACGCAGGCGGTGGTGCGGCAATCGAAGCTGTCGCAGATGAAGAGCGATTTCGTTTCGAACGTGTCGCATGAGCTCCGCACGCCCCTCGCCTCCATCCGCGTCTTCGGCGAGTACATGCGCCTCGGCCGCGTCACGAAGAGCGAAAAGATCCAGCAGTACGGCGAGTACATCGAAGCGGAGAGCCGCCGGCTCACGCAGCTCATCAACAACATTCTCGATTTCTCGAAGATCGAATCGGCGGAGAAGAAGTACCACTTCGCGGAGACCGACGTGGTCGATCTCGTTGCGGAGATCGTGGCGGCGTTCGAAGTGCCGCTGCGCGAGCGCGGCTTCACGCTGCGCCTCGACGCGCCGGTGCCGCATCCGCCGCTGCTGCGCGTCGACAAGGACGCGCTGTCGCAGGTCTTTGTCAACCTGCTCGACAACGCCGTGAAGTATTCGAACGGCGAGAAGGACATCGACGTCGTGGTGACGACGAGCGCGCGGGAGATGCGCATCGCAGTGAGCGATCGCGGCATGGGCATCGCGCCGGCCGAGCAGAAGAAGATCTTCGAAAAGTTTTACCGCGTCGGCAGCGGTCTCGTTCACGACGTCAAAGGCAGCGGCCTCGGTCTAGCCATCGTCAAGCACGTCGTCTGCGCGCACGGCGGCCGCGTGGAGCTGGAAAGCACGGTAGGGAAGGGGAGCACGTTCACGATCGTGCTGCCGCTGCCTCAGGTCACAACCGTTCCGATGCAAACAACGGAGTTCGCATGATCAAACTGCTGGTAGTGGAAGACGATCCCGCCATGTCGGTCGCGCTGCGCGACGGCTTCGAATTCGAAGGCCATTCCGTCGAGATGGCGAACGACGGCGAAGACGGTTTGCGCCTGGCCACAGGCGGCGATCACGACGTGATCGTGCTCGACGTCATGCTCCCGAAAAAGAGTGGCCTCGATGTCTGCAAAGAGTTGCGCGCGAACGGCAACACGACGCCGGTGATCATGCTCACCGCGCGCGGTCAGGAGATCGACAAGATCGTCGGGCTGAAGCTCGGTGCGGACGATTACGTGACGAAGCCGTTCAGTTTCATGGAGTTGCTCGCGC
>DASSMK010000020.1:0-2081 GCA_035688915.1 Thermoanaerobaculia bacterium
GATGTAGCCGAGGCGGAGCGCGGGGAAGAGCATGCGGGCGAAGGTGCCGATGTAGATCACGCGGCCGTTCGTGTCGAGTCCCTGCAGCGCCGGAATGGCGCCGACGCCGTAGCGGAACTCGCAGTCGTAGTCGTCTTCCACGATGGCCGCGCCGCGCGTTTCCGCCCACCGCAGGAGCGCCAGGCGGCGTGCCACGCTCATGATCGCGCCGGTCGGAAACTGATGCGATGGTGTAACGCAGACCGCGCGCGCGTGGCCGAGGCGTTTGGCGTGGCGGTCGATGTCGAGACCGTCGTCGTCGACCGCGCAGGCGATCACGCGCGCGCCGGCCGCGGCGAAGACCTGGCGTGTGCCCTGGTAATGCGGATCTTCGACGCCGATGCGCGTGCCGCGGTCGCAGAGCACGCGTGCGGTGAGATCGAGCGCCTGCTGCGCGCCGCTGACGATGATCACGTCGTCCGCGTCGGCGATGACGCCGCGCTGCTCGCGCAGATGTTGCGCGAGCGCCTGCCGCAATCGCGGCAAACCGGCGGGATCGGGATAGTCGAGCGCCGGCTCCCCTGCCGCGCGAGCCACTGCCTGCCGCCACATCGCGACGGTGCGCGCGTCGGGAATGGTGGTGGTGTAGCGAAAGTCGATCACGCCCTTCGCGCGGCGCTCCTGCCCCGGCGGCTGTTGCGGCGAGAGCTGCCGCGCGCGTTTCGCGTAAGCGGAGATGGCCACATCTGCGGCAGCAGCGCGACGGCGCGGTTGCGGTTGCAGCGCGGGCAGCTGCTGCGCGACGCGCGATCCCGAGCCGACGCTTGATTCGATGTAGCCCTCGGCCGCCAGCTGTTCGAACGCGGCCAGGACGACGATGCGGGAGACGCCGAGGTCGCGGGCCAGGGTGCGGGTGCCGGGAAGTGCGACGCCGGAGGCGAGCTCGCCGCGCAGAATCCGCAGCCGCAGCGCGTCGTAAATGCGCCGGTAGAGCGGTCCGGTGCGCGCGAGCTCGAGGATCACAGTGGCTCTATCAGTTTAGCGGAATGTGGTCATTGAGTCGGACCACCTCCCGGCCTACCATCGGACCCATGTCTTCGCCACGCGACTTTGATTTTCTGATCGGCAGCTGGACCGTGCGCAACGAACGTTTGAAGGAGCGGCTGCGCGGCTCGACGGAGTGGGAGACCTTCGCCGCCACGAACGACGCGCGCCTGCTGCCCGGCGACGTCGGCAACATCGATTCGTTCGCCATCACGGACGACTGGCGTCCCGGCTTCATCGGCACGACCGTGCGTCTCTTCGATCCGGCGGAAAAGGTGTGGCGCATCTACTGGGCGGACAACACGCGCTGCGCGTTCGATCCGCCGATGACCGGCACGTTCGAGAACGGCACGGGCACGTTTTACGGCGACGACCAGCACGAAGGGACGCCGGTGCGCGTGCGCTTCTTCTGGACGCACGAGACGCCGCAGACGGCGCAGTGGGAGCAGGCGTTTTCCGCCGACGGCGGCGCGACGTGGGAGACGAACTGGATCATGCGCATGACGCGCCGCGCGGAAGGAAGCTGACATGCAGATCGAATTGCGCATCTTCGAAGTGGAAGCCGGCATGCGCTGCAACGCGCTCGAACATCTCGCAACCCTTCCCGCCCTCGGCCGCTACCTCTCGTTCCGCGATGACAAGACCTTCGCTGCGTTCTACGACTCGGGGACGGACGTCGACCGCATGATCGCGAGCGCGCCGCTGCCGATCGAGCAACGCGCCGTGCGGCGTCTCGTTCCTGCGGCCGGCTCGACCATCACCGACGTCGCGGGATTCGCAAAGATCGACACGCCGGTGCTCGAGATCCGGCAGTACCGCATCGCGCGCGGCCAGCGTGCGCGCTTCGCCACGTTCTTTCACGACCGCACGCTGGAGGCGCAGACGGCGTGCGGCATCCGCGTCTTCGGCCAGTTCGACGATCTCGACGATGAGACGAATTTCGTCTGGATGCGCGGCTTCCCCGACCTCTTCGCGCGCGAACAGAGCAAAGCGGCGTTCTACCAGAGCGCGCTCTGGCTGAACGATCTCGAGGCGGAGGCCTTCTCGATGATCGAGGA
>DASSMK010000021.1:0-5689 GCA_035688915.1 Thermoanaerobaculia bacterium
CCGCGTCCGGCTTGCCTTCTTCGCGCGCGTAGATGCCGCCGACCTGGCCCTGCAGATCGGTGAATTCCTTCACCATCTCTGTGACCAGATCGCACTTGCAGAGGCGCGCCGCTTCGACGATGTCCTTTTCCTCGCAGCCGACCACTTTGGCGATGGCGGCGGCGTTGCGCGCGATGCGCTCGCTCTTCTTGCGATAGTCGCCGAGCTTTTCCTGGAACTGCAGATGCTCGAGCTGCTCGATGCGATCTTCGAGCGTGCGTCGGCGGTCGGTTTCGTAGAAGAACTGCGCATCGGCGAAGCGCGCGTTGGTGACGAACGAGTTGCCGTACGCGGCGTTGCCGTCCGGATCGCCTTCGTTGTCGAGCACCGCCAGAAAGGAGTTGGTCAGCTTGCCCTGCGCATTGCGGATCGGCAGCTGCTTCTGGTGCACGCGCATGACGGTGACGAGGACTTCTTCCGGCAGGCGCAGATACTCAGGACGAAACTCCGCGCGCACGAGTCCGGGATATTCAGTGAGGTACTGCCACTGCGCCCAGATCGAGCCATCGATGGACGGCGTGCCGCCCGCTTCCGTCGCGAGGACGCGCGCGCGATGCGCCATCACTTCCTTGCGCCGCGCCGCATCGATGACGACACGCGCCAGCTCGAGCTTCGAAACGTACTCGTTGTAGTCCTCGACCTGGAACGGCTTCGGCGCGAGCGTCCGATGGCCTTTGGTGGTGTTCGAGGACGCGACGCCGAAGATGGAGATCGGCAGCGGCTCGCCTTCGAACATGGAGATGACGGAGTGGATGGGGCGGATGTATTCGTGCTCGCCTTTGCCCCAGCGCATCATCTTCGGCCAGCGCAGCGATTCGACGATCGCGGGGATCAGCTCATGCAGCCGCTGCGCGGTGTCGCGTCCCGCCACATGCTTGCGAATGCGCACGTATTCATCGGTCGATTCGAGCACGTCGTCCAGCGTCGCGCCCTGCTTTTTCAAAAAGCCGAGGAGCGCTTGCGTGGCGTTGCCGCTCGCGTCGTAGGCCGACTTCTTCGGCGGACCTTTCACTTCCTGCTCTTTGTCCGCTTCGCGGCGCGGCAGGTCTTTCACGAGAAAGACGATGCGCCGCGGCGTGGAGCTGACCGTGATCGCAGCGTCGGGCGCGCCGAGCTCCGCCGCCAATTTCGAGAGGCGCTCGTGCAGCGTCGCCTGCGCGGCGTCATGCATCCACGCAGGAATCTCTTCGGTCAGGAGCTCGAAAAAGTAATCAGCCATTGCCGTTGGTCGTCGCGGGCTCTTTGAGCAGGGGGAAGCCGAGGGCTTCGCGGGATTCGACGTAGCCTTTGGCGCAGCGGACGGCGAGGTCGCGCACACGCTTGATCACGCCCACACGCTCCGTCACGGAAACCGCGCCGCGCGCGTCGAGCGTGTTGAACACGTGCGAGCACTTCAGCGTCCAGTCGTACGCGGGCAGCACGAGCCCCGCGTCGAGCGCGCGCCGCGCTTCCCCTTCGTACGCGTCGAAGAGCTTCCAGTGCAGATCGACATCCGCCACTTCGAAGTAGTACTTGGAGAATTCGTACTCTTCCTGCTTGCGCACGGAGTCGTAACCAACCCCGCTGGTCCACTCGATATCAAACACGGACTTTTCACGCGCCAGGAACATGGTCAGCCGCTCGAGGCCGTACGTGATCTCGGCGGAGATCGGCGCGAGGTCGATGCCGCCCGCCTGCTGGAAATACGTGAACTGCGTGATCTCCATGCCGTCGAGCAGGATCTGCCAGCCCACACCCCACGCACCGAGCGTCGGCGACTCCCAGTTGTCTTCTTCGAAGCGGATGTCGTGGCGCGCGAGATCGAGTCCCAGCGCGCGTAACGAGTCGAGATAGAGGTCCTGCACTTCGAGCGGCGACGGTTTCAGGATGACCTGAAACTGATAGTGCTTGCCGAGACGAAAGGGGTTGTCGCCGTAACGTCCGTCCGCGGGTCTGCGCGAGGGCTGCACGTATCCGACGTTCCACGGCTCGGGACCGAGCACGCGCAAGTACGTCGCAGGGTGCATGGTGCCGGCGCCGACTTCGAGGTCGTACGGCGTTTCGATGAGACAGCCGCGCTCCGCCCAGAAGTTCTGGAGCTTCAGAATCAGCGACTGAAACGTGACCCGCGACATAGGGCGCGCATTCTAGCGCGAGTGTGGGTACGGGAGACGACGGGGGCGCCTCCGGCGGGGGCCGGCTCGGCCGGCTGCGTTGGTTGGCCTAGCCGGTTCTCGCGGTTTGTGCGGTGAGGGGCGGTGGGCCGAGCTGGCCCCCGCCGGTGGCGCCGCGCGTTGGTCCGCGCGACGCAGACTTACGCGAGAGGGGGCGGCGGCGGAGGCGTGGCTTCCTGCTGCGAGTCGGACGACGAGTTGTCGTCGTCGTTGTCGTCGGCAGGGGGCGGCGTCTGCTTCGGCTGCTCGTTCTGCTTCTTCGGTGCGCTTTCGGTCTGCGCCGGAGGCTGCGTCTGCGTTTGCGCGGGCGGAGCCTGCGTGGCGGTGGTGTCGCTCGACGGCTGCGTTTCGGCGGCCTGCGTGTCCGTGTGTTGCGCAGGCTGCGCGGTTTGCGTCGGTTGCATGCTCTGCGTCGGTTGCGGCGTCGCCGTGGCGACCGGCTGCTGCTGCATCGGTTGCTGCTGCGCGACCGGCGCGCTGCTGCGCGCAGGTGCCGGTGTGTACGACGGCTGCGACAGCGCAGGCGTGTAAGACGGCTGGCTGCCGTACGACGGCGGCGGAGTGCTCGGGAGCGTGCCGGCGATGGTGCCCGGCGTCTGCGAAGCGTTCACGGCGTTCGGATTCAGCGTGAAAGCGCTGGTGGTGTCGGCATTCGTGTCGGTGAGCGGAGGCACTGTTTCGCCGGGGGCGTTGATCGTCGAGGTCACGCCGCTCGCCGCCCCTTCCTGCACCACTTGGTATTCCTTCTGATCGCGGTGCAATCCGTTCTTCTGACAAGCCATCGTCAGGCTGGAAAGCGTCAACGCGATGATGAGAGTTCTGGTTTTCATAAGCCCTTTTTATTTGAAGAAGTTCGCAAGGTTCGCGCCACGTTTACAATGAACTTGTGACGATTCAGGCGGTTTACGACAGCTTCGCCAAACAGCGCTTCATGAGCACGCTCGGCGCGCGACTGACGAAGGTCGATTCCGGTGAAGTGGAGATCGAGCTGCCGTTCCGCGCCGAGCTCACGCAACAGACCGGCACGTTGCACGCCGGCGTCATCAGCGCCATCGCCGACAGCGCATGCGGCTACGCCGCGCTCTCGATCATGCCGGAAGGCGCCGAGGTGCTGAGCGTGGAGTTCAAGCTGAATCTGCTCAGCCCAGCGAAGCACGATCTCTTCGCGCGCGCCGGCATCATCCGCGCGGGCAACACGCTGACCGTCACCAAGTGCGATGTGTGGAGCACGGAAGTGCAGGTCGCGACGATGATCGCCACGATGATCCGGCGCTGAGTTTGCGCGCACAGACCGTGTCATCCTGAGCGTAGCGAAGGACCTGGGGGACGGGCAGCGCGCTGAACACCATTCTCTGCCCCGCCCACCCGCCCAGGTCCCTCGCAACGCTCGGGATGACACCTCCGCCCCCGCCGGAATCCCCCTTCGTCGCGGCCGGTTGTGCATACCGTACCAACGTGGTACTGTTTCGCTCCTTCCGGGGCGCTGACCGCGGCGCTGACTCAGCGCTGCATCACCTGGGACCCGACGATGCTCAAGATCTCCCGCCTCACCGATTACGGCCTTCTCGCCAGCGTTTACCTCGCCCGCGCTGCAGGTGAAGTCGTCGCTGCACGCGAAATCGCCGAGTTCTATCACCTGCCGGTGCCGATGATCACGAAAGTGCTCAAGACGCTGCACCAGGGCGGGTTGATCCAATCGCATCGCGGTGCCGGCGGCGGCTACTCTTTCGAAGGCGACGCCGAGCTCGTGACCCTCGGCCATCTCATCGAAATCCTGGAAGGGCCGTGGGATCTCGTCGAATGCGAAACGGTCGATGAGCATGGCGGCGCGATCTGCGCGATCCGCATCGCCTGCCCGTCGCGCCGCTTCATGTTCGGCATCAACCGCGCGATCAAGGGAGCGTTCGAGCAAGTGACGCTCGCCGATCTCACCAACGGCGTCGTGCCGCTCCCCGTAATCGACAAGAAACGCCTGGCGCGCAGCAGCCGGGCCGAGGCGTCTGTATGACTGAGACCATCGAACAAATTGCAGGACAGGAATACAAATACGGCTTCGTCACCGACATCGAAGCCGACACCGCACCTCCGGGGCTGAACGAAGACATCGTCCGCCTCATCTCGAAGAAGAAAGAGGAGCCGGAATGGCTGCTCGAGTGGCGCCTCAAAGCGCTGCGCCACTTCTTCACGATGAAGGAGCCCACGTGGGCGAACGTGCATTACCCGCCCATCGATTACCAGGGCATCAGCTACTACTCCGCGCCGAAGCAGAAGAAACAGCTCGCCTCGCTCGATGAAGTCGATCCGGAGCTGCGCAGCACGTTCGAGAAGCTCGGCATCTCACTCGACGAACAGAAACGCCTCACCGGCGTGGCCGTCGACGCGGTGTTCGACAGCGTGTCGGTCGCCACGACGTTCCGCGGCGAGCTCGCGAAGCTCGGCATCATCTTCTGTTCCTTTTCCGAGGCGGTGCGCGAGCATCCGGACCTCGTGCGCAAATACCTCGGCAGCGTCGTGCCGTACACCGACAACTTCTTTGCCACGCTGAACAGCGCCGTCTTCTCCGACGGCTCGTTCTGCTACATCCCGAAAGGGGTGCGCTGTCCGATGGAGCTGTCCACCTACTTCCGCATCAACAGCGCGGGAACGGGACAGTTCGAGCGAACGCTGATCATCGCGGACGAAGGCGCCATTGTCAGCTATCTCGAAGGCTGCACCGCGCCGATGCGCGATGAGAATCAGCTGCACGCCGCCGTCGTCGAGCTGGTCGCACTCGACCACGCGTCGATCAAATATTCGACGGTGCAGAACTGGTATCCCGGCGACAAGCAGGGCAAAGGCGGCATCTACAACTTCGTCACGAAGCGCGGCAAAGCATTCACCAGCGCGAAGATTTCGTGGACGCAGGTGGAAACCGGCTCCGCGATCACCTGGAAGTATCCGAGCTGCATTCTGCAAGGCGACAACTCGGTCGGTGAGTTCTATTCGGTGGCGCTGACGAACAACTATCAGCAGGCCGACACCGGCACGAAGATGATCCACATCGGCAAGAACACGCGCTCCACGATCGTCTCGAAAGGCATCAGCGCGGGACGTGGACAGCAGACGTATCGCGGCGCGGTGACGATCATGAAAGGCGCCGAGAACGCCCGCAATTACTCGCAGTGCGATTCGCTGCTTCTTGGCGACAAATGCGGCGCACACACGTTCCCGTACATCGAAGTGCGCAACTCGAGCGCGACGATGGAGCATGAAGCGTCGACCTCGAAGATCGGCGAAGACCAGCTTTTCTACTGCCAGCAGCGCGGCATCAGCGCCGAAGACGCGGTCTCGATGATCGTGAACGGCTTCTGCCGCGAAGTGTTCCGCGAGCTGCCGATGGAGTTTGCCGTGGAAGCGCAGAAGCTGCTGGGCGTGAGCCTGGAAGGATCAGTCGGATAAACGTGGAGCGGCGGGCGCCCTCGCCCGCCGGTTTTCGCGAGACCCTCGGCGGGCGAGGG
>DASSMK010000022.1:0-13456 GCA_035688915.1 Thermoanaerobaculia bacterium
GGGCCAATGGCCCCGGCCGCCGGAGGCCCCCGGTCACACCGCGAACGCGCGCGGACGCCAGCCGAGAGCCTTTGATCGCGGCGCGCGAACGACCTGATCGAGACAGAGCGCATCGGCGAACGCGCCGAGCTCCGCGCGCGCATCTTCGAGTGCGATGTGCGTCGCGTGTGGCGCGAGCTCGTTCACTCGCTTCGGTTCGTCGTCGACGGCGTGGAAGATGCCGCGCGCGTCGTTTTCGATGACGAGTGCGTAAAGACCCGCGACGTCATCGCGATGCACGAGCGGCCAGCGATTCTCGCCGTCGCCGATGATCATGTTCGTCCGCAGCAGCTCGTTCACCGCGCCGCCGGCATCGCCGCCATACACCATGCCGGGACGAATCACGCACGCGCCCGCATCGCGCATCATTGTTTCAGTCCGCGCGCGTTCCGCGATCCATGCGGGCGGATTCGGCGCGGTGTCTTCATCCGCGCCGTCGACGTCGCCGAGGACGAACATCACGGAGGTGTAGACGAAGAGGCGAGGCTTCATGCCGAGCATCGCCTGCGCCGCAGCGCGATCAATCTCCACGCGTTGTGGTCCGTCCATCGCCGCGACGTGCATCATCACTTCGGCATCCGCGAATGTCTCCGGCTGCGTGATGTCGCCATGCACCGGCGTCACGCCGATCGCAGTGACCGCGCGTGCGGACGCGTCGCTGCGCACGAGAGCGAGCACGTCGTGCTCGCGCGCGAGTCGCCGCGCGACAGCAGATCCGACGTAGCCGGTGGCGCCGGTGAGGAAGATGCGCATGTCGCGGGGAGCGACCTACGCGCTCGCTTTCTTCGCTTTCTTCGCCGCCACTTCGCGCTGCGAATGGTCGAGCGTCTGTTTGCGGATGCGGATCGATTCCGGCGTCACTTCCACCAGCTCGTCGTCCTCGATCCACTCCAGGCACTGCTCGAGCGTCAGCTGGCGCGGCGGCGTGAGCTTCACGGCCATGTCCGAACCGGAGGCGCGCATGTTCGTGAGGTGCTTCTGGCGGCAGACCTGAACGACCATGTCGACGTCGCGCGAGTTCTCGCCGACGATCTGCCCGCCGTAGACCTTCAGGCCGGGGCCGATGAAGAGCGTGGAGCGCTCCTGCAGCGGTTCGATGGCGTACGCGGTCGTGTCGCCCGCTTCCTTCGCCACGAGAGCGCCGCGATTGCGGCCGCTCATCTCGCCGCGATACGGACCGTACTCGAGGAACGTGTGGTACAGCAGGCCGGTGCCGCGCGTTTCCGTGAGGAACTCGGTGCGGATGCCGAACAGACCGCGCGTCGGGATCTTGAATTCGATGCGCACGCGGCCGGTGCCGGGATTGACCATGTCGGTCATCTCGCCGCGGCGCGCCTGCAACTTCTCCATCACCGTGCCGACGTGCGCTTCTTCGATGTCGACGACGAGCGCTTCGTACGGCTCGTGCTGCTTGCCGTTGATCTCTTTGAGGATGACCTGCGGACGCGAGAGCGCGAACTCGTAGCCTTCGCGGCGCATGTTCTCCGCGAGGATCGAGAGGTGCAGCTCGCCGCGGCCCGCGACTTCGAAGCGATCCGCCTGACCGGTCTCACGCACGCGCAGTGCGACGTCTTTGCGCAGCTCGCGATCGAGCCGGTCTTTGATGTTGCGCGAGGTGACGAACTTGCCTTCCGTGCCGGCGAACGGCGAGTCGTTGACCATCCAGAACATCGAGACGGTCGGCTCGTCGATCGCGATCGGCTCGAGACGTTCCGGCGCATCGGCGGAGGAGAACGTTTCGCCGATCTCGACGTCGCCGAATCCCGCCACCGCGACGATCTCGCCGGCAGATGCCGATTCGACTTCGGTGCGCTTCAAACCTTCGAAGGCGGTGAGCTTGGTGACGCGGCCTTTTTTGTGCGTGCCGTCGCGGAGGATCAGCACCACGTCGGCGTTCTGTTTGATCGTGCCGCGCTGGATGCGGCCGATGCCGAGGCGGCCGACGTATTCGTTGTAATCGATGGCGGAGACGAGGAGCTGCAGCGCGCCTTCCGCGTTGCCCGGAGGCGGCGGAATGCGCTTCAGGATCGCGTCGAACAGCGGGCGGCAGTCTTCGGTCGTGTCGGTCAGCTCGTGGCGAACGATGCCTTGGCGGCCGATGGCGTAGAGGATCGGGAAGTCGAGCTGTTCGTCGGATGCGCCGAGCTCGATCATCAGGTCGAAGACTTCGTTGACCACTTCCTGCGGACGCGCGTCGCTGCGATCGATCTTGTTGATGACGACGATCGGGAGCAGGCCGAGGCCGAGGGCTTTGCGGAGGACGAAACGGGTCTGCGGCATCGCGCCTTCGGCGGCGTCGACGAGCAGAATCACGCCGTCGACCATCGACAGCACGCGCTCGACTTCGCCGCCGAAATCGGCGTGGCCGGGCGTGTCGACGATGTTGATCTTCACTTCGGTCGGATGAATGAAATCCGCGGGGAGATCGTGGCCGGATGCGGTGTGCGTCGCCTCGTGATGCGCTTCGTGGCCGAGCGCGTCAGGACGGTCGAAGAAGTAGCGGATGGAGGTGTTCTTCGCGAGGATCGTGATCCCGCGCTCTTTCTCGAGGTCGTTCGAATCCATGACGCGATCGTCGACCTGCTGGTTGGCGCGGATGGCTCCGGCCTGCTTGAGAAGAGCGTCGACGAGCGTGGTCTTGCCGTGGTCGACGTGGGCGATGATCGCAACGTTGCGGATGTCGTATCGAAACTGCTGCATGCGCGAGCCTTAACGTTCGCGGGCACGTTTCATTCCATGACGGCGGTGAGGTCGCGATCGTTCGGCGGCGCGGTGCCACTAAAATGCGCGCCGATGATCACGCGCGTCTGCGTCTTCTGCGGCTCCAGCCCCGGCGACAATCCGCTCTTCACCGAAGCCGCCCAAAACCTCGGCCGCTTTTTCGCGCGCGAAGGAATCGGCCTGGTCTACGGCGGCGGCAGCGTGGGTTTGATGGGGCAAGTCGCGGATGCGGTCTTGAGCGCGGGCGGCGAAGCGATTGGCGTGATTCCGCACGCGCTCTGGGCGCGCGAAGTGGGCCACCGCGGCCTCACCGATCTGCACATCGTCGACACCATGCACCAGCGCAAAGCGATGATGGCCGACCTCGCCGACGCCTTCATCGCGCTGCCCGGCGGCCTCGGCACGCTCGAAGAGATCTTCGAGATCTGGACGTGGGCACAGCTCGGCCTGCACGCCAAGCCGGTGGGCTTCCTCAATGTCAACGATTTCTACACCCCGTTGCTCGACTTCCTCGACCGCGCCGTAGCGTCGCAGTTCGTGCGGCCGCAGCATCGAGCGATTGCGATCGTGGAGAATGATCCGGAGTCAATGCTGCGGCGCTTCGAGCAGTGGAAGGCGCCGAAGGTGGAGAAGTGGATTACTCGGGATGAGAGTTGAAGAGCGCTAGTGAGTGGTGGTGGATTCGAGCCGTTCCACGCGCGTCTTGAGATCGGCGTACGAGTCTTCGAGCGTTCGGACGCGGCGTTCAATCTCAGCATGTGAGAACTTGAACATGGCCTGCGTTTCGGCGAAACCCTGCGTCATCTTGTCGTCGAGGCGTTGCACTTCTCGATCGAGCTTCTCCTCGACGTTCGCCACGCCTTCTGCGACAAGACGGATCTCGTGGCGCATCGACTCGGTCACGACATCGAAGTGCCGATGGAGCTCCGCGGCAGTCTCGTCAAAGTGCGCGCGCGTCGCCGCCGCCTCCTCCGCACTCTGCTTCGCGGCATCACCGATCAGGCGTTTCAGTTCATCGTCGGTCATGACGCTCTATTTTAGCAGTGGCGCCGAAGCCGCCACCGCCTCAATTGCACTTGTCGCGCAGTTCCTGAACGTGCAGCGCCTTCACCTTGATCGACGTGTTCAGCGTCGGATCGGTGAATGATGTCGAGAGGCCGAGGGCGGTGCGCGCTTGCGCTAGCGCGGTGCGCATTTCCGACATGTTCGTGCCGGAAATGGTGCCGGCGATCGATGCGTGCGTGTAGGACGCGGCGCTGAGGCCGGCGAGCGTCCGGACGGCGTTGATGGCGGTGCGCAACTCGGTGACGTGCACTGCCTTCACGTTTACGCCGCTGAGGCTCGGATCGGTGAACGTCATCGTCGTCGTCACTTCAGGCGTGCCATAAGGGCCACCGGCGGCGCGTACGCGGTAGAGGTACGCGCTGTTCGGCGTCACGTTGGTATCGGTGAAGAAGGGGCCGTAGCCGGTGTACACGAGTGAATAAGCGGTGCCCGCTGTTGCGCGATACAGCTCATACGCTCCCGCGCTCGTGACGCTGCTCCACGAAACGTGAACGGATGACGTAGTCGGCGTGAGAACCAGCGATTGCGGCGCCTCGAGATTGACCGCGACTGGCGTAGACGCCGACGTCGTCCCGTAATTGGAATCGGCCGAATACGTCGCAGTGAAGGTATGTGTGCCCGGGTTGTAGCACTGGTGGCTGAACGACGCGGTCAGCGGTCCTGCGCCCGTGACTGATTGCGAACTGATGAAAGTGCCGTCCTCAGTGAGCGTGACCGTGCCGTTGAACGACGGCGATCCCGGAGTCGCGGACGTCACCGTCACTGTGAAGGTAAGCGTCGAACCGGCCGTGATGGTGGACGCGTTGGCCGACACGCCAATAGTCATTTTGCCGTATGCGAAGACCGGCCTCGTCGTCGTGATCGAAGGGTCGATGACATCCGTTGCTGCAATGCTGCGCGTGCCGATCGACGAAAACGTGTAGCAGCAGATCGTCTTCACACCGTGGTCGCCCGCGGCGAACGTCGCATTGGCCGGCGCCGTATCGCCCGCGACGTCGCTGGTGAAGTGCACGGTACCCATATAGTCGGTGGCGACGGTGCCGTTCGCGTCGAGTGCTTTCACGACGATCGACGTCTGCGTGGCCGTGCGCGCATCGCTCAGCGGATCAATGGAAAGCTTTGTCGCCGACCCGGCGGTGTAATTGATGAGGCGCGAGACCGTCACGCTGTTGTACGTCTGACAGGCGGCGCTGGCCAGTGCCTGCGTCGGCAGGCTGACCGTGAGATCGATGTAGTTGCCGTTGGCGATGGACGCGCGCGGCACGATGAACGACGGGATCGTCCCGATGGCAACGTTGCTCGTCGCCGACGTGATGACGCTCCCGCCATTGGTGGCGCGCAGCGCCCAAGTGACCGTCCAGGTCGAAGCGGTGAATGTGCCGGCGGCGCCGATGGTGCTGGTCCCGCTGAACGTCACATTCGGCGAAGTATCCGCCGGCTTGTTGATGGCGATGAGGAACGGGCGGACGCTGTACGGCGTCGAGACTGCCGCAACGTACGGCGTGCCGGTGGAGTTGAAGCTCGGGTCATACGGCGCGTAGGTTCCGGTGAGAGTGAGCGAATGCTCGCCGCAATCGCCCGCCGGGATGGAAGCGCTCGGTGCCTTCTTCGTCGTAACGTTGCCAATGGTCCAGCTGGAAACATGGCCTTCCACCGAACCATCGGAAGCGTCATGAAGCGGCGAGTTAGCGGTGAACGTCGGTGCGGCGAACGTGCCGGAGAACGTATTGCCGTTGTTTTCGAAGCGCACGACCGGCTTCGTCATCGCCACCGCCACCGCAGTTCCGGAGAGGCTGCCGGCAACGGGCTTCACGGACGGCGCTTTGCTGTTCTTCAGCGTCGTCAGCGCTCCGGCATATTGGTGCGTCACAGTTTGCCCACTGAGCGCATTCGTCGTGGCCGCATTCTCCGGATCGTCGAACTGCCACTGCACCGCGAACGGTGATTGGCCGATCGGCGTCTCGCTCGTCAGCGCAACAGGATCGCCGTAATAGATCGTGCCGGCGGTCTCGCCGGACCACGGATTCACTGTGCCGCCGCGCGATGCGGAAGCGGTCAGAGCATCGCTTTCGATCTCGTACACATCGCCGACGCCGTGGCTGCCGTAGATCAGGTAGAGATGTCCATTTTGGCGATAGAAAGAAAGGCCGCGGACCAGGCTGGTGTAGCCACTCGGTCGTGCGTAGCCAGCAGGCGGAAAGGTGTAGTAGTTCTTGAAGTAGCCGTTCGTCTCGACGAGAACAGGCGTGCCACTGTCGATGCGGACGATCCGTGTATCGACTCCCGTCCCGTACTGGTTGCCCGCAACGTTGCCAGCCACGGCGAGGTAGCCTTCGCCAAAGCGGATCAGAGTTGCACTGAAGGCACCGCCGTAAACGTCGAACGTCTGCGGCGCCCACGTGTTCGCTGCACTGAATTTGTAGAGCAAATTGTTGGTGACAGCCGGGCTGCCCATCGCCGCCCAGAAATTGCCATCGTTATCGGCAGTAATGCTGGTGAACAACTTGCCGGCGGGAGGCGCAATGGTGGCGAGTGGCGCACCGTCCGCGATGTACGTCGCCACGTCGTAGATTTTCACGTTGAATTTGCCGTCGACGAACGCCACGCGCGTGCCATCGACGCTCTTCGCCCACGCCAGGAAGCCGCGCGTCTTATCGCCGAACCATGAACGAAGCTGGGACGGCGCGGCCGCGTTGTCGACGTCATAGAGCGCGCCGTCGGAGCCGGTGAAGGTTTCCCCAACGACAGCGTAGTAATGGCCGTTCGCCTTGAGCGACAGAATGGCAGTGGGGCCGAAGTTGAGGTTCGCACTGGTGACCTGCGAGATCTTCGGCAGCATTACCGTACCGGCTTCGCCGCTATCGCGAACGATGCCCCAACCGAAAATCATGTACGCCGCGTAGACGTAGCCACGATCGTCGTAATCAAAATCGAAGAGCCGCTCCTGCCCGTCCACATTCGTGATGCTCCAACCGGAGCCGGTCGCCTCGGGGTACACATACGCGTCAGCCTTGAGCGTCTTTTCCACGTCGCCCGTTACGCGCATGTAAGCGATGCCATTCATCGACCGGTATGAATTCACCGGCACCAAACCGCCGGGCAGTTTCTGATTGAAGAACGTGCTCAGATCGAAGGCGGCGAGCATCGCGCCGAGCTGAAGATAGGCGCGCGGAGGGGCGGTGCCGCGCGACGAGGACGCGATCAACACGTTCCCGGCGCGAACCGTTCGCATGCCGTGGCCCTGATCGTCGACGGTCGTCTGCGAGTCCACCCAGCGCCCGGTGAAGGACCGGATTGGCGATGAATACGGCCACGTCGGGAGGCCGAGGTTGCTCTGGCCCCACGGGTTTGTGCCCTGGCAGTTGGCGCAGATCACCGGCGGCGCGGCGGCGCTCCCGGGAAGCGGGTAGTTTTGCGCGCGCGCGGCGGCCGCGACAAACAACAGACAGACGAATAGTCTCTTCACGGCGACCTGGACGATTGAATTTGCGGGAACGGACCGGACCTGCGTCGCCGAGTATACGCCTAATAACTAACTTTGTGGTAGTACTTGAACGGCTTGCGCTCGCCCTTGATCACGATCGGCTGGAACTTCGCGGCGCGCAGCGCATTCGCGTTTTGTCCGGCCAGCCCTTCGGATCCGGTCGTGTTGCTGAGCGTCTTCACGTTCACCACTTCGCCGTCGGTGTTCACGTCCGCTTCGAAGTAGACCTCGCCGTGCGCGCCCGGCGCGGACACCGGCAGCGGCATCACGCGAAACTTCGGCGTCGGGTTCGCTTCCTCCGCCGTTTTCTCCTGGGCGGTGCCGAGGTCGGAGGCGCGGACCCAGCCGCTGCCGTCGCCGGCGCGGACTTCCAGCCAGTCGCCTTGCTTCGACAGCACGGCCAGCGCTTCACCGTTTTGATAGGTGGAGATCACGGGGGCGCCATCCTGCGCTTTCGCGCGTACTTCCGCCTGCGGTCCCGCGACGTAGAGCGTTTCGATCGGCGCGCGAGTGTCCAACGCCGGCACCGGCGTCTCCGCTTTGCACGCGACGAAAAGGAGAAGTGCGGCAGCGATGTACTTCATGCGCCGCGGAGGTTACCGCGCTTCGCGCGATTCTGTGTAGCGGCGCGTCAGCCGAAGACGTCGCGCTTCAGAAACACGCCGTAAGCGATGACCAGCGCCGCGACTGCCCACGCGCCGAGCAGCGCAATGCAGAACGCCATCGACATGCCGTCGTACGGGGGAGCCTGGCCGGTGTAGTAATCGGCGAGGGGGAGTGCGCTGACGAAGAGGTATTTGCCGGCCGTCCAGTCGGGGCTGATGCGAGTGAGGATCGTGCCGCCGATGAGCGACGCGAGCATCGTTCCGATCGACGCCGCGGACGACTTGAACATCACCGACAGCATCAGCGAGATCGCCGCGACAGCGAGCAGCGCGTACCACTCCAGGCCATACGCGAGCAGCGCGTCTTTCCACAGTGGCAGCTGGCGCACCGCTTCGAGCTTCACGTTTTCGCCGGCGAACTGAAAGCCGTTGAACGACGGCGCGTCCCAACCCATCGCCGGCAATACGGGCGCCGTCACGGCGTACGAAATCAGCGCGCCGATGAACAGCGTCACCGCCGCGAACATCCACAACGTGATGAGCTTCGCCGTCAGGATTTTCCAGCGCCGCACGGGCCGCGTCAGCAAGAGCTTGTCGGTGCCCTCCGCGTTTTCCGCGGAGACGATGTCGCTGCCGAGCACCGCGATCAGCAACGGCAGCAGAAGGAAGCCTGCGGCGTTCGCGAACGATCGCACCACCAGCGGCGCGGTGGGCTGCTCGGGATTGATGTCGCGATCGAGATAGAACTGCAGGCGCCGCATTTCCGCGCGCATCGAACGCGCCCACGATTCATTGATCCGGCCGCGGCGCAGACGGTTTTCGTAGCGCGCGATCCGCTCCTGCAATTCGGCGCGCCAGTTCGCATTGCGCATCTCGCGCAGCTGGCGGTATTGCGAATACGACACGAGCGACAGAATGACGGCGAGAATCGCCACGACGATCGCGAAGCGGCGGCGGCGCAGCAGTTTCAGCGTCTCGTTGCGAATCAGATTGAGCATCAGTCCACCGTCTCTCCGCCGGTCACGTCGAGGAACATCTCTTCGAGCGTCTGCATGCGCGGCCGCGCGTGGAAGACGTCGATGCCGCTCTGCGCGAGCGCCGCGATCAACGCGGGTGCATCGTTCTCTTCGATCGGCGCGAGCAGCGTGTCGTCCGAGAGCGTCGCGTTGACGCCGCGCGATTCGAACAGCGCGCGCGCACGCTCCACATCACCGACGCGAAACTCCATCGCGCGCTGGCTGGAGATCAATTCGCTCACGCTGCCGCTGCGCAGAATGCGACCTTTGTGAATGATGGCCACGCGATCGCACGTCAGCTCCACTTCGCCGAGGAGGTGACTGGAGACGAACACCGCCAGACCTTCGTTCGCGGCGAGCTCGCGCAGCAGCTCGCGAATCTCGCGAATGCCTGCCGGATCGAGTCCATTCGCGGGCTCGTCGAGAATGAGCACGCGCGGCCGCCCGAGCAGCGCCTGCGCCAGTCCCAGCCGCTGCCGCATCCCCAGCGAATACGTTCCGACGCGCTGATCCAAACGATGTTCGAGGTTGACGAGACCCGCCACGCGCTCGATCTCCGTAGGTGCCGTTCCGAGCATCCGCGCAAAGTGCTCGAGATTCTCACGACCGGTCATGAATCGATAGAGGTCGGGATTCTCGACGATGCAGCCGATGCAGCGCATAGCGCGCTCGAATTCGTGGCGAATGTCGTGGCCGCAAATCGTCACGGTGCCGTGCGTCGGCCGGATCAGGCCGACCAGCATGCGGATCGTGGTCGTCTTGCCGGCGCCGTTGGGTCCGAGGAAGCCGAAGACTTCGCCGGGGCGAAGCTCGAAGGAGATGTCGTCGACGATCGTCCGGTCGCCGATGACCTTCGTCAGATGTTCGGCACGGAGCGCGTCGGTCATTGGCGCGACATGGTAACGTGCCGCGCGATGCGCCGGGTTCTGTTCTGGTACGTGCCGCTCGCCGCCGCATTGATCGCGACGGCGTTGTTCGGTTGGGGCTTCGTTTCGTATCTGCGCGGCGACACCGGATCGCCCGTCGACTTCTCCGCGTCACCCACCACCACCGCCGCCGCTCCGCGCACCACGCTCCAGGCCATCATCCTCGGCGACTCCCTCGCCCGCGGCGCCGGCGACGAATCCGGCCTGGGCATCTCCGGCCGCCTCGACAACGAGCTCCGGACCCGCCACATCCGCGCCGCCCAAACCGTCAACCTCGGCGTGAATGGCGCGCGCACGCCCGATCTTCTCCGCCAGCTCGAAAGCGAAAACGTCCGCCGCCTTCTGGGCCAATCGAACGTGATCATCGTCTCCATCGGCGGCAACGATTTGTGGGGCGGAAACGACTGGCGCAACGCCGCACCGCCGAATCCCGACGCGGTGATGAACGACGTGCTGTCGCGCATCGAGCAGGCCATTCGCACGATTCGCACGGCGAACCCGCGCGCGCGCATTTTCTTCGTCGGGCTATACAACCCGTTCGCGGCGACGCCGATGGGCGCGCAGCTGACGCGGCTCGTGAATCGCTGGAACGCGCGGCTCGTGGAGCGCTTCGGCAACGATCCGAATTTCACCGTCGTGCAGACGATCGATCTCTTCTCGCATCACGACCGGCTCGCACTCGATCGGTTTCATCCGAGCGGCGAGGGCTACGGCTTGATCGCGCGCCGGATCGCCGACGCCCTATAGCGAATCAATGGCGGCGAATCAATGGCGCACGCTGCGTTTGCGCGGACCGGCGGCCACGAGCTCCGCGCGCCACGCGCCACGGCCGTGCGTGAATGCGTAAACGGCAGGTCCGTGCGCGCCCTGCGCAATCGTCAGCCACTCCGTGACCACCGCCGCAAAGCCGGTGTTCTCGACGGACCAGTTCGCGCCGTTGTCGAGCGAGACGAAGACGCCGAGGTCGGTGCCGAGGTAGAGACGGTTGGGGCGGGTGGGATCGACGGCGAGTGAATGCGTCGGGATTGCCGGCAGATTGCCGTCGATCGATTGCCACGTCGCGCCGGCGTTAGTGGAGCGATAAACGTGCGGTCCTTCGAAGCCCGCGTACGTCGCGTACACCGTATCGACGTTGGTCGGATCGAATGCGATCGAGGAGACGAAGCCGGCGCGCGGTGACGTGACGGTCCACTTCGTCGCGGAGGTGGCGGTTTTCGCGTTGTCGTTGCGCGCGATCTCGCCTGTGCTCGTGCCGGCGATCACGCGCTTGGAAAGGCCCGGCGCGACGGCGATCGCGGAGATTTTTCCAATGAACGGCGTGCTGGCTTTGATCCACTTCTCCTGTTCCAGACGCCAGAGCACGCGGCCGCCCGTCCAGGCGCGCAACGATTCATTCGGATCGGCAGTGAAAGGCGTGACGAAGAGGAAATCGTCCGAGAGTCCGATGCCCGCCTGCTTCGTGAAACCTTGATCGGAGCGCACGATCGCGCCGTATTGCGATTCGAAATAGAGCACGCCGGGATTGACCGCGTCGAAGCCGTTGTAGCCCCCGTCGCCGCCCCACACATGCTTCCACGCCTCGGGGCCATCGCTGATGTTCGCGAGCAGCGTGCCGTTGTCCTGCGCGCCGGCGAGGAGGTACTGCCCGTCGCGCGAAACGGCGCCGTGGTAGAACTGCGTTACGCCATAGCTGTGGTTGAGCGGCGTGTAGAACACCTGCGAATTCTGCGAATCGCACGACGCCGTGGCACCGTGTGCGGTCGCGGCGCGCGCGTTGTCGCTGCGCCAGATGCCGCCGTCGGTCGCGACGTAGAACGTCTGATTCGCGGCGCCGTCGTACTGCGGATGAAAGACGATGCTGTGATTGTCGCCGTGCATCGCCTGTTTGTTCACGGTGTTGTCGTCCCACCAGTACGACGCCACACCCCACGTCTTCCCGCCGTCATCGCTGCGCATCAGATCGACGCCGCCGGCCCAGACGCGTTCGGGATCGAGCGGATCGACCGCGATGGTGTTGCAGTACCAGCCCATCGTCGTGTACTGGTTCTTCGAAGGCGAGGTCGGATTGCACGTCTCCCACGTCGCGCCGGCGAGGTTCGTCAGCAGAAGCGCGCCGATGTCGCTGCTCGTGTTCGTGATCTGCGCGTGCCACGAGCCGGCGTCGCCGGACGCATCGGATCGATAGACGGCGAGCAGCGCTTGATAAGTGGTGATGCCCGGCTGATTCGAAGCCGAGAGCGCGTAGATAACGGATGGATTCGACGGCGCGATGGCGAGCGTGGTGCGTCCCTGATTCGGTTCGGAGAGCACGGCTTCCCAGGTGCCGCCGTTCTCCGCCTGCTGGTTGCGATAGATCGTGGCCTGATCGAGCGTGCCGCACGACGCATACAGATAGTCGCCGTTCGCCCCCGGTTTGGCGACGAGCTGCAAGCAGCCGCCTTTCACCGTCGTGGCAATGACGCGCGTCCAGTTCGCGCCGGAGTCATCGCTCCGCCACACACCCGTGCGCGTGGCAGCGTAGATGCGATGCGAATCGTGCGCGCTGACGTGCAGGCTGTTCACCCATTGAAAGTCGGTATTCGTCGTTGAGGCGAGTTGCGTCCACGTCGCGCCCGCGTCGCGCGTGACGAAGATGCCGTCGCCGCGCAACGGCAACGCGGTGCCACGCACTTCTTCGCGGAAGTAGCCTTCGCCAGTGCCGGCGTAGAGCACGTTCGCGTCGTGCGGATCCATGACCAGCGAGTTCACAGTCAGATTGGCCATGGCATCGCCGAGCGGTTCCCACTTCGCACCGGCGGTGATGGTTTTCCAGACGCCGCCGGAAACGCCGCCGCTGTACATGACGTTCGGGTTGTGCGGATCGAAGACGAGCACGCGCGTGCGCCCGCCGATGTTGCCGGGTCCGAGGGATTGCCACTTGCCGAAAGGACGCTCGTTCGCCGCGTCCGTTTGCAGACGCCCGATGCCCGCGCGTTCGATAGTGTCCGACTCCGTCGAGTACCGCGGCAGTTTCGCCATCGCCGCGCGCGCCGCCGCGTAGAGCGCTTGCGGATCCCCCGACGTTTGCCGCTTCATCGCGTAGTACTCGTCGGCGGCATCCGGCTCGTCTTCGCGCAGCGGGGGAGTGACGGCGTGCGAGCAGGCGGTGAACGTGACGGCAGTCAGGACGAAGGCCAGTGCGACGAACCGTGAGCGGAGCATCGCGATATCTTACGAGCGGCAGGAGGAGAAAAAGGATGCAACTCGGTAAAGATTCGTGCGCGTGCGGCCATGTGATCGATCACCACGACGGCGGCCGTGGCGGGCCGTGCAATTACTGCGGTTGCTCCGCAGGCGAACCGCCGACCGCATTCCAGGTCGGCATGATCCACTCGCTACACGAAATCACTCTGACCCTGATGCGACTGGTCAAGGAGCTGCAGGCGCACCGCGGCGCTGGTGGGACGCAGTCGCAGCAGTGATGATGACCGGGGGCCTCCGGCGGCCGGGGCCATTGGCCCCGGACCCCATTGGTTGGCCTAGCCTCCGCCGACAGAGCCGCGCAAGTTGGGACTGCGTGTCAGCGGAGGCTAGGCCAACCAACGGGTCCGGGCCCGTGGC
>DASSMK010000023.1:0-4565 GCA_035688915.1 Thermoanaerobaculia bacterium
GGGGCCCCCCGCCGCTCCACTGTTCATCGCGGACAGACCCGCGCTACGCCACCGCCGCCGCACTCCGCAGCACCTTCGCCAGATACTGCCCCGTCGGACTCTGCTTCACCCGCGCGATGTCCTCCGGCGTTCCCGTCGCCACGACCCGGCCGCCGCCGTCGCCGCCTTCGGGGCCGAGGTCGATCACGTGATCGGCGGTCTTGATGACGTCGAGGTTGTGCTCGATCACCACCACCGTGTTGCCGCGATCGACGAGGCCGTGCATCAGGTGCAGCAGCTTCGCGACGTCGTCGAAATGCAGACCCGTGGTCGGCTCGTCGAGGATGTACAGCGTGCGGCCGGTGGCGCGTTTGGCGAGCTCTTTGGCGAGCTTCACGCGCTGCGCTTCGCCGCCGGATAACGTGGTCGACGACTGGCCGAGCGTGATGTAGCCGAGGCCGACTTCATCGAGCGTGCGGAGGATGATGGCGATCTTCGGGATGTTGCGGAAGACCTCCAGCGCCTGCTCGACGGTGGAGTCGAGAATCTCCGAGATGGAGAGGCCTTTGTACTTCACCTCCAGCGTCTCGCGGTTGTAGCGCTTGCCGTTGCAGACATCGCACTTCACGTAGATGTCCGGCATGAAGTGCATCTCGATCTTGATCTGCCCGTCGCCCTTGCACGCTTCGCAACGGCCGCCTTTCACGTTGAACGAGAAGCGTCCCGGCCCGTAGCCGCGCATGCGCGCTTCCGGCGTCTGCGCCATGAGGTTGCGGATCTCGGCGAAGAGCTGCGTGTACGTGGCCGGATTGGAGCGCGGCGTGCGGCCGATCGGCGACTGATCGATGTCGATGACCTTGTCGATGAGATCGAGCCCGTCGATGCGGTCGTGCTCGCCCGGCGAATCGGCCGAATCGTAGAAATGCCGCGACAGCGCCTTGTACAGAATGTCGTTCACCAGCGTCGATTTTCCGGAGCCCGAGACGCCGGTCACGGCGATGAACTGACCGAGCGGGAACTCGACGTTGAGATTCTTGAGATTGTTCTGCCGCGCGCCGCGAATGACGAGCGAGTGCTCGCCGGCCTCGCGGCGCTTCGTCGGAACCTCGATGCGCGATTCACCGCGTAGATATTTCGCGGTGAGCGAGCTCGGAAACGTCTTCACCTGATCGAGCGAGCCTTCGGCGACGACGTGGCCGCCGTGCACACCGGCGCGCGGGCCGAGATCGATGATGTGATCGGCGGTCTCGATCGTTTCTTCGTCGTGCTCGACGACGATCACGGTGTTGCCGAGATCGCGCAGCTCGATCAGTGAATCGATGAGGCGGCGGTTGTCGCGCTGGTGCAGTCCGATGGACGGCTCGTCGAGCACGTACAGCACGCCCATCAGCTTCGAGCCGATCTGCGTGGCCAGACGGATGCGTTGTCCTTCGCCGCCGGAAAGCGACGCCGCGCCGCGGTCGAGCGTCAGGTAGCCGACGCCGACGGAATTGAGGAAGCCGAGGCGGTCGCGGACTTCTTTGAGGATTTTGCCGGCGATCGTTTCTTCGCGCGCCGACAGCTCGATCTTCTTGAAGAATTCGCCCGCATCGCGCAGCTGCAGCGCGACGACGTGATCGATCGCTTCACCGGCCACGGTCACGCTGAGCGCTTCCGGCTTCAAACGGCGGCCGTGGCACTCCGGGCACTTCGTCGGCGTCATGAAACGCTCGATCTCTTCGCGAATGTCGTCGGAGTCCGATTCGAGATAGCGGCGCTTGAGCATCGGCACGACGCCTTCGTACGTGCCGTTGTACGCATACGTGCTATCCGATCCCGAAAACTCGAATTTGATCTTGTCCTCGGACCCATAAAGGATGCAGTTGCGCGCCTTCTCCGGCAGCTTCTGCCACGGCGTGTCGAGCTTGAATTTGTAGTGTTTGGCCAGCGTGTGGATCTGGCGGAGGCGCCAATGCTCGGAGCCTTCCTTCCACAGCGCGATGGCGCCTTCATCGACGGACTTCGTGACGTCGGGAACGATTTTGCGCTCGTCAATCTCGAGCAGCACGCCGAGGCCGGAGCAGCGGGCGCAGGCGCCAAAGGGAGAGTTGAAGGAGAAGAGACGCGGCGTGATCTCGCCGATGGAGACGCCGCAATCGGGGCAGGCGTAGTTCTGCGACATCAGCTCTTCGTTGCTGCCCTTACCGGAGCGGCTCTCCCCCGCGTAGAGGATCTTCACGAGCCCTTTGGAGACGCGCGTGGCGGTTTCGAGCGAATCGGCGAGGCGCTGCGCGATGCCTTCCTTGACCACCAGACGATCGATGACCACGTCGATGGTGTGCTTCTTCTGCTTGTCGAGCGTGGGCGGATCGGCGAGCTCGATCATCTCGCCGTCGACGACGGCGCGCGTGAAGCCTTCCTTCACCATCTGCAGCATCTGCTTGCGGTATTCGCCCTTCTTGCCGCGGACGTACGGCGCGAGCACGGTGAACTTCGTGCCGTCCGGCTGCGTGAGCAGGCGATCGACCATCTGCTGGATGGTCTGCGGGCGAATCTCCTGGCCGCAGCTCGTGCAGTGCGGCACGCCGATGGACGCGTAGAGCAGGCGGAGATAGTCGTAGATCTCCGTGACCGTGCCGACCGTGGAGCGCGGGTTGCGCGAGGTCGTGCGCTGTTCGATGGAGATGGCCGGTGAGAGTCCTTCGATGGAATCGACGTCGGGCTTTTCCATCTGCTCGAGGAACTGGCGCGCGTACGCGGAGAGTGACTCCACGTAGCGTCGCTGCCCTTCGGCGAAGATGGTGTCGAACGCGAGCGACGATTTGCCGGAGCCGGACACGCCGGTGATCACGACGAATTTGTTGCGCGGGACGACGACGTCGATGTTCTTGAGATTGTGTTCGCGGGCGCCGCGGATGATGATCGAATCCATGGTGGAGACGATGCTAACGAGAAGAGCGGCCGTGGGTGTTCCCGGCTACCGCACGTAGAGCGCAAAGCGCGCCGGCGCGCTCTGCCGTAACACTCACGACCAGATGCGAATCATCTTCTCGATGTTCGGCATGGTGTCGATCGCGCCGTGAACCAGCACCATCAGCAGAAAGCTTCGCGTGCGATGCCAAAGCGTGCCGAGCATGATGCCGATCGGCCCCAGCGCGGCGATGGTGAGGGCGATGATCTGCGGCAGATTCGCGGCCTGTTTGGCGACCTCTTCGCCACCGCGCAGGTAGAACGCGGGGACGTGCACGAGCGCGAAGACGATGGCGGTGGCGACGATGGCAAACGGCGCCGAGCCGATCCACGCCGTCAGCCGCGACTGCAACAGCCCGCGAAACAGAAACTCCTCGGTCACGCCGACTTCGACCGACATCCACGCCCATGCCGCCAGGAGCCAGCCGGCGACGGCCGGCGTGGAGAGTCCCCGCGCGGCGAGTTGTTCGAAGATCGAGTTGAGGAGCCCGACCACTACGATCATCAGCACGCAAAACGCAGCCAGCGTGACGAGGACGCCGCGGCGTTTCAGCCCTCCGTCGAAGATGCCGCTGAGCGAGCCGCCCACCACTTTGATGAGGAGCGCGGGCAGCGCGAGGTGGACGACGAGCTTGTACGCGAGCACGGTCAACTCGCGCGAAGAACCGGCCGGTACGGCGTTGCGAATCCAGCCGGACAGCGGACCGAAGAAGACCGCGGCATAGATGACCAGATAGGCCAGAATGGCGAGGCTTTCCACGCGCGGCCGCGCGACCGGAACGGGCGGCGCCGCGGTCTTGCGCGTCAGGAAAATGGCGACGCCCGTCAGCACGATGCCGAACAGAATCAGCGACGAGATCGGGAAGAGAAAATTGCCGCCGCGGCTCGCCAGATACGCCACGCAGACGCTCCAGATCGCGCCGTACAAAACCGCGGCGCGAAACGTGTCGCTGCGCTTGGCGATGCTCATGTCGGTAGTCCTCGTAGTCTTCAGCATGATAGTGCGCGACGCATCATACGCTGCCGCGCGCGGGAAGGATGTGTAGTTGCCGAACGAGCCCTCACTCACCGAAATGGACTACACGATCCTCGGCATCATCGGCCGTCAGGGTCCGCTCTCTGCGTACGACATCCGCAAGGTGTTCGCGGCCTCGCTCACGCCGACGTGGAGCTCGAGCACCGGATCGGTCTATCCGTCGTCACGCCGATTGCTGGCAGCGAAGCTGATCAGCGAGTCCGCACCGGAAGGCGCGCGAAGCCGCAAGCGGCTGCGCATCACGCCGAAAGGCCGCAACGCGCTGACGGAGTGGCTGACCGACGTGCACGCCGCGGTCGCTTCGCCCACGCCGGACCCGATCCGCACGCGCATGTACTTTTTGGCCGTGCTGGACGAGGAGCAGCGCAACGGGCTCGTGGCCGCGGCCCTCGCGCGCACCGATGAAGCGATCGCCATCTCGCGGCAGCGTCTGCGCGACCGCTCGCACGAAGGCCGCGACGATTGGGAGCTCTGGGCCGCGGAAGGCGTGCTGTACGAGCTCGAAGCGCGGCGCGAATGGCTGACCTGGTTCACACGCCGGATGCGCCGGCGGTGACCGGCTGACCGACGGGGGGCCTCCGGCGGCCGGGGCCATTGGCCC
>DASSMK010000024.1:0-12130 GCA_035688915.1 Thermoanaerobaculia bacterium
CGCCGCTCCAACGGTCCTGCCGAGGCCGTGAGACACTTGCCTCATGGTCCCGCGTCGGTTGGTGGTGTGTGTGATCCTCGCGCTTGCACTCGCGATGCGGGTGCAAGCGTTCGACGCGCAGGCCGTCGCCAAGACGCTGGACGACGCGGCGAAACTGCGCGAGAGCGATAAGACGAAATCGCGGCAGATGCTCGACAGCGTGCAGCGCGAGCTCGCCGCGAATCCCGATCCGCTGCTCGTCGCACGCGCGCAGCTGCTCGAATGCCAGTGGGCGGACACGCCGCCCGTCGCGTATCGCGCGGTCGCCACCGGGCTCGCTGCCGCCGATCGCGCCGGCAGCGTCTCCATGCGTGCGCAGCTGACCGCCTGCCACGCCTACGCGATGTGGTACGACAGCAAACAGCAGGAGGCCGAACGCGAATTCAACGCGGCAGTCGAACTGGCGCACCGCGCGAACGACCCGGTCGTGGAAGCCGACGCCACCTACAACCTCGGCGAGCTGCAATACGAGCGCGGCGCCATGGCCGATGCGCTGGCCAATCTGCAGCGCGCGTATCGCATCGACGAGCGCCTCGGCCGCCAGAAACAGCGCCTCGATTGCCTGACCGGCATCGCCAACGTTTACGCGGACACGAAGGTCGCCCAGTTCGACCGCGCCATCGAGTACTACCGGCAGCTGGAGGGCGAATACGAAAAGTTCGGCCTCCGCAGCGACGTCGCCGACACGCTCTTCAACCTCGGCAGCACGTACGCGCAGAAGAACGATCACAAACAGGCGGAGATCTACTACCGGCGGTCGCTGGCGGCATTCGCGGAGCTGAAGCGGCCCGACGATGTGGCCTTCACGCAGCGCGCGCTCGGCCTCTCTCTCGTCAAAGACGGCCGCGCGCGCGAAGCGCTGCCGCTGCTCGACGCCGCCGTCACGTTTTACGAAAAGGCAGGCAGCGCCGCGAACGTGGCCGCCAGCAAACAGTACCGCGGCATGGCCTATCGCCGCGTCGGCCGCCTGCGGGAAGCGCTGCAGGAGCTCGGCGCGGCGCGGCAGTACTACGCCGCACAACAGAACACGCGCTACCTCGAAAAGAACGTCGAGGAGACGGCGCTGACATACGCACAGCTCGGCGACTGGAAGAATGCGTACGAGACGGTGAAACAGCACGCCGACTTGCAGCAGCAGCTGGCCGCGTCACGCCGCGACGAGCTGTCCTCACGATTGCGCGTCGAATTCGATTCCGAAAAGAAAGAGCAGGAAAACCGCGCACTGGCGCGCGAGAACTCGCTGCGCAGCGCCGCGTTGCGCGAGGCGCAACAACGCCAGACGCTGCAGCGCGTCGTGATCGTGCTCACCGCGCTGCTGGCCATCGCGCTGGCGCTGCTCTTCTGGCGGCAGCTCGCGAACACGCGCCGCGTGCGCGCCATGGCCATGACGGACGAGCTCACGCGCCTGCCGAACCGGCGGCACATCCTGGCCACGCTCGACGCCGCGTTTCTCGCCGCGCGACGCGCGTCGAAACCGATCACCGTCATCGCCTTCGACATCGATCGCTTCAAGCGCATCAACGACACCTGGGGCCACGCCGCGGGCGACACCGTGCTGCAGACCGTCGCGCGCACGTGCCGTCTCGCGCTGCGTCCGCACGATCAGCTCGGCCGCACCGGCGGCGAGGAGTTCCTGATCGTGCTGCACGACGCGACGTACGCACAGGCCGGCGAAATCGCCGAACGTCTGCGCGCCGCCGTCGAGCAACTCGACTTCTCCTCCATCGAGCCCAACCTCCGCGTCACCATCAGCCTCGGCGTCTGGGTGACGACGAAGTACGACGCGAAGACCGCCATCGCCGCCGCCGACTCGCTGCTCTATCGCGCCAAAGAAAGCGGCCGCAATCGCGTGGAGATGGAAGTGGCGCCGGTCACGTCGTAGCGCGGGAGTGCGGGCGTATGCTGCGGCGATGATGCGTCGTCTGCTGCTCGCTCTCCTCGCCTTCACGCTGGCCATGCCGCTTCTGGCGACGGAACCGAATCCCTCTGCGCGCCAGCGCGAATTGATCGACAAGCTCTTCGCGGCGATGAACATCCAGAAGCAGACGCACGACATGATCGACGCGATGTACAAGCAGATCGGGCAGCAGTATCTCGATCGCGCTGCGGCGAACGGCAACGATGCCGACGACATCGAAGAGGCGAAGGAGCTGTTCGGCGCCTTTCGCGAAAAGGCGAGCAGGATCGACTTCGGCGGCGAGTTGCTCGATGCGTACGCGCACATCTACGGCAAGTATTTCAATGAAGAAGAGCTGACGCAGCTCATCGCCTTCTACGCCGCGCCGGTAGGACGCAAGGTGCTGGCGGTGACGCCGCAGCTCACGGAAGAAGGGATGCAGGCGGGCATGCAGCATCTCTATCCAAAGATCGAACAGGCCATGCAGGAAGCGGCGAACGACGTCGAGAAAAAACGGCCGTGGCGCAAGACGATCGCCGACATGCGCTCCGTGTCGGCCGCGCTCACGGCGTGGTCGATCGACAACGACGACAAATACCCGGACGGCGATTACTCCGCGCTGAAAGAGAAGCTCGTCCCCGCGTACATCAAAGCGCTGCCCGAAAAAGACATGTGGAATCACGACTACGCGTACGTCGTCTCGGATGACCGCGCGCATTTTCGCCTCGTCAGCGCCGGCGCCGATTCGAATTTCGAATGGGACAGCCGCCGCATCGTCGCCGCGAAGAGCGACGCCGACGAAGATGCCGACGCGCTGCCGACGGTTTATCGCGAACGCCTCGAGGATGATTTGATTCTCGCCGACGGCTCGTTCCTGCAGCTGCCGGTGCAAGCGAAGGGGAAGTGAGCGAATTTTGATCGCCCCTGACAAACCTCCCCTCCCGCCGCGTCGTATATCGGCGCATGCTCACCTCGCGCCGAACCTTTCTCGCCACCACCGCGGCGGCGGCAGTCGCGACTTCCGCCGCGCCACTCGCTAGCGCGGCCACCGCAACGACGACGACCGCCGCGAAGCCCGTGAAGCGCGGCCATCGCATCGATGCGCTTTGTTATGGCGACATCTCCGCCGACGCGGTGGAGCACCTGCTCGCCGGCGGGATGACCGCGATTGGCGCCGATCTCTCCATGTGGCCACGCGAGTATGACAACGCGGTGCGCGAGCTGGGGCGGTGGGCGGCGCGCTTCAACGATCCCGAGTTGCAACTGCACTGCGTACGCGAAGCGGCGGATTTTGATCGCGCGCGCGAAGCGGGAAAGCTCGGCGTGGTCCTCACCTGTCAGGACGCGACGATCATCGGCAATCCGAACGTCGACCTCGACGGCGTCGTCTCGCTCTTCCACCAGCTCGGCCTGCGCGTTCTGCAGCTCACGCACAACCAGCGCACGCATTACGGCGACGCGTTCATGGAAAAACGCGACGGCGGTTTGAGCCGCGCCGGCGAGGAGCTCGTGCAGACGATGAACCAGCGCCGCATGATCATCGACCTCTCGCACTGCAGCCGCCAGACGCTCTTCGACACGATCGCCGTCTCCGCGCAACCGCCCATCGTCACGCACGCCGGCTGTCGCGCGCTCGCCAACACTGCCCGCAATAAGTCCGACGAAGAGATCCGCGCCCTCGGCAACGCCGGCGGTTTCTTCGGCATCTACCACATGACCACGTGGCTTACAGACGGCGACACCGCCACGATCGACACCCTCCTCGCGCACATTCGTCACGCTGTAGATCTGATTGGTCCCAAACAAGTCGGATTCGGCAGCGATGGTGATATTGAGAAGCTCGACGCGGCCGCCGAAGTGCAGCGCATGGGACGCGTGCAGAAGATGCATGAGGGGACGCCGAGTGCGGAATGGCCTGTGCGGCACAACCGTCTCGCAGAGCTGAACGGACCGGAGCGGATGAAGCGGCTGGCCGACGCGCTCTCGCGTCACTTCGATGATGAAACGGTCGACGGAATCGCGGGCGGCAACTACGTCCGCTACTTCCAGAGCGTCTGCGGTTGAGGGAGATCGAATGAAAACGACACGCGCGGTGCTGCTGCTGTTCGCATTCCTCGTTCCGTTCGCCGCCTTCGCCGAAGACGACGCGGCGGCGCTCAGCCAACAGGCGCTGCAGGCATACGCGAAGCGGCAGTTCGCCGAAAGCGCGGACCTCTTCGCGCGGGCCATCGCCGCCGGCGCGAATGACATCGGCACGCTGTACAACGCCGCATGTTCGAACGCGCTCGCGGGACGCACGGACGCAGCATTCGATCTGCTGCATCGCGCCATCGCCGCCGGCTACAGCGAGGCTTCGCACATCATCAGCGACCACGATCTCGATTCGCTGCACGCCAGTCCGAAATGGCCGCTGATGCTGGCCGAGGTCGAGGCGGTGCAGGCGAAACGCGATCGGGTGTGGAACTCGCCGGCGTTCCGCACGCCGTACGCGCCGCAGCTCTCCGAAGACGAGCGTGTGGCCGGGCTGTCGCGCTTGTGGGCCGAAGCGAAATTCAACTTCGCGTACTTTGATCACATCCCCGACGTCGATTGGGATGCGCTCTACGTCAGCTATCTGCCGCGTGTGCGCGCGGTGGCGTCGACCACCGAGTACTACAAAGTGCTGCTGCAGTTTTACGCGCAGCTGAAAGATGGCCACACCGGCGTGACGCCGCCAGTCGAAGTGCGACGCCAGCTTTTTGGCGAGCCGGCGCTGCGCGTCGCGGATATCGAAGGGCACTACGTCGTCTCCGCCGTCTACGATCCCGCCCTCGGCATCACCAAAGGAACGGAGCTCGTCGCGATCGACGGCATTCCGGCGCGGCAGTACGCGGCGGAGCGCATCGCGCCGTGGCAGACCGCGTCGACGCCGCAGGATCTCGCCGCGCGCACCGTAGGCGCGTTGCTGTACGGCGCCGAATCGTCGAACGTCGAGCTGACGCTGCTCGACGCGCAAGGCAACCGCATCACGAAAAACGTGCGGCGGCTGACGCGCGAGGAAGAGCAGGCCGTCACGCCGGCCGTCGAGCCGTTCGAATACCGGCTGCTTCCGGGGAACATCGCTTACGTCGCGCTGAATGAATTCGGCGATGACAAAGCAGCCGACGCGTACATCGCGCATTTCGACGAGATCGCGAAAAGCGACGGGCTCATTTTCGATGTGCGGCGCAACGGCGGTGGCAACAGCAGCGTCGGATACCGCGTCTTGTCCACACTCACGTCCAAACCGTTCCTGACGTCGAAGTGGTCGACGCGCGATTACAAGCCGACGTTTCGCGCGTGGGGCCGTGGCGAGGAAGTGTATGCGGAGCCTGCGGGCCAGGTGCCGCCGGACGGCACGCGGCTCTACACGAAGCCCGTGGTGGTGCTGACCGGTGCACGGACGTATTCGGCGGCCGAGGATTTCGGCGTGGCGTTCGATGCGATGAAGCGCGGGAGGATCGTCGGCGAGCCGACCGGCGGCAGCACGGGCCAGCCGTTGCCGTTCCGTTTGCCTGGCGGCGGCAGCGCGCGCGTTTGCACGAAGCGCGATACGTATCCGGATGGCAAAGCCTTCGTCGGTGTCGGCATCCAGCCGCAGTTGCTCGTCAGTCCGAAGCTCGCCGACTTTCGCGCGGGAAAAGATACGGTGCTCGACGCGGCGGTCGCGCTGCTGAGAAAGTAGCGCGCACCGTCTGCTGGCAGACAGACGGCGCCCGCGCGACGTTTTACTTTTTGCGTGCCGATGAAACGCACGCTTTATCACGCTCTCTTCGACATCTCCGGTCTGCGCGATGAAATCGCGGCGCTGCCGGAGGATCTGCGCGACGCGCGCGACAATCTCCTGCAGCGCTTGGCGATGCTGGAGCGGCAGGCGGAGTTGCTGATGCAGGCGCTGGAAGTGGATGACTTGACGCACTGAGGGGCGGGGCGCGCGGGGCGCACCGCTCAGCTGCAGCGCGCGCCGCTACCGCACCGCCCGCCGCTTCTTGTATCCGCTCGGCGGCGGCGCGGGCGTCACGAGTTTCGTCACTGCTGCCTGCAAGTCGATGCGCGGGAAGGTCAGGCCGTTCTTCGCGTCCACGATCGGGCGGCCTGTCGATTTCAGCAGCGCTTCCACTTCCGCCGGCGTCAGCTCCGGCCGCAGTTGCAGCACGATCGCTGCGGCTGCGGCTACGTGCGGTGCGGCCCACGAGGTGCCGATGCCGGTGGCGAAGACGCCGCCGTCCGCGCTCGATGACGTGATCACCGCGCCGGGCGCGAGCAGATCGAGCGACGCATCGCTGTTCGAGAAGCAACCGACGCGATCGACTTCCGCCGGGCTGTCGCTGCAGCTCACGGCGGAGACGCGCGCAAAGTTCGCGTCGTAGACCGCGCCGACGGAGATCACGTTCGCGATGCACGCGGGCGGACGCATGCCGTGCGCCGCCGCGTCGTTGCCGCTCGCCGCGATCACCACGATGCCCGCTGCCCGCGCACGATCGATCGCCGTTGCGAGTGCGCGTTGCGATGAATCGCACGCACCGGTCGAGAGGTTGCCGACCGAAAAGCTCATCGTGATGACGCGCGTCCCTTTCGGATCGCGCACGATCGAATCGATGGCATCGATCACCTGCTGCGTCCACGTCACGTTGCCGTTCGCTTCCGCCACGCGGATGGCCAGGATCTTCGCGCCCGGCGCGATCCCCAGCGGCGCAACTTTGCCGCGTGACGCAATGATCCCCGCGGCCGTCGTGCCGTGGCCGAAGTCATCGCGCGCCGCGCCGCTGCCGGTCTGCACGCTGCTGCCGTTTGGGCAGCAGCCGCGCCCTTTGCTATCGCGGCAGAAACAGCGCTCCTCGACGACGGCGCCGTCGAGATCCGCGTGCGTCGCGCGCACACCCGTGTCGATCACGGCCACCACGATGCCGCGGCCGTCGGCGCCGAGTGCGTGTGCGGTGGGAGCGCCGATCAGCGCGCCGCTTTCGTTCGTTGCGAACGCGCGAGTCGTCAGCGCGCAGAAGAGTGTCGCCAGGAGGAATTTGCGCATGAGGGGAAGGCCGACAGTATCGCCGACAGCCCACGCCGCGCGCTGCGACAAAAAAGAAACGGCAGGCGCGATACTCTGTGGCCGAGGTGAGCGGTCATGGCGGATTCAAACGGCGCGTGCGCGCACATTGAGGCGGTCGAAAAAGTCCAGCATCCGAAGAAGCTCGAATGTGAAGAGTGCGTGAAGATCGGCGCGCTGTGGGTGCACCTGCGCACGTGCCAGCAGTGCGGCGGCACGCGCTGCTGTGACTCCTCGCCGAATCGCCACGCCAGCAAGCATGCGAAAGCGAGCGGCCATCCGGTGATCGCATCGGGGCAGCCGGGCGAGCGCTGGCTGTATTGCTTTCCCGACGACGCCTTCGCCGAGTACTGAACGCCGTTGTCGAACGCGCGGCGGTTTGTTTACGCTGCGCGCATGAAGAAGACGATGGTGCTGGCGGTGTGTCTCGTCCTTTCGTGGATCGGCAACGCGGAGGCGCGGCGGCCGCGCGTGAAAACCAATGCCGCCGCGAGCATCGCCACGCATCCGCTCGAGCCATTGACGGCCGACGAACATGCGGCGGCGTATGCAATCGTGCGCGCGCATTTCGCCGCGACCAGCGGCCTGCCGCATGACGCGCTGCTCTTCCCGTTCATCGCATTGCACGAGCCGGCGAAGGCATTCGTGCGCGGCTGGACCGGCGGCGACTTTCCGCGCAACGCTACCGTGCATGTGCTGCATCCATCGTCGAATCGTCTTTGGATCGTGACCGTCGATCTGCGAGCGCAGCGCGTCACCGACATCGAGCTCGCGCCCGCGGGGACGCAGGCGGCGGTGACGGCCGAGGAGTATGTGATCGCGGACGAACTGGTGCACGACTATGCGCCGTGGCAGGACGCGATGCGCGAGCGCGGCGTCGATCCGGCCGATGTCTACGTCGACGTCTGGGCGCCCGGCGATCAGGAGCTGCCCGCCAGCGTCATCGCGTCGCTGCCGCACGGCACGAACACGCGTCTGCTGCGCGCGCTCGCGTTTCTGCGCGGCGGTTCCGTCGATGACTACGATGCCGACGCGCCGCAGAATCCGTACGACCGCCCGATCGAAGGCGTGGTGGTCACGATCGACATGAACGCGCGCCGCGTCGTGCACATGACGAACAGCGTCGTGCGGCGGGTCTCCACCGAATCAGGCAACGCGCCGACACGCCGCACGGGACTGAAACCGATCCGCCTCGTGCAACCGAACGGCAGCGGCTTCGCCGTCGACGGCCGGCTCGTGAAATGGCAGAACTGGCAGTTCTACGTCGTGCTGCATCCGCGCGAAGGGCTCGTGCTGTACGACGTGCGTTACGACGATCACGGCCGCATCCGCCCCATCGCCTATCGCCTGTCGCTCTCCGAGATTTACGTGCCGTACGGCGTGGCGGACGAGAACTGGTCCTGGCGCACCGCCTTCGACGTCGGCGAGTACAACCTCGGCAATTTCGCGCAGACGCTCGAGCCGTATCGCGACGTGCCGGAGAACACGTACTTTTTCGACGGCGTCTTCGGCTCCGACACCGGCCCGTCCGACGACAATCCCACCGGCACGTTCGAAATGCCGCACACCGTCGGCATGTACGAGCGCGACAACGGCATCCTCTGGACGCGCACTGATCCGTCCAACGCGGAGCGCGACACGCGCGGCCGCCGCGATCTTGTCGTGACGTGGAACGCGTGGATCGGCAACTACATCTACGGCTTCGATTGGGTCTTCGGCGAAGACGGCACGATCGGCGTGAACGTCGCGCTCACCGGCACGACGCTGAATCGCGGCGCCGGCGATGAAGATGAAGTGACCGCGCCGGTGGTGGCCGTCGACGAGAACGGCACGCGCGTCTCCGCGCCGAATCACCAGCACTTTTTCAGCTTCCGCCTCGATCTCGACGTCGACGGAACGAACAACAGCGTCGCCGAAAGCTCGGTGCAGCACATCGTCACGCCCGGCTTCAAGAACGCGTTCGGTCCGGTGGAAGTGGAGCTGATGCAGGAAGGCTATCGCGACGCCGATCCGTTCGCGGCGCGGCAGTGGGAAGTGCGCAGCACGAGCGCGACGAATCGCACCGGCAGTCACACGGCGTACGCGATCGAAACGAACGGCGCGCTGGCGGTGCCGATGTCGTCGTACGACTACGCGCCGCTACTGCGCGCGGCGTTCGCCAGCCACGCGTTCTGGGCCACGCGCTTTCACGACGGCGAGCATTACGCCGCGGGTAACTTCCCGAACCAGGGCGCGGCCGGCGAAGGGCTGGTGGCCTTCACGTCGCCCGCGGAGCCGCTGAGCGGCGACGTGGTGGTCTGGCCGACCATCGGCTTCACGCACGTGCCGCGGCCGGAGGACTATCCGGTGATGCCGACGGAGAGCATCGGCTTCGAGCTCGTGCCGCACGGCTTCTTCGATCAGAACCCGGCGCTCGATGCGCAGGAGTTGCCTACGCCGCGCAGCGTCCGGCGCCGCTGATCGCGCAACTCGTGACACGGGCATGCAGTTCGTGTTGCGGACGAAACAGAGCGGCCGCGACTTACGTCTCTTGAGCTGTAGTCAGGAGATGAACATGAAACGTTCGATTGGGAAGTGGGCAGTGCAGGCAGCAGCGGCCGGCGCATTGGCGCTGGTTGTTTCGGTGCCGGCGTTCGCGGAAGCACGCGAACGGCATGGCGATTCGCGCGGCTATGACTCGCGCGGCCATTCGGGAAGCGATCGCGGTCGCAGCGACGATCGTCGCGGCAACAGCGGCTACGACCGCTCGCGCTCGAACGACGGCGGGCGCACGTATCGCGAGAACGATCGCGTGACGGCCGAAGGACGCGTCACTTCGTTCCGCCAGGAGCGCGATGGCTATCGCGTGTACCTGGAAGGACGCCGTGATTCGTACTGGGTGCCGCGCTCGCGCTTCGGCCGCGGCCACGATCTCCGCGTCGGCCTCTCGCTCCGCCTCGGCGGCATCTTCCGCGGCGGCTCGATTTACGTCGACGACGTGTTCTGGCCGGGCGATGGCGGTTACGCACGCGACGGCTACATCGCCGGCGCGGTCGATCGCGTCGACCTTCGCTCGGACACGCTCTGGCTGCGCGACACGCGCAGCGGCGAGCTCGTGGCCGTGGAGATGCGCGACTCGTATCGCAACCGCCGCGACAACCTGAGCGACCTTCGCCGCGGCGATTACGTCGAGCTGTCCGGTTCGTGGCTGCGCGGCGGCGTGTTCGAGGCGTATCGCATCGAAGACGTTCGCTACCGCTGACGCATCAACGTCAGAGCGGCGGGGCTTGCCCCGCCGCTCTGTCATGCGCGATGCGCGCGAGCGTGGCCACGCGATCGCCCAGCGTGGCGAACCGCGGATCGTCGGTCTGCTTGCGCACGTAACGCGCGTAGATTTGCTGAATCACCACCGCCAGTTTGAAGATGGCGAAGACTTCGTAGACGGCGATGCGATAGACGGAGTTGCCGGAACGTTCCGCGTAGCGCGCGAGGATCTCTTCGCGACGAAACCAGCCGGGGCGCTTCGTGACGCTGGGAATGGCGTCGTCCTCGCTCGCCGCGTGAATCCAGTAGCAGAGCAGGATGCCGACGTCGACGAGCGGATCGCCGATCGCGCTCATCTCCCAATCGAAGACACCGGCGAGACGCGACGGCTGACTCGCATCGAGCATCACGTTGTCGAGCTTGAAGTCACCGTGCACGAGCGTCGCGCGCGGAGGATCGGGCGGAATGTGCTCCTCCAGCCACGCGGCAAGCGACTCCATCTCCGGCACGTCGCTCGTCTTCGCCGCGTGCCACCGCTCCGTCCAGCCGCGGATCTGCCGCGCCATGAAACCAGCCGGTTTGCCGAGTGATTCGAGATCGTGCTGCGCGACATCGATCGCGTGCAGCGCGGCCAGCGTGTCGATCATGCTTTCGCTGATCTCGCGACGCAGCGCTTCGTTGCCCGCGATGGGTGGCGGCTCGGTGTGGCGGATGACGAGTCCGCGGCGCCGCTCCATCACGTAAAACGTCGAGCCGATCACGCTCGCGTCTTCGCACAACAGATACGGCTTCGGCGCGAGCGCAAAGTGCGGATGCGCCGCGGCCAGCACGCGATATTCGCGCGCCATGTCGTGCGCGCGCGGCGGCACGGGACCGAACGGCGGACGCCGCAGCACCAGCTCCCTCTCGCCAAAACGCAACGCGTACGTGAGGTTCGAATGACCGCCTGAGAATTGCTCGACGGTCATCTCGCCGGAGAGCTGCAACGCATCGCGCAGATACTCCGCGAGACGATTCCAGTCGAGCTGCTCGCTCGCGCGCACCGGCCGCGTGTCGCTCACTTCAGCCTCAACACTTTCGCGACGAGCCACGGAAAATGCCGCTGCAGCGGAATGGCCCAGATCTCCTTGCCGCCGACGTACACCTCGCGTTTGTTCGCCGCGATGCCGCGCACGATCGCCGGCGCCGCCTCTTCGGGCCGCATCGCTTTCGCGTGCGTCTCGTCGACTTTGCCGTGACGTGTGCCGTCGCCGCGCAGCGCGTTCTCCGACACGTTCGTGCGGATGTAGCCGGGGCAGACGATCGTGACGCGGATGCCATTCTTCGCGTTCTCCGCGCGCAACGCATCGAAGAAACCGTGCAGCGCGTGCTTCGACGCGGAGTACGCACTGCGCAGCGGCACGCCGACGTAGCCGATCACGCTGCTGATCGGCACGATGTGTCCCGAACGGCGCGCGAGCATCGACGGCAGCACCGCTTTCGTCAGCGCGATCGTGCCGAAATAATTGATCTCCATGATGCGGCGATCGATGGCGAGGTTCGTCTCGGCGACGAGCGAGCGCTGGCTCACGCCTGCGCTGTGAATGAGGATGTCGACCTCGCCTGCTTCTTGCGCTGCGCTTGGAATGGTCGCGCTATCCGCGACATCGAGCGGCAGCACGCGATGCCGCTCCGGATTCGCGCACGCCGCGCGCACGCGCTCCGGCTCCGCGGCGTTGCGCGCGGAGAGGATGACGCGCGCGCCTTCACGGCTGTACGCGACGGCGAGCGCTTCGCCGATGCCCGACGACGCGCCGGTGATCCAGACGGTTTGCATCCGCGACATTGTGGCACCGGCGACGACGAGTGGAGCGGCGGGGCTTGCCCCGCCGATTCAAACAAAAACC
>DASSMK010000025.1:0-3636 GCA_035688915.1 Thermoanaerobaculia bacterium
CCGGCGGTTTCGGCGTGACGTCCTTGTAGTCGCCGGGCACTTGCAACAGCGTCGCGGCGACCGGTTGCTGCGCGATCGAAACGACCGTGTGATCGACGACGAACTTCTCGCTCTTGCCGAACGGCAGCTCCGCGTGATCGACGAGCGGAAAGCCGCGCATCGCGACGAGCGCGCGATCGGCGGCGGCCATCATCGGCGCGAGCGGTGAAGCCGGCGCGTCGCTGGCCACGATCATCGCGTAGAGCTCTTCCGGAATGGCGGGATGACGTCCGATCCACAGTTCGCGGCGGTACGCACCGGCGGTGACGACGGCCTGCTGAGCATCGACGCCTTGAATCGTTTTATGCACGCCGGCCTGCTGCCACGCCACGTGCGGAATCTGCGGAGGAATCGGCCGCGCGAGCACGGTCTGGCGATTCTTCAGGATGGTCGCGAGAGGCTCGGTGCGATGCGTCCTGGCGATGTCATCGACGAACGTCACGCTCTTCTGCTTCACGTCGAAGAGGCGCCACGCATCGTGTTCGTTCGTGAGGCGCGCTTTGTCGCCGAGGATGACTAGGGTGCGGGTGAAGGAACGCTTGCCGGGTTCGACGGAGGTGCGGATCGTCACCACCGTCGCGCGCACCTGCGGACCCGCGTTTTTTTGCGCGGGAGGCGTCGTACCCGGTTTGCACGCGACGCAAAGAATCAGAAGCAGCGCGAAACGTCTCACTCTTTGGCTTCGAACCAGCTCTTCCCCCAGTGTGCATCGACAGCCAGTGGCACCGCCAGCGGGAAGATGTTCTCCATCGTTTCTTTCACGATTCCCGCCACCTCCTCCGCGCGATCCTCGCCCGTCTCGATGACGATTTCGTCGTGCACCGTCAGCAACATCTGCGCGCCGGAAGGATGCCTTTCCAGCGTCTCTTCGAGCTTGATCATGGCCAGCTTGAGAATGTCGGCGGCGGTCCCCTGGATCGGCGCGTTCGTGGCCATCCGCTCCGCGTTGCCTCGCACGGTGAAGGAACGGTTGTGGATCTCGGGGATGTAGCGCACGCGCCCGAACAGCGTCGTCACCTTGCCGCTGGCGCGCGCTTCTTCCAGCGTGCGATCGAGATACTCCTGAATCTTCGGATAGCGGTTGAAGTACGCCTCGATCCAATCCTTGGCCTGCGCGCCGGAGATGTTCAACTCATTCGAAAGGCGGAACGCCGACATGCCGTACAACACGCCGAAGTTGATCGTCTTCGCCGCGCGGCGCTGGTCGTGCGTGAGCTGGTCCTCCGGCACGTTGAACATCTTCGACGCGGTGGCGCGATGAATGTCCGCGCCGCGCTGGAACGTCTCGATCAGCGAGGCATCCTCGGAAATGTGCGCGAGGATGCGCAGCTCGACCTGCGAGTAATCCGCAGCGAGCAGCACTTTTCCTTCATCGGCGATGAACGCCTTGCGGATCTCGCGGCCGGTCTCGGTGCGGATGGGGATGTTCTGCAGATTCGGATCGGATGACGACAACCGTCCCGTCGCGGCAACCGCCTGATTGAACGTCGTGTGCACGCGGCCATCGCTCGCCACGAGCAGCGGCAGCGCATCCACGTATGTCGATTTCAATTTGTGAAGCTCGCGATGCTGCAGGATCAGCGTCGGCACCGCGAAGCCATGCTCCGCGAGCTCCTGCAGCACGTCCATCGACGTCGACCAGCTCTTGGTCGTCTTCGTTTTCTTCAGCACGGGATACTGCAGCTTCTCGAAGAGGATGTGTCCGAGCTGCTGCGGCGAATTGATGTTGAACTCCGTCCCCGCCTCCGCGTAGATGCGCTGTTCGAGGTCGGCGATCTGCGTTCCCATCGTGTTCGACATGGAGCGCAGCAGCGATACGTCGATGCGGATGCCGCGCTCCTCCATCCGCGCGAGCACCGGAAAGAGCGGCATCTCGATCCGTTCGTAGATATCCGCCACGGCGGGATCGCGACGCAGCTCCGGCTCGAGCATTTCGCGCAGGGCGAACGTGACGTCGGAGCGTTCGCCGAGGTATTGCTGGTAGGGGGAGAGCCGGGAGGAGCCGATCTCGTGATCGAGCTCGAAGAGCGGCGCCGTCTTCTGCACGTCCTTGCGCGCCACGACGTCGAGCTTTAACCGGTCCCGGGCAATGTTCGCCAGCGCGTGGCTCGGCAGGCCGGGGTTGATGACGTACGACGTGAGCATGACGTCGGCCCACCTGCCCGGGATCGGCAGTTCCGAATTATGCAATCGCCGTGACAAAGCCTTTGCGTCATACGCAATGAAAGTTTTGTCCGATGCGAGCAACTCGCACAGCGCGCCGAGGATCTCGTCCGTCGCGCCGTGCTGCCGTGACACGGGCACGATGAGCGATTCGTTGGCGCGCACGGACAGCGCGACGGCCAGCGCGGAATCGAATCCTTCCGCGGTCATCGGCTCCACCCATATGGCCACGTCGGCGGCGTCTTTCGTCAGCTCGCGAATGTCGTCTGCCGATTCGGCGATGCGGTAGTCGCGCGGCCGCGGCGGCGCTTCCGGCAGAAACTCCTGCATGAGCGACGCGAACTCGAGGCGCGAGAAGAGATCGTGCAGCTTCGGGCGATCCGGCTCCTGCCGCGTCAGCGTGGCGAAATCGATGTCCAGCGTGAGATCGCATTTGATCTTCGCCAGATCGCGCGAGAGGAACGCTTTGTCGCGATTCTCCTCCAGTGCTTTGCGCTGCGCGGCGCGTTTGATCTGGTCGAGATTTTCGTAGACCCCTTCGAGCGATCCGAACTGCTGGATGAGCGTCTTCGCGCCCTTCTCGCCGATGCCGGGAACGCCGGGGATGTTGTCGATGGCGTCGCCCCAGATGGCCATGACGTCGACCACTTTTTCCGGCGGCAGTCCGAATGCTTCCTCGACACCTTTCGCGTCGTACAGCACCTCGCGGCCGGTGTGGTAGAAGCGGATGCCGTCGCCGACGAGCTGGAAGAAATCTTTGTCGCTCGTGGCGATGACCACTTCGTAGCCGCGGTCGCGCGCGGCGCAGGCGAGCGATCCGATGAAGTCGTCCGCTTCCCATTCCGTCGCGCGGATCACCGGAATGCGAAAGCCGTCCAGCGCTTCGTAGACGAGGGGAATCTGCACCGACAGATCGTCGGGCATGGGCTTGCGATCTTTCTTGTAGTCCTCGAACTGCGCGGTGCGCGCGGTTTCCTGTCCTTCATCGAAAGCGACGGCGATGCATTCCGGCTCGTGATCCTTGAGCAGCTTGCGCAGCATCTGCACGAAGCCGTAGACCGCGTTCGTGGCCAGGCCGGAGGAGTTGGTGAGACCGCGGATGGCAAAGTACGAGCGGTAGACGTTGTTCGAGCCGTCGACGATGAAGAGGGTGGGGCGCTTGGCGGGCGACATTCGCCGCGGATTATGTCGCGGGGGAGCGGCCAGCGGTTAGCGGTTAGCGGTTCGCGGTTAGCGGCCAGCGGCCAGCGGTCAGTGGTCAGTTGGCGAGTGGCAGGCAGCGGCGCGAGTATCGGTGGCCAGTGTCTGCGTTCCGAAGCGTCACCCTTCGAAGTGCTTGAACTCCATCTCCGCCTGCGCTGCCGCCAATAAGGGCGAGCAGCGTAGATCGCGCGAAAACTTTGGAGCGGCGGGCGCCCTCGCCCGCCGTCGCTC
>DASSMK010000026.1:0-9574 GCA_035688915.1 Thermoanaerobaculia bacterium
CTTTCCGATGGGCGAGACGCTCGTCACCTGCATCGCCAGCAACACTGCCGGCGAGCGCGCCGAGAATTCGTTCCCGATCATCGTCGGCGACTGGGCTCCGCCGGTCATCAAGATTCCCGGCGCCATTCGCGTCAAAGCCGATTCGCGGGAAGGCGCGTACGTGAAGTACGACGTCACCGCGTACGACGACGTGTACGGCGAAGTGAAGCCGCTCTGCTCCCCGGAATCGGGCTCGCTGTTCAAGGTCGGCACGACGCGCGTCGATTGCTCGGCCGAGGATTTCGAAGGAAATCCGGGCTCCGCGGTGTTCGATGTGGAAGTGGTCGACGGCGCGCAGAACGCGCTCACGCTGCACGTTCCTGATTCGTTCCTCTACGACGCGGACAATCCGGAAGGCGCGTACGTCAACTACGACGTGACCGTGAGCGGCACGACCGATTCGCGCGTCGATATCAAGTGCGATCCGCCGAGCGGCAGCCTCTTCCCGTTGAAGACGACCACCGTGAACTGCCAGGCCGGCGACTCCCTCGGCCAGTTCGCCAAAGCCAGCTTCGACGTCACCGTCGCCGACCTTGGCGATCCGTTCATCGAAAAGGCGACTGTTACGCCGGATCTCTTCGCTGCGACGGGCGAGTACGTCCCCGTTTCGGTCGACGTTTCGGCAGTCGACACGGTCGACCTCAAGCCGTCGTGTCAGCTGTATGCGATCAGCTCGAACGAGAAGCTCTCGCGCGGCGACGCGACGATCACCGGCACGTACAGCGCGACGCTCCGCGCGGCGATCACCGAGTACGAAGCGCGCATCTACCGGATGCACATGAGCTGCAGCGACTACTCCGGCAACAAGACGCTGTTCACGCTGTACGTCACGGTCTCGCGTGACGGCAAAGCGCCGGCGCCGGTCACCGCGCAGCCCACGGGCGGAAAGCGCAGAGCCTCGGGTCACTAAGCGACCCCACTCGCAGCAACTGTTGGAGCGGCGGGGCTTGCCCCGCCGTTCTTCTTTCGCGCGGGGCTATGGCTCGTTTCGCGCATGCGGCGTTTCGCATGCGCGCGCTCCGTTTCACCGTCCTGCTGATCTTCGCCGTCAGCGTCTTCGCCGTCACGTTCTCCGTGCAGGCGCAGATGGTCGACGGCCCGCCGATGCTGCATCTGCCGAAGGATCTTGCGGTACAGGCCACGAGCGCGGACGGCGCGGTCGTGACGTACGAGGCGTACGCCACCGGCGGCATGGATGAGAACTACTGGATCGGCGCGTTCGGCTGCACGCCCGAATCGGGCGCGCTCTTTCCGATCGGCAAGACGCACGTGCAGTGCAGCGCGACGAACAACGCCAGCCAGACCACGACCGGCTCGTTCAACGTGACGGTCACGGCGCCGCAGCAAGGCGACGTGGTGGCCGAAGCGACGAGTGCATCCGGTGCGGTGGTGCGATTCGATGCAGGTGCGTGCACGCCCGCTTCGGGATCGCTGTTTCCGCTCGGCGCGACGGCGGTGCACTGCGCGAGCGGCGCGAGCTTCCACGTGACCGTCGTCGACACCACTCCGCCCACGCTCGGCTTGCCCGCGAACATCGTCAGCGATCATCCGACCGTGAAGTTCGATACGCGCGCGTACGACTACGTCGACTACAAAGTGGACGTCGTCTGCACGCCGCCTTCGAACACGCTCTTCGCGCTCGGCACGACCACCGTGAATTGTTCGGCGACTGATTCGCACGCGAACACCGCCACCGGCTCATTCACCGTCACGATCCTTCACGGCACGCGCAACGACATCACCGCGGAAGCGACGAGCCGCGCTGGCGCGGTGGTGGAGTACGAAGGCTCCTGCACGCCTGCCTCGGGCTCGACGTTCGGCTTCGGATACACGATCGTGCAGTGCAGCGATGGCGGTTCGTTCAAAGTGACGGTCGTCGATCGCACGCCGCCGATGCTCACGCTTCCCGCCGACATCTACACCACCGATCCGGTCGTCACGTTCAACGCCACAGCCATGGACACGGTGGACGGCAACGTGGCCGTGACCTGCACGCCGGCATCAGGATCGACATTCCACATCGGCACGACCACCGTGCAATGCGTCGCGCGCGATCGTTACGCGAACATGTCCATGGCTGCGTTCCACGTCACGGTGATCGCTTCGACTCGCGACGACATCACCGCCGAAGCGGAAAGCTCGCTGGGCGCTGTGGTGATGTTCGAAGGCGATTGCACGCCGCCATCGGGATCGATCTTCCCGATCGGATCGACACTCGTGCAGTGCAGCGAGGGAACGAGCTTCCACGTGCACGTCGCCGACACGACCGCGCCCACACTCACGTTGCCTGACGACATCGTGACGAACGATCCGGTGGTCACGTTCAACGCGAGCGCAAGCGATAGCGTCGACGGCAACGTAGATGTGAGCTGCACGCCCGCTTCGGGATCGACGTTCCCGTCGGGCACGACCACGGTGCAGTGCACGGCGCGCGATGACTTTGCGAATAGCACCACCGGCTCCTTCCACGTCACGGTGGTTTCCGCTGCGCGCGAAGACATCACGGCCGAAGCGACCAGCGCAGCCGGTGCGAGCGTCACGTTCACGGGCGATTGCACGCCCGCTTCCGGATCGACTTTCGCGCTCGGCACGACGCACGTGCAATGCAGCGACGGCGCGAGCTTCCACGTGCACGTGGTCGATACCACCGCACCCACGCTCGTGTTGCCCGGCGCCATCACGAGCAGCGATCCCGTCGTCACGTTCACCGCGAGCGCAAGCGATAGCGTGGACGGCAACGTGAACGTGAGCTGCACGCCCGCTTCGGGATCAACGTTCGCGTACGGCACGACCACCGTGCAGTGCACCGCCACGGACGCGCATGCGAACACCGCCACCGGCGCGTTCGCCGTGAACGTCATCGACGAAACAGCGCCGGTCATCGCCAGCATCACCGTCTCGCCGGAGCAGCTCTGGCCCGCCAATCACAAGCTCATTCCGGTGACCGTCACCGTCACCGCATCCGACGACGTCGACGACGCGCCGCAATCGCGCATCGTCATGATCACCGGCAACGAGCCAGTGCGCGCGCCCGGCAGCGGCAACACCGAAGTGGATTGGCAGATCACCGGTCCGCTCACCGCGGATCTGCGAGCGGAGCGCAGCGGTGATTCGCGCGATCGCATCTACACGCTGGTCATCGAATGCCGTGACGCGGCCGGCAATCGCACGTTCGGCACCGTGCCCGTCGTGGTTCCGCACGCGGAGCCGGCGAGCAACAACGCGCCTGTCACTGCCTCACCACGGAGACGCGCCACGCGCCATTAACGACACACGCGCGATTACGGCGTGAACAGATCGATCTCCGTCGCCCACGGGATCACGGTGAAGATCAGCAGCGTGATGATCAGCGCCGCCACAATGTCCAGCAGCACGCCGCTGCGCGCCATCGCCCGCACGCGCACGAAGCCCGTCCCGTAGACGATCGTGTTCGGCGCGGTCGCCACCGGCAGCATGAATCCCGACGACGCCGCGAGCACCGCCGGGATCATCAGCAGGTACGGATGCACGCGAATCGAAGTCGCGAGCGCCGCCGCAATCGGCATCATCGCCGTCGCCGTCGCCACGTTCGACGCCACCTCGGACAGCAGCGTCACCACCAGGCACACCCCGATGATCATCAGCACCGGCGGCCAGCTCCCTACGAACGACAGCCGCGCGCCGGCCCACTTCGAGAAGCCGCTGCTCTCCAGCGCGTCCGCCAGCGCAAAGCCGCCGCCGAACAGAATCAGCACGTCCCACGGAATCCGTTTGAACTCGCTCCAGTCGAGCAGCCGTTGGTCGTTGCCCACCGGAAGCAGAAACGCGAGAAACGCCATGGCCACGGCAACCGTCGCGTCGTTGATGCTCTTCGGCGTCGCGAAGATGTGCGCCCATCCCGGAATGGTGAGCGCGCCCAGCGTGATGTCGCCGCGGAAAATCCAGAGCAGCGCAGTCGCGCAGCAGAGCACGAGCGCCGTCTTTTCCGCGCGCGACATCGGTCCCGGCTTCGCCAGTCCGAGCTGCTCGAGCGGCACCGCGGCGCCTTTGCCCACGCGCGCCGTGACGACGAGAATCAGCCAGCACAGCGGAATGGCGATGACGAGATACGCGACGCCGAAGCACATCCACTCCGCGAACGAAACCGTCTTCGCATTCGGAAAGAGCTCGCGCGCCGCGCCGAGAAAAATCAGATTCGTCGGCGTGCCGATCGGCGTGCCGATGCCACCCAGCGACGCGCCAAAAGCGACGCCGAGGAGCGTGGCTTCGGCCGTGCGCATGGCGAGGGTGGAGGGCTTGCCGTTCTCCTCCTTCATCGCGCCGAGTCCCGTCACGATCGCCACCGCGATCGGCGTCATCATCAACGTGGTGGCGGTGTTCGAGATCCACATCGACAGAAACGCCGTCACGAGCAGCACTGCGAAGACAATCCGCCGCGGCTGCGTGCCGACGTGCTTCAACGCAAAGTAGGCGATGCGGCGATGCAGTCCCCACCGCTCGAATGTCGCCGAAACGAGAAAGCCGCCGAGGAAGAGGAAGACGGCGGAGTTGGCGTAGGGGGCGGCGATTTTTTCGGTGGTCGCTACGCCGGCGAGCGGAAAAAGAATCAGCGGCAGCAGCGCCGTCAATCCCATCGGCACCGCCTCGGTCAGCCACATCAGCGCCATCAGCGTGCCGATGGCGGCGGTGAAACGCACGTTGCCAGTAAAGTCCGCCGTCACCGGAATCAGCAGCACGAGCGCCGCCGCAGCCACGCAGATCAGAACCCGTTGGACGGAAATGGACGACGACACGAGTGCGCGGGATTGTAACCGGGGCGGCGGCCCTACCGCCCCCGCCCAGGCTCATGGGCGCATAGGCTCATGGGCTCATAGCGGCGCGCGCAGCGCGACTTGCCGCCTTTCCGCGATGCCGCACACGCGTGCGGCGCCCGTCGCGCCTGTGAGCTCGCGCGACGCGACCCGCAGTCGTTCCGCGCAGGTCACCGCGTGCAACGTGCAGTTCGCGCAGCCGGTGCTGCTATGAGCCCATGAGCCTATGAGCCCATGAGCCTAGGCGGGGCCGGGCGGGCGGGCCGCGCGCACCGCGCATAGAATCCGCAGAGTGACACCAGCCAAGGTGCGATGAAGAGCAATCGAAACGAATCAGCGCGGGCGGTGCATCTGCGCGAGGGATTGGAAGCGTTCCTCCGCTTCGCGCGCGGCCGCGGCTGGAGCGAAGCGTCGCGGCGCGAGAAGTTTCAGGCGCTGGCCATCGCCGTACGGCGCCCCGCCATGGACGCCATGCGCGAGAGCGAGCGACGTTACCGCCAGCAGGACGCGAAGCGCCTCTACTACCTCTCCATGGAATTCCTCATGGGCCGCGCTCTCGGCAACAACCTCACCAACCTCGGCCTCTACGACGAAGCGCGCAACGTCATGAACGAGCTCGGCGCCGATCTCGACGAGCTCCAATCTCTCGAATCCGACGCCGCCCTCGGCAACGGTGGTCTTGGGCGATTGGCAGCATGCTTTCTCGATTCGCTCGCCACGCTCGACATGCCCGGCTTCGGCTACGGCATCAACTACGAATACGGTCTCTTCAAGCAGACCTTCACCAACGGCTACCAGCACGAAAAGCCGGATCACTGGCTCGACGGCGGGTCGCCGTGGCTGATCGACCGCGGCGATGAATCGGTGATGATCCCGGTCTACGGCTCGATCGAGCACTCCACCGTCGGCGGCGTCTATTCGCCGAAGTGGGTCGATTACAAAGTCATCGTCGGCGTGCCGCACGACATGCCCATCGTCGGCTACGGCGGCACCACCGTGAACGTGCTGCGCCTCTTCTCCGCGCGCGCGTCGGACGAATTCGACATCGGCATTTTCAACACCGGCGATTACATCCGCGCCGTGCAGGACAAGATCACCGGCGAGTCGATCTCCAAAGTCCTCTATCCCTCGGACACCATCGCCGCAGGACGCGAGCTGCGGCTGCTGCAGGAGTACTTCCTCGTCGCCTGCGCGGTGCGCGATCTGCTGCGGCGCTATCGATCGCATCACGACGGCTACGGCCAGTTCGCGAACAAAGTGGCGATCCAGATGAATGACACGCATCCGGCGCTCGCGGTTGCGGAGCTGATGCGCATCTTCGTCGACGAAGACCGCATGGCGTGGGAAGAAGCGTGGTCGCTCGTCGTCGACACCTGCGGCTACACCAATCACACGCTGCTGCCCGAAGCGCTGGAGAAGTGGCCGTTCGAACTGCTCGAGCGCGTGCTGCCGCGGCATCTGCAGATCATCCAGGAGATCAACCGCCGTCTAATCGCGGACGTGGAGCGACGCTTCCCCGGCGCGCTGGACATGGCGCACAACGTCTCGATCCTGCGCGACCGCCAGGTGCACATGGCCAATCTGGCCATGGCCGGCAGCCATTCGATCAACGGCGTGGCGGAGCTGCATTCGAAGCTCGTCACGACGCATCTCGCGCCCGACTTTTACCGGCTGCATCCGGAGCGCTTCAACAACAAGACGAACGGCGTGACGCCGCGGCGCTGGCTGCTGCATGCGAATCGTTCGCTGGCGTCGCTGATCACCAAGACCATCGGCGACGAGTGGGTGACGAATCTTGACCGCCTGCGCGAGCTGGAGCGCTTTGCCGACGACTCCTCGCTGCTCGATCGCCTCGACGTCGTCAAGAAGCGCAACAAAGTGGCGCTGGCGAAGCTGACCAAAGAGCTGACCGGCGTGATGGTCGATCCGCTTTCGATGTACGACGTGCAGGTCAAGCGCATTCACGAATACAAGCGGCAGCTGCTCAACGCGCTGCACATCATCCATCGCTACTGGCAGATCGTCGAAGACGGCGAGACTCCGCTTGCGTCGCGCACGTTTTTCTTCGCAGGGAAAGCGGCGCCGGGCTACTGGATGGCGAAGCTGATCATCAAGCTGATTCATTCGATCGCCGAAGTGGTGAATGCGGATCCGAAGAGCCGGGAATGGCTGAAGGTCACGTTTCTGCCGGACTACCGCGTCACGCTCGCCGAAGCGATCATGCCGGCGGCGGAACTGTCGGAGCAGATCTCCACGGCCGGCAAGGAAGCGTCGGGCACGGGCAACATGAAGCTCGCGCTGAACGGCGCGCTGACGATCGGCACGCTCGACGGCGCGAACATCGAGATCCGCGATGAAGTGGGTGAGGAGAACATCTTCATCTTCGGACTGGAAGCGCACGAAGTGCAGGCGCTGATCGCGCGCGGCTACGATCCGCAGTACTACCTCGCGCAAAACCGCGCCATCCGCCGCGTCGTCGATTCGATCGCCGCCGGCCACTTCTCGCGCGGCGACAAGGACATCTTCCGCCCCATCGTGGCGAACCTGCTTTCGACGCGCGACGAATACGTGCACCTCGCCGATCTGCCGGCGTACATCGATCGGCAGGTGGACGTCGACGTGGCCTACCGCGACCGCCAGACGTGGCTGCGCAAATCGCTGCTCAACATCGCGCGCATGGGCAAGTTCTCGTCCGATCGAACAATTTCCGAATACGCGCGCGACATCTGGGGGATCAAGCCCGCGGTGATCGGCAACTTCGCGCACGCGGCGCTCACAGAAGAGGTTTAGCGCCAAAGGAAACGGCCCGTCGTGAAAGCTGGGGGTACGGATTTCCCCCTCTGCCGACTCTCCTAAGCAAAAGGAGAGTGAACATGAAGCGCACGGTCCTCCTGATCTGTCTGGTCGTACTCTGTGCGGCGGCGGCGCTGCGGGCATCCGATCACGCCGATCCGATGCTCCTGAAAGAGCCGTACGGCAACATCACCGGTCTGTTCCTGTTCCCGCACGGCGACCAGATGATCCTGGTCTTCAACGTCCGCCGCGCGCTGACGAAACCGCAGCCTTACACACTCGAGCCGTACGAATACGTGATCCACATGGACGTGCACACGCCCATCACGTTCGGCGCGGAAGACCGCGCGCGCTACGGCGGCGGCGTGCCGAACGCGGACGGCATCAGTGAAGACATCTCCTTCCATCTGCGCCTCAACAACGACACCACGCTGAAATCGAAATCGTTCACCGGCCTCACGAACACCGACTCCATCGTGATCTGGACCGGCGTGCGCGACGATCCGTTCATCTTTCCGCGCTTCTTCAAGAAGAACGTGATCTCGATGGTGCTGAGCGTGCCGAAGAGCTGCTTCCCCGCGGACAAACACGACTTCATCGTGTGGGGCTCGGTCTACCGCGACGGCAACCAGATCGATCACGTCGGCCGCTCCAACCGCAGTCAGCTCGGCCGCTTCGGCTTCCTCAACCAGATCCCGCCGAACAAGCACATCCCGGCCATCATGAAAGAGATGACGTCGCGCGACAAACTGTACGCGTGGCTGAAAAAGTACAAGCAGACCGACCCGGTTGCGGGCCTCGTGCAGTACGTCTGGCAGATCCGCAAATACGACGTGCATCCGGACGTGATGATCTACTCCGATCGCTATCCGCCGGTCTTTCCGAACGGCCGCCAGCTGGCCGACGACATCGTCGGTCTGACCTGCGCGCAGGGCGACTGCATCCTGCAGGAGCTCGCGTTCGTGGAAGGGAACTGGCCGCGGCAGACGGTGAACGACAAGCCGTTCAGCGCCGAATTCCCCTTCCTCGCACCGCCGTGGCCTGATTCGCCCGAGCCGGCGCCGCAGAAGAGCATCTGGCCGCTGGTGATCACGGTGCTGCTCGTGCTGCTGATTCTGTTCATCCTCTTCGTCTGGCTGATCGCGCGCATCATCTGCCGCCGCTCGCATCGAGTGCCGGCGACGGCATGAAGCCATTGCGTTGGATTGCGCTCGCGGCGGTGCTCGTCACCGCCGCGAGTGTCCGCGCGCACGATTTCTGGATCGAGCCATCGACGTTTCATCCTGCGGCGGGGGAGACGGTGGCGGTCGGCTTGCGCGTCGGCGAGAACTTCATCGGCGATCCGGTGCCGCGCGCGCTCGACTTCGAACGCTTCGTCCTGCTGCACGACGACAGCGAAGATGCGATCAGCGGCGCCACCGGCAGCGATCCCGCGGGCTTTCTGCAGGCGCCGCACGGCGCGTCATCGATGATCGTCTTTCGCGGCTCGCCCGCGTACGTCGAGCTGCCGCCGCCGCGATTCGAGATCTACCTGCGCCGCTACGGACTCGATGCCATTCTCGCCGAGCGCAAACGCCGCGGCGAAGAACGCGAGCCGGGACGCGAGTACTTTTCGCGCTGCGCGAAAGCGATCCTCACCGGCAACGCGTCGTCGCCATTGCTGACCCAACCTGCCGGCATGCGCTACGAGATCGTGCCCGACGTCGATCCCACACGCGGCACCGCGCCGTTCCGTGGACACGTGCTCTTCGAAGGGAAGCCGCTCGCGGGCGCGCTCGTCGTGGCCGCGTTCCGCGACACTCCCGTGCATCTCACCATGCACACGAACGCGCAAGGGGAGTTCGCCTTCACCAGCGCGCGCAAAGGTGTCTGGCTGATCACGAGCGTGCGGATGGTGCGCGCGCCGTTCTGGTCGAAGGCCGATTGGGAAAGCCTCTGGGCCTCGCTCACGT
>DASSMK010000027.1:0-13093 GCA_035688915.1 Thermoanaerobaculia bacterium
GTCTCGCGCGAAACCGGCGGGCGGGGGCGCCCGCCGCTCCACAGCAGCTTCTGCTTCAACTTCAGCACCGGCGCGAACAGATCGCCCATCTCCTCCACCCGCGCTAACGCATCCTCCGGCGAAAAATACAACCCGCGCGCCGCCTTCACTTCCTCCCACGTCACCGGCATCGACACCCACGGCTTCGCGCTCTTCGCGCGCAGCGAGTACACCGCCACCGTGGTCTTGTAGCTCGCGTTCTGGCTCCAGTCGATGAAGACCTTCTTCGCGCGGTACTGCTTCGGCATCTTCGCCGTGACGAGCTTCGGATGCGCGCGCGCCAGCTCCTCCGCCACCATCCGCGCGAACGGTTCCGTCGCGTCGTGAGTAATGTTCGTGTTTAGCGGCACGTACACCTGCAGCCCTTTCGAGCCCGACACCTTCGCGAACGACTGCAGATCGATCGCCGCGAGCGCATCGCGCAGCAGCAGCGCGACGCGGCAGCAATGCTTGATGTTCGCCCCTTCGCCCGGATCGAGATCGAACACGACGTGCGTCGCAACGTCGATCTTCGGGATGCGATGCAGGAACGGATGCAGCTCGATGCCGCCGACGTCCACCAGCCACTTCAACGTGCGCGCGTCGTTGATGACGATGTATTCGATCTCGCTTTCATCGCTCTTGCGCGGCACCGCGAAGCGCTTCACCCACGACGGCGTGAACGACGGCGCATCTTTCTCCCAGAACGATTCATCGCGCACCGACGCGGGATAACGCTTGAACGACAGCGGCCGGTTTTTCAGATGCGGCAGCAGCACGCGCGCGACGCGCGTGTAGTAGTCGAGCGCGTCCGCTTTCGTGAAGCCCGTTTCCGCAAAAAGGACGCGGTCGCGCGTGGCCGCCATGGCGTTGCGCGGTTGCGAGTTTCAGACCGAGCCGCTACCATGCAGACGGCTCCATACAAATTGCGCGAAGGCTTGGATGGGAGGGTGTGATGGGGGAGGTCAGGCTTTTTCAGATCTGCTACGAGGGTGACCTCACGCTCGAGGTCTCGCACGCGATGCGCCGCCTCGGTGCCGAGCCGAATTTCGATCAGAGCTGGCAGGTCTTCCTGCCCGAAGGCCGCCACGCCGCGCCGCTCGTTCGCTACCTGCGCACACACGTCGCCGACGAATCGCGCCTGCTCGTGGCCTGCACGCAGTTCACCACCGCGCGCGATTTTCTCCTCGTCCGCCACAGCCTCACCTCCGGCGCCGATTACTCCGAGCTCCACGCCGCACTCGACCGCCTCGGCACCGTCGTCGAGCTGCCGTTCGAGTCGACGTTCGTCATCCAGTCCGACGACCGCACCGACGTCCACACCCTCGGCGCCGCGCTCGGCGAGCTCTGTCCCGACGAGTCGCTCATGGTCACCGGCATCAGCCACGACTGGGCTTACTGCAACTCAGGCCTGAGCCGGATGTTCGTCTCCGGCGCTGGCGTGGCTGAGGCGGAGTTCAAGGGGTTTTGACGGGACGACCGGGGGGCCTCCGGCGGTCGGGGCCGCGGGCCCCGAACCCCGCTGACAGGCCTAGCCTCCGCGCACCAGCTTTGTTGTACTTGCGAAGGAGTCGCCGCGGAGGCTAGGCCTGTCAGTCGGGTCCGGGCCCGTGGGCCCGGCCGCCGGAGGCCCCCGGTCGTCCCTCAGAAAGCCGCTTGATCCCCGGCGCCAGCGCGGCCAGCACCGCGGCGGAAATCGCCATGGCGATGGCGACGATGCCGAAGATGCGCGCGTACGTCATCTGCTCGAGCAGTCCTGCGAACCAGCCCGCGACGTAGTTGCCCATCCCGCACGCGAAGAACCAGACGCCCATCAGCAGCCCCGCGTAGCGCGGCGGGGAGAGCTTCGCGACGACCGACAAGCCGACGGGACTCAGCGCCAGCTCCGCGAATCCCTGCACGACGTAAAGCGCGACGAGCCACATCGGACTGACGCGCGCGCCGTTCGCCTGGAAACGCAGCGCGGCTGGAACGATGATCGCGAAGGCGACGGCGTGCAAGGCGAGGCCGAGGACGAACTTCATGGCGCCGGAGATCTCGCGGCGCATCCACATCCAGGCGAAGACCGGCGCGAAGAGAATGACGATCAGCGGCTCGCAGGACTGAAACCAGCTCGACGGATAGGTGAAGCCGAAGACGGTGAGGCGCGTGGCGCGATCGGCGAAGAGCGTGAGCGACGTGCCGGTCTGTGAGAACGCGGCCCAGAAGAGAAGAGCGAAGAAGGAGAGGATGAAGATCACGGCCACGCGTTGCGTCGCGCCGTTGTCCGCGGCTGCGTCGTTGCGCGGCAGTGAGGGCAGTGACGATGGTGTGGTGCTCGGGATCGCGAGGTGACGGCGTCCGGCCACGTATTGAATGAGGCCGAACACCATGCCCACGCCGGCGGCGGCGAAGCCAAAGTGCCAGTTCCACTTTTGTCCGAGCCAGCCGCAGACGAGCGGCGCGAGGAACGCGCCGAGGTTGATGCCCATGTAGAAGATCGAATAGCCGGCGTCGCGGCGTTCCGGCGCGTCTTCGTACAGTGCGCCGACGAGCGTGCTGATGCTCGGTTTGAGCAAACCCGTGCCGATCACGATCAAGACGAGACCGGCGTAAAGAAACGTCAGCCCTTCGAACACCATCGTGAAATGACCGGCCGCGATGATCGCGCCGCCGATCCACACCGCGCGGTAATGCCCGAGCCACCGATCGGCGAGCCAGCCGCCCGGGATGCCCGAAACGAAAACGGCCATCGTGTAGAGGCCGTAGATCATGGACGCCTGCTTCGCCCCGAATCCGAGTCCCGGCTGCTGCACCGACCCCACCATGTACAGCAGCAGCAGCGCACGCATGCCGTTGAAACTGAAGCGCTCCCACATCTCGGTGAAGAAGAGCGTGCGCAACCCGCGGGGGTGCCGGAATGCCATAAGCGCGGCAGTATACCAACCGGCGGCGCCGCCGCCGAGGCTCATGGGCTCATAGGCGCATAGGCTCAGAGTAGCGCGCGCTGCGTGAGAGCGCAGATTCTCGCCTGTGGCTTGTGCGCAGGCTCGCAGGTTCCGCGGGCGTGTGCTGCTATGAGCCCATGAGCCTATGAGCCCATGAGCCTGGGGCGGGTGGCGGCGCAGCCGCGCTACTTCACATCCCCCATCATCCGCCGGATCGGTCCCACCAGCAGCGCGAGAATCACGCCCGCCGCGATCGTCATCACGCCCACGGCGCCGAACAGTTTCGGCAGGGGGAGTTTGTCGAACAGCGAGGCGGCGAAGCCCGCGAAGAGGTTGCCCAGCGCGATCGAGCCGAACCAGACGCCCATCATCATTCCCACGATGCGCGGCGGCGCGAGCTTCGTCGTCACGGACAATCCGACCGGGCTCAAACAGAGCTCGCCGAACGTGTGCAGCAGGTAGACGCCGATCAGCCACCACGGGCTCACTTTGATGCCCTGGTTCTGCGCCATCGCCGCGGCGGGCACGATGAGGAACATCCCCAGTCCGACCAGGACGAGCGCCATCGAGAATTTGGCCGGGCTGGACGGCTCGCGCCGTCCCAGGCGCGTCCAGAGCGCCGCGAAGACCGGCGCGAAGATGATGATGAAGATCGGCTGCACCGACTGCAGCGTGCTGGCCGGGATGTTCCAGCCGAACATGTTCAGGTTCGTGTAACGCTCGGCGAAAAGATTGAAGCTCGAGCCGGCCTGTTCGAACGCCATCCAGAAGAGGATGGAGAAGAGAAAGAGAATGAAGATCACGCCGATGCGGCGCCAGTCCTGCCGCGTGAACCGTTCCTTCTTTGCGGCGCTCTTGCGCTCTTCACGCGCCACCGAAGCGTCGGTGCGCGGTGCATCCTCACCGACGAGGTAACGGCGTCCGAAGACGTACTGGATGACGCCGAGAGTCATGCCGATGCCGGCGGCGGCGAATCCGTAGTGCCAGTTCACTTTCTGGCCGAGGGGACCGGTGATCAGCGGCGCGATGAAGGCGCCGAGATTGATGCCCATGTAGAAGATCGAGAAGCCCGCGTCGCGGCGTGCGTCCTGCCGGTTGTAGAGCGTGCCGACCATCGAGGAGACGTTCGGTTTCAACAAGCTCGTGCCGACCACGATCAGCACGAGGCCGAAATAGAACATCCCCAGCGACCGGAAGGCCATGCTGAAATGGCCGAGGGCGATGATGATTCCGCCGACGAGCACCGATCGATAGAGGCCGAGAAAACGGTCCGCGATGATGCCGCCGATCAGCGAGAGACCGTACACGCCGAACGTGTAAAAACCGTAGATCGGGCCAGCCTTCTCCGTCGAGAATCCGAGACCGCCTTTCGTCACGGCCGTGGTCATGTAGAGGACCAGCAGGGCGCGCATGCCGTAGTAGCTGAAGCGCTCCCACATCTCCGTGAAGAACAACGTCGACAGACCACGGGGATGGCCCAGCCACTGCTTTTCGGCGGTTTCGTTCATGGGCAGCAACGATAAGTTGTTGCCGGCCTCTGGTAAAGATCTTGTATCGTGCGCCGCCATATGGCGACGGCAATTGCGCGCGAAACGCACCCTCGAGGCTTGTACGTCCTCTTCGGCACCGAGATGTGGGAGCGCTTCAGCTTCTACACGGTCAACGCCATGCTCACGCTCTACCTGCGCGACGCCGTGCAGGGCTTCAATTTCTCGAATGCACATGCTGCGTCGGTCGCCTCGACGTACAACATGTTCATCTACTTCACCCCGCTCCTCGGCGGCCTGATCGCCGATCGCATTCTCGGCTTCCGCAAAGCGATCATCATCGGCGGCATCTCCTTCATGGCCGGCCACGCGCTGCTGGCGGTGCCGAACAACTACTCGATCTTTCTCCTCGCGCTGACGTTCCTCATCATCGGCAACGGCTTCTTCAAACCGAACGTGTCGTCGATGGTCGGCAACCTCTACGCCGAGGGCAGCCACCTCAAAGACAAGGCCTATCTGATCTTCTACATGGGGATCAATTTCGGCGCGGCGAGTGCGCCGCTGCTCGCGAACTGGATCAAGCCGCGCTGGGGTTTCCATCCCGCGTTCTTCATGGGCGCGATCGGCATGATCGTCTCGCTGATCGTCTTCCTGGCGAATCAAAAGTACGTGCGCCACGCCGACCGGCGGAAGGCGCTCGTTGATCAGGACGCAGCCGCGACGACCGAGGATCTGCCGCCGCGCGAAGCGTCGCCGGCGAGCGACAGCGCCGCGCTGATGGATGCCGTTCCGGAGTGGAAACGCATCGCCGCGCTGATCGTCATCTTCCTCATCGTCATCGTCTTCTGGATGGTCTTTCACCAGAACTCGATCTCGCTGACGTTCTGGGCGAACGATCACAGCCGCGCGCTGCCCGGCATCCTCTCCAACGCCATCAATCCGATCTACATCATCCTGCTCTCGCTGCCGCTGGCGTGGTTCTGGACGTGGCTGGACAAGCGCAATCTCGAGCCGTCCACGCCGACCAAGATGATGATCGGCATGCTGCTCACCGGCCTGTCATTCGTGATTCTCTTCTTCGCTGCGAACTCCGGCGGCTTCACGAAGCCGGTGTTCAAAGTGGTGAAGGCGGACGCGAATCAAACGTGGGTCGCCATCTCTCCCGAAGCGCGCGAGCACCTCGGCATCACCCTTCCGTCCACGAAGCTCGATGAGAAAACCGAAGCGTGGCCGGTGTCTGGCGTGACTGCGGTGCCCGTGGGCGAATACGTCCGCTACGAAGGCGTCAGCGGCACCACGATTAACGCAGCGCCGGCGACGCGCGTCTCCGCGATGTGGCTGATCCTCGCGTACGGCGTACTCTCGCTCGGCGAATTGATGCTCAGCCCGATGGGACTTTCGCTCGTCTCGAAAGTCGCGCCGCTCCGCATGCGCGGCCTGATGATGGGCGGTTGGTTCGCCGCCACGGCGCTTGGCAACTGGCTCACCGGTGTGGCGAGGTATTGGGATCTCTGGAGCCACGCGAATTTCTTCATCATCCTGGCGTCGATGGCGCTCTTCATGGCGGTGGTGCTGTTCGTCCTTCTGCGGCCGTTGAAGAGGGCCATGCCTGGCGTGTGATGCTTCGCTTCCAGCAGAACGTTCCTCTCGCGCAATTCACCACCATCGGCATCGGCGGCCCGGCGAAGCATTTAGTGCGCGTCGAAGATGTCGATGCGTTGCGCGAAGCGCTCGACTGGGCGCGGCAGCAGAACGAAAACGTCTTCCTCCTCGGCGGCGGCAGCAATCTTCTGATCAGCGACGCGGGCTTCGATGGCCTGGTCATTCACGTCGATCTGCGCGGCGTCACCATCGAAGTGGACGAAGGCGAGTTCGCGATGGTGAAGGCCGCGGCGGGTGAGCCGTGGGATCCGTTCGTGGCGCTCACGGTGGAGCATGGCTGGGCCGGCGTGGAGTGTCTCTCCGGCATTCCGGGATCGACCGGCGCGACACCGATCCAGAACGTCGGCGCGTACGGCCAGGATGTGAGCGAGACGATCGTGCGCGTCGAAGCGCTCGATCGCACCACGGGACTGGTGACGTGGTTCACGAACTGGGATTGCCGCTTCGGCTATCGCGCCAGTCTTTTCAAAAATCACGAGCCGAATCGCTACGTCGTGCTGTCCGTGACGTTCCGCCTGCGCCGCAACGGAAGCGCCACGGTGCGTTATCCCGAGCTGCGCAAGTACATGGAAGAGCAGGGAATCGCGCTCGACGATCTGATGCGCGTGCGCGAGGCTGTCATCGCCATCCGCAAGCGCAAGGGGATGGTCATCGACGCGAAAGATCCCGATACGCGCAGCGATGGCTCGTTCTTCATGAATCCGATCGTGACGCCCGCGCAGTACGAAGCGTTCGCGCGCATCGCGCCGGACGCGCCGCATTTCGACGCCGGGGGCGGCGACGTAAAGCTGTCCGCCGCGTGGTTGATCGAGCACGCCGGCTTCCACAAAGGCTTCGTGCACGGCAACGCCGGACTGTCGTCGAAGCACACGCTGGCCGTGATTAATCGCGGCGGCGCGACGGCGGCGGAAGTGCTCGAGCTGGTGCGGATGATTCAGGACAAGGTGCGCGACGCGTTCGGCGTGGAGATGCACCCCGAGCCGAATTTCATCGGCTTCTGAACGGGACGCGCCTCAAGCGCGCCGCGCCAGCACGCGCTCGATCGTGTCGAGATCGACGGTGTGCTGCAGATACTCGTAGATCGCTTCCGCATCGCTGCTGCCGCCGAGTTGCGTGCGCGCGTGCTCGACGAGCAACACCTGTTCGTGCGGAACGTCCGGCTGCGTGCGGATGAACGTCATCTTCTGTCCGGTGCGGACTTTCTCGCGTTCTTCGAGCCGCTTGCGCTTGCGATCCATCGAATCGAAATCACGGCGCAGGACGTGACGCGAGAGCAGCTTGCGCAGCGCGTCGGCGAGAGCAGGATCTTCCTGCTGCATGGCCAGCCCGCTTTGGTAGACGAGCGTGCCGGTGTCGTTCGCGAAGCGGCTCCAAACCACGCGCGCGGTGGCGGCGACGACGATCTCGCGGTCGCGAAAGGAAAGACGCGCGGTCGTGCCGATGCGGATCGGCTGCGCGTGCGTCACCATCGCGCCGCGATCGCAGATGTTCACGATGGCGACGTCATGGCTGCCGAAGCTGCCGCTGAGCGGAGCTGGCGCCACGAAGCGCTCCGACTGCCGAAGCTCTGTGATTTCCATTTGGCTGTCGCTGAGACCTGCCGCGAGTTTAGCCGGTTTTTCCGTCAGTCTCTACGTACGGCTGCAGCTTTTCGCGCACTGCGGCGGGCACAGGCGTTGGCTTGAACTCGCCCTGCTGCACCGCCGCCAGAATGTACTTACCGGTCGCGACGACGACGCCGGGCGCCGTTTTGCGCGTGACCTCGAACTGCAAGTGAATCGAGCTCGTGCCGATCTTCGCGAAGAATGCTTCGACGATCAGCAGTTCATCGAGCGTGACCGGCTGAAAGAAATCGCATTCGACGTGCACGCGCGGAAGCCAGATTTTGTGCTCCTCGAACAGCACGCGATACGAGAGTCCGCACGAGCGGAACAACTCGACCTCCGCCAATCCGAAGAAGCGGAGGTAAGCCTGGTAGTTGATGATTCCGGCGGCGTCGATGTCTTCCCACCGGACGTATTCGGAGACGGAAAAGCGCATGCGCGCCAATGATAGATTCGCGCGTCATGCGCAAGCTCTTCATTCTGGCTGCACTCCTCGCTCTTCCGGCATTCGCGCAGGACGTGAAGGTGATCCACGCCGCGCGTCTCATCGACGGCCGTTCCGACACGGTGCTCGCTCCCGCCACGGTGATCGTGCGCGGCAAGACCATCGAAGCCGTCGGCCGCGATCTCCCCACCCCAGCCAACGCGCAAGTGATCGACCTCGGCGACACCACGCTGTTGCCCGGTCTCATCGATGCGCACGTGCATGTGCTGCTGCAGGGCGATGTGACGACCGAGGACTACGACGTCCAGATCTTCAAGGAGTCGTTGCCTTATCGCGCTTTGCGCGCCACGCGTGCGCTGCGTCTCGCGCTCGATCACGGCTTCACCACCGTGCGCGATCTCGAGACCGAAGGCGCGATGTACGTGGACGTCGATCTGAAGCGCGCAGTGAATGAAGGCGTGATCGCCGGGCCGCGCATGGTCGTTTCGACGCGGGCCATGTCGGTCACCGGCGCGTACGGACCGAGCGGCTACTCGCCGGAGATCACCTATCCGAGAGGCGTGCAGATCGTCGACGGCGTCGAAGACGCGCGCAAAGCGGTGCGCGAGCAGATCGGCAACGGCGCCGATGGGATCAAGGTCTACGCGGACCGCTCGTATTTTTTGCAGAAGGACGGGACGCTGTCGAGCATCCCCACGTTCACGATCGAAGAGATGAAAGCGATCGTCGACGAAGCGCATCGCCTGCGCCACAAGGTCGCCGCGCACGCGATGGCGCGTCCCGGCATCGAAAACTCGATCGTCGCGGGCGTCGATTCGATCGAGCACGGACTCTCGATCACCGACGAGCAGCTCGATCGGATGAAGGCGCAGGGGATCTGGTACTGCCCGACGCTGACCGCGCTCGAATACGTCTCGCCCGGCCGCGCGGCGGAGGGGAAGAAGATCTGGGCCGAGCTGCCGCGGTTCCACCACGACACGTTTGCGCGCGCGCTGAAGAAAGGCGTGCGCATCGCGTACGGCACCGACGCCGGCGCGTTCCCGTGGGAGTACAACGCCGCCAAAGAATTCGGCTACCTCGTGCAGTACGGCATGACGCCGATGCAGGCGCTGCGCACCGGCACGCTCCGCTCCGCCGAGCTCCTGGACATGGAAGACAAAGTCGGCACGATCGAAACCGGCAAATTCGCGGATCTCGTGGGCGTGCCCGGCGATCCGCTGCGCGACATCAACGTGATGGAGAAGGTGTCGTTCGTGATGAAGGACGGCGAGATCTGGAAGAAGTGAGACCGTTGTTAACCTCCGCGCCCATCTCACCGTAGTACAGGTCAGATATCGGAGGTTTACCCAATGCAAAATGGTGACTGGATTCCGCTGGTCGGGATCATTTGTTCGTTCGGTGCGACGGTGTGGATCGTCGCATTGGTGACGCGCAGCCGCGCGCGCCGCGCGGAAGTGCACGCGCAGGTGCAGGCGAAGCTGATCGATCGCTTCAGCTCCGCGCCGGAGCTCATCGAATTTCTTCGTTCGCCCACGGGACGCGAGTTCGTCACGGGCGTGCAGTCCGCACCGGTGGCGATGGCGCGCGAACGGATCATGCGCGGCCTGACGAGCGCGATCATCCTGACGATGCTCGGCATCGCGTTCGTGACGATGACGTTCGTCGTCAGCCGCCACTTTGCCGTTCCCGCCGCGATCCTCTTCTGCCTCGGCGTCGGCTACCTCATCTCGACCTTCGTGTCGATGCGCCTCGCCGCCAAGTACGAGCTCGATGACGCAAAGCGGTCGTAGAGCGTGAACGATGTTCGGCAACGATCTCACTCTGCCGCTGCCGCTCCTCGGCAGCGCAACGACGGCACGCACCGGTAAACCGAAACCGATGGACGAAGCGCGATTCGAGGCGTTCTACCGGAAGACGGCCGGAAGCCTCTGGTCGTATCTCTACCGGCTGACGGGCGACGGCGCGGCCGCGGACGATCTGCTGCAGAAGGCGTTCTTCCGCTTCATCCGCGCGAATCCGGCGGTGGCGTCCGAGGAGCACATGCGGCGGTGGATGTACAAGACGGCGACGAACCTCGCGTTCGATCACTTCCGCGAAACGAAACGCGATCGCAAACGCGAAGAGCTGCTGCCTGCCATCAGCGAATCGATCGCGAGTGAAACGCGCGAGCTGCGCTACGACATGATGCGCACGTTCGCGGAACTGAAGCCGCGCGAGCGCGCACTGCTGTGGCTCGCGCACGTGGAAGAATCGGATCACGCGGAGATCGGCGAAGCACTGGGCGTGCAGCCGAAGAGCGTGAAGGTTCTGCTCTTCCGCGCCCGCAAACGCCTCGGCCAATTGCTGTCGAAGAAGGGCCTCGGCCCGGAGGAGACGCGATGAGCGACGCCTGCCGATTCGAACACGATGTGGTGGCCGGTCGCTGGACCGATTCGCTGCGCGCGCACGTGGCTTCGTGCGAAGAGTGTGCGGCGACGATGAGCGTCTCGCCGTGGCTCACGAAGTTCGCGAAGATTCCCGATCGCGAGCACATCCTGCCCGATCCGGCCGTGCTGTTCCTGAAAGCGCAGCTGATGCGCGCGACGAGCGAAGCAGCGCGCCTCTCGCGCCCGATGACCTTCTTCCAGCTGATCGCCTACACGATCATCGCAGCGGGTTGGGCCGCGGTGCTGACATGGAAGTGGAAAGCGCTCGAAGAATGGCTGCACCCGGGCGTGTCGATGCTGGCTAGCGGCTCCAGCGTGTCGCTCACGTTCGTAGCCATGATCTTCGTCCTCGGCTCCGCAACGGTGATGCTGGCGGTGCACACGATTCTGGCGGAGGAGTAGGCGCGCGCTGCGCGCGCGCAGGCTCATGGGGCGCCCAGGCTCAAAGGCTCAAAGGCTCAAAGGCTCAGAGCAGCACACGCCGCGCGAGATGAGGCGCTTGTTGCTCATGCCACAGGCGCGGAGGTGCAAGTCGCGCGGCACGCGCTACTTTGAGCCTGTGAGCCTTTGAGCCTCAAAACGTTCCCCACATCAGCACGCGCTTGTACGTGTAAAAAAACGGCCGCACGTCGCCGAGCGCGTGCGCGAGGCGCTCGCGGTACGCGGCCAGGAACTCCTCGAACCGGTCGCCGAGGCGCGCTTCGTAATCGGTGAGGAGCGCGCCGCGGACCCACTCCACCACGTCCGCGGATGACGGCAGGAGGTGACCGTACACCTGCATGCGCACGTGCTGGCGGGCGTAGCCGAGGCGGTGCAGGAGCTCAGAGTATTTCGCGAGAGGGAGGAGGTAATCGGCGCGCGGTTCGGCGTCGAAGTCGCGCGCCACTTCGGCGGCGATGATGTGCGAGAGGTGATCGTCGTTCGCGGGAACCTGAATGGCGAGCTGGCCGTCGTTCGTCAGGAAATTCGTCAGGCGCGCGATGAGCTGCTCGTGCTCCGGAACCCAGTGCAGCGCGGCGTTCGAGAAGATCAGATCGTACGGACGATCGCTGACGAATGCTTCGATGTCGCCTCGCTCGAAGTGCAGCATCTCGCCGCCGAAATGGCCGCTCTTGAGCAGCATCGTTTCGGAGTTGTCGATGCCGACGGTCTCCTGCGCGCCGAGCGTCTCATGCAGCTCGCGCGTCAGCTCGCCCGTGCCGCAGCCGAGATCGACGACGCGCATGCGCGGACGCTTTTCGACCAGCGCGACGAGATCGAGAAACGGTTGTTTGCGTTCGGCTTTGAAGCGTTCGTATTGCTCGGGAGACCACGACATCGCGTACCTCGCTACTGCAGATGATCCCAATGCAGCACGGCATTCAGCAGCAGCGCGTACGAGCCCTGCGTGTTCTGCCGCCACATCGGATTGTTGGCGAAGAGGAGGATGTGCCCCTTGCCGCGTGGCGCGTCGATGACCGCCGGCTTGCCCGCCAGCTCGTCGCCACCTTCAAGCATGCCGGAGAGCAGCAGCTGATCGGCTTTCGCCGCGAACGCGACGATGACGCGCGGACGATCTTCCTTGCGCGGCAGATACGCTTCGTAGTTCCACGGCGCATCTTCCGGCTGCTGGAACGCTTCGTCGCCGGCCGCCGGCTTCGGCTTCTCCGGCAGCGGCACGTAAGGCCGCCCCTGCGGCACGTCGGGATCAGTCTTCGTGCCGCGACCGCTCGGCCGCGCCTCTTCCGGCCGATCCTCGCGCCAACCCACTTTGAAGATCGGCGAGCCGGCGAAGTAGAGCGGCACGGTGTCGTCGTAACCCCATGCCGATGGATGCTTCTTGTCCTTCACCTCGGCCAGCACGATCGTGCCGGGCGCCTTCAGTTTGTTCGGCTCGACGACGCGCACCCAACGCGCCAGTCCATATTCGACGGCCCACTCCGCGGTGTCGCGCGCGGTGACGAGCAGGCCGCCGTCTTCGACGAAGCGCTGCAGGTTGGCCACTCCGGTCAGGCCGAGGCCGGGACGCATGTCGTCGGTTTCATCGATGCCGCCGAGGTTGGGCGTGGTCGGTGTGGTCTTCCAGGGGAGCGGCGGACCGGGAGGAAGCCCGTTCACGATCTCCTGCGGCGTGGAACCGCCGGTGGGCGCGAAGAGAATGACGTCGTATTTCTCGCGCAGGTTCGTCATCGCGGAGACGTCTTGCGTCGAGATGTAGTCGTACGGAACGCCGAGCGATTCGAGGCCGAGGCGCCACCACCCTTCGTCTTGCGTGCGGAGCCAGGTATGCATCAGGGCGATGCGCGGGATTTTGATCTCGTGCGATTTCGCGGCAGGCGCGCCGTCGAAGAGCAGCGTGCCCGCGGGGTATTTCGTCTTGCCGATGGTGAGCTCTTCGTCCGCTACGCGCGCTTTGTTTGTGAACGCACGCGCGATCGTGGCCGTGTCGGCATTCTGCGCGACGACGGTTGGAGCGGCGGGCGCCTCGCCCGCCGGGTTCTCGCTCTTCGTGCTCTCGTTTCGGCGGGCGAGGGCGCCCGCCGCT
>DASSMK010000028.1:0-8673 GCA_035688915.1 Thermoanaerobaculia bacterium
GCGGCCCCCCGCCGCTCCAACATTCGCTGCCGAAGGTAAAGTCGCAGTCGGGGCGGCGGCTCTTTCTCGTCACGAAAACGGAGACCGGGAACGAGCTGTGGCTCGACATGCACGGCAAGTTCAAACGGTGGATACTGCGGCCCGATCGCGAAGGGACGTCCGCGCTCATCGCGTTGCCTGCGGGCGATTTCGCGATCGATCCTGCGTATTACCGCGCGGAAGTGCCGGCGCAATACCAGGGCCGCGTGACCATCGAAGACGCGGGATCATTCGAAGTGATCGAAGGCTCGTACGGCGCGCGGCGCTTCGATCTCTGGTTCACCGGACGTGTACTCGATGGCCGCTGGACGCTGGAGAAGATCGCGCCGGAGCCGCAACACCGCTCGTGGCGATTGGCGCCTGCCTAGGCCACAGCGCGATGCTTCGTCGTGCGCAGCACGTTGCGCAGATCGAACGGATCGCCGCGCAGGCAATGCTCGACGAGCGAGCGCATCTCATCCGTTGCCACCGGCTTGTAGAGCACCGCGGTGACGAGATCGGTATCGGCGGCGCTGATGGTTTGGTTCGCGAAACCGGTCACGACGAACAATCGCCCGGGCCGCGCCTGCGGCGCGTTGCGGAGATAGTCGAGCACTTCCCAGCCGGACAAGCGCGGCATGTGCAGATCGAGGAACGCCAGATCGTAGCGGCGCGCTTTCAGCGCCTGAACGGCGTCGCGGCCGCTGGCGACGATGTCCGCTTCCACACCCACCGTGCGAATGATGCGCGCCACGAGATCGCGCACCGGCGCGTCGTCATCGGCTACGAGCACGCGCCGTCCGGGCCAGAGATCGCGGACCGTCACATCATCGAGCGCGTCGCCGAGCTCCGCCGCGTTCGCGTAACGCTTCGTCGGGTCCTTCTCCAGGCAGCGCGCGATGACTGACGCCACGTTGTCCGGCACGTCGATGCGCAGCGAGCGCACGTTCGGCGCGGGATCGGCGCACGCCTTCAGCATCAGCTCGACGACGCTTTTGCCTTCGAACGGCGGCTTGAACGTCAGGAACTCGAAGAGGATGGCGCCGAGGGAGTAGACGTCGGAGGCGGGGGTGACGTCTTTGCCCATCAGCCGCTCCGGCGAGGCGTACGCCGCGTACGACTCGCGCGCGCCGCGCTGCGGCGGGCGGACGCTAATCTCGTCGCCGTCCTGCCGCAGCGAGCCGGGCGTCAGCTCCCCGTGAGTCATCCCCTCGCCATGCACGCGGGAGAGCACGGCCGCCGCGCCTCGCACGAGACGCACTGCATCATCGACGCTTCGAGCCACGCTCCTATTCTTTCACGATGCCAAGTCGCGTCAGCAGGAACGCGTAGTCGGCCGCGTCGTCGTGCAATCGGTCGTAGCGGCCCGACGCGCCGCCGTGTCCCGCGCCCATGTTCACGCGCAGCAGCAGCTCGTTGTCATCGGTCTTGTTCGCGCGCAGCTTGGCGACCCACTTCACCCCTTCCCAATAGCCGACCTGGCTGTCGTTGAGGGACGTGCGCACGAGCATGGTCGGGTACTTTTTCTTCGCCACGTTCGAGTAGGGGTCGTAGCTCTTCATGTAGAGGTACGCCTCCTTCTCGTTCGGATTGCCCCATTCGATGTACTCCTGCGTGGTGAGCGGGAGCGTCGCGTCGAGCATCGTGTTGATCACGTCGACGAACGGCACGTACGCGAGCACGACGCCGAAGAGATCGGGGCGCATGTTCGTCACCACGCCCATCAGCAGGCCGCCGGCGCTGCCGCCCTGGATGGCCAGCTTTGCGGGCGAGGTGTACTTTTCCTTCACCAGGTAGTCGGCCACGGCGATGAAGTCGGTGAAGGTGTTTTTCTTCACCATCATCCGTCCCTGCTCGTGCCACTCCTTCCCCATCTCGCCGCCGCCGCGGATGTGCGCGATGGCGTAGACCATGCCGCGATCGAGCAGCGAGAAGCGGTTCGAGTTGAAGCTGTCCGGAATCGAGCTGCCGTACGAGCCGTACGCATAGAGCAGCAGCGGATTGTTCGCGCGCGGATCGATGTCCTTGCGGTAGACGATGGCCACCGGGATCTTCGCGCCGTCGCTGGCCGTCACGAAGAAGCGCTCGCTCTTGTATTTGGCGGGGTCGTAGCCGAGGACTTCGGTGCGTTTGAGCAGCGTCTGCTTCTCGCTGTTCATGTCGTAGTCGTAGACGGAGCTCGGCGTGACCAGCGACTGGTACGAATAGCGGAACGTGGTGGCGTCGAACTCTTCATTCGGTGCGCCGCCGATCGCGTACGCCGGCTCCGGGAACTTCACGCGGCGCGGCTTCGCGCCTTCTTTCGACAGGTCGTAGATCTCCAGCTCGGAGAGTCCGTTCTCGCGCAGGCGCACCACCATGTGGTCGCGGAAGAGGTCCATCGATTCGATGCGCACCGGCTTGCGGTACGGCACCACTTCGACCCAATTCTTCTGCGTGTAGTTGGAGACCGGCGCGCTGACGATGCGGTAGTTGATGCCCGCGTCGTTCGTCATGAAGTAGAAGCGGTCGCCGCGATGATCGGGGTAGTACTTGAGGTCCGTCTTGCGCGGCATCATCACGACCGGCGCGGTCTCGGGCTTGTCGGCGGGGATCAGCCACGCTTCGTTCGTGGTCTTGCTCTCCGCGAGAGCGAAGATGAATTTGCCGCTGCGCGAGCGCTCCACGAAGAGATCGAACATCTCGTCCTTCTCTTCGTAGAGGAGCGTCGAGTCGGCGGAGCCGAGGACGTGGCGGTAGAGGCGGTACTGGCGCTTGGCGTCATTCGCCACCGTGTAGAACAGCGTCTTGTTGTCCGCGGCCCAGACGATCGCTTCGGTGCGCTCGGCGGTGTCCGGAAGCTCGGCGCCGGTGCGCAGATCCTTCACGTGCAGCTTGTACTCGCGATAGCCGGTGTTGTCGGTGGAGTACGCGAGCAGGTTCCCGTCATCGCTGACCTGAAACTCGTTCACGCTCATGTACTTTTGCCCGACCGCGAGCTTGTTCACGTCGATGACGACTTCTTCCGCCGCGTCGAGCGATCCCTTCTTCCGGCAGTAGATCGGGTACTGCTTCCCCTCCTCGGTCCGCGTGTAGTACCAGTAGTTGCCCTTGCGGTACGGCACGGCGGCGTCGGTCTGCTTGATGCGGCCGAGCATCTCGGCGTAGAGCTTCGCCTGCAGATCTTTCGTCGGCGCCATGACCGCGTCGGCGTACGCGTTTTCCGCGTTGAGGTAAGCGAGCGTTTCGGGATTCGTCTTCTCGCGCAGCCAGCCGTAATCGTCGGTGCGCGTGTCGCCATGCAGCGTCACCGCCGTCGGAACCTTCTTCGCCACCGGAGGCGTCAAAGCGGCGGGTGCGTCAGCAAGGAGAGTGGTGGCGGCAAAAGTCATGACGAGCAGAAAACGAAGTGCTTTCACGTCCGGCAGAGAAGATCGCGCAAGGGGGCGGGAATTCCCCTCAGGGGCGGCGAAACCGGCCGCGGCGTGGCATAAGGGAACTCCACGACAGCGCGTGCAGACATGACATTCAGCGACGATCCGTTGGTACTGCGCGCTCTCGCGACTGGCGACGAGCGGGCGTTTCGCACGGCGGTGGCCGAGTGGCCACGCAGCGAGGAGATGGAGCTCGCGCCGAAGTTCGTGGCGACGGAGCCGTTCAGCGCGTATGTGCGCCGTCTGGAGGCATTCGCCAACGGCATTGAGCTGCCGGACGGCTGGGTGCCGAGCGAGACGATGTTTGGCTTCGTCGGTGACGCGATCGTCGGACGCCTGCAGCTGCGGCTGCGTTTCAATGACTTCCTCTGGAGAGTCGGCGGGCAAATTGGATACGTTGTGCTGCCGCGCTTTCGCCGGCGCGGCTACGCGCGCAGCATGTTGCGGCAAGGATTGCAGCGTGCGCGGTCGAAAGGAATGCGCCGCATTCTGATCACGTGTGACGCGACGAATGTCGCGTCGCGGCAGCTGATTGAAACGTCGGGAGGGATGCGCATCGGCGGCGGTCACTCCGAACCGCCGCCGGGACAAAAGCTACGCTACTGGCTGTCATGTGAGCGCTGAGCGCCGCGCGCAATACGCCGCACCCTAAGGCGCGGCGTAGATCACACGCAAGATCTGCTCGCGATGCTTCTCCGGCTCCGACAGATCGCGCAGCCGCACGTCGTAGCCCATCAGCTTGTTCGCCGGCAACGCCATCATGTCGGTCTCGCGATCGCCGAGTGCGTTGAGATCGCTGAGGAACGTCCAGGTCATGTGCGTCCAGCTGCCGTTCGTGTCGATGGCCTGGCTGGAGAGACCCCATGGTCCCACGTTGCCGCGCATCGCCGCGGCGGTGAGCATCGGCACGGCCCATTCGCGATAGAGCGCAACGGCATCGTTCGCGCGGCCGGGCTTCACGACGTACGTGGAGACGTCGATGTATTTCGGCGCGGCTTTGGGCGGAGCTTCGGACTGGATGATGTGCCGCAGCACGACGTCGCGGATCGAGCCGGAGACGAGCGTCGCTTCCAGCGCAGCGTCGCTGCTCGTATCGGCCGCTTCCACCGCGCGGACGAGCGACTCGACGGACGCCCAATCATCCATGGTGATGTAGATGGCGTGCGTCCAGGTCTCGTCGGTGTGCGTCATCGGCACGACGATGCCCCAGGCTTGCACTTTCTTGCCCGCCAGCAGCTCATCGAACATCTTCTGCGAAGACTGGCGCATCAGGCGGACGAACGTGTCGCCTTTGCCCGGCTGCACGGTGTAATAGCGGATCCACGTCAGCTTCGGCAGCGGCGCGGGTTGTTGTGCGAGCGCAGACGTGACGAGCGCGAAGACGACCAGGATCGGGAGAACGAAACGGCGCATGAGTTCCTCCGAATCAAAAATTGTTTGTGATTCGGATGACTATACGCGGCGCGTTCGCCGGCGGATTGCTACTCCTTCACTTTCGCCCAGGTGTCCTTCAGCGTCGCCGTGCGGTTGAACACCATGCGCTCTGCGGTCGAGTCTTTGTCGACGGCGAAATAGCCGAGGCGTTCGAACTGGTAGCGGGTGAGCGGAGGGGCGGCGGCGACGGAGGGCTCCAGCTTCGCCGCCTCCACGATCTCCAATGACTGCGCATTGATGTGCGCGAGGAAATCGCCGCCTTCTTCCGGATTTTCCACGCTGAACAGACGATCGTAGAGCCGCACTTCACAATCGAGCGCGTGCTGCGCGGAGACCCAGTGCAGCGTCGCTTTCGGCTTGCGTCCATCCGGAGAGTCGCCGCCGCGCGTGGCGGGATCGTACGTCGCGTGCAACTCGGTGATGTTGCCATGCGCATCCTTCACCACGTCGGTGCAGGTGATGAAGTACGCGGAGCGCAGCCGCACTTCGCGGCCCGGCGCGAGCCGGAAGAACTTCTTCGGCGGCTCTTCCATGAAATCGTCGCGTTCGATGTACAGCTCGCGCGAGAACGGCACTTTGCGCGTACCGGCCGACGGATCGTCCGGATTGTTCGCGGTTTCCAGCTCTTCGCTGCTGCCTTCCGGATAATTCGTGATCACGACCTTCAGCGGACGCAGCACGCCCATCACGCGCGGCGCGATCTTGTTCAGATCTTCGCGCACCGAAAACTCGAGCAGCGCTACATCGATCACGTTCTCGCGCCGCGCCACACCCACGCGTTCCGCGAAATTGCGAATGGCCGCCGGCGTGTAGCCGCGGCGGCGGTAGCCGGCAATGGTCGGCATGCGCGGATCATCCCAGCCGCGCACATGGCCTTCCGTCACGAGGCGCAGCAACTTGCGCTTCGACATCACCGTGTAATTGAGATTCAGGCGCGCGAACTCGTACTGCCGCGGCCGCGACGGCACCGGCACGTTCTCGATCAGCCAGTCATAGAGCGGGCGGTGATCCTCGAACTCCAGCGTGCAGAGCGAGTGCGTGATCCCTTCGATCGCATCGGACAGCGGATGCGCAAAGTCATACATCGGATAGATGGACCACTTGCCGCCGGTGCGGTGATGCTCCTCGCGCTTGATGCGATAGAGCACCGGGTCGCGCATGTTGATGTTCGGCGAGGCCATGTCGATCTTCGCGCGCAGCACCGCCGCGCCGTCTTCGAGCTCGCCGTCGCGCATCCGGCCGAAGAGCTCGAGGTTCTCCTCGACGCTGCGATTGCGATACGGCGACTCTTTGCCGGGCTCCGTCAGCGTCCCGCGATACGTGCGGATCTCGTCGGCGGAAAGGCTGTCCACATACGCCTTCCCTTCGCGAATGAGATGCTCGGCCCACGCGTACAGTTGATCGAAGTAGTCCGACGCGTGATAGAGATTCGCGCCCCAATCGAAGCCGAGCCAGCGCACGTCGTCCATGATGGCGCGCGCGTATTCGGCCTCTTCCTTCTCCGGATTCGTGTCGTCGAAACGGAGATTGCAGTGGCCGGGATATTCGTTCGGCAGGCCGAAATTTAGGCAGATCGATTTGGCGTGGCCGATGTGCAGATAGCCGTTCGGCTCCGGCGGAAAGCGCGTCACGACTTCCTTGTGCTTCCCGGCGCGGAGGTCTTCCTCCACGATCTCTCGAACGAAATCACGCGCGCGCGCCGGCGCTTCGGTGGTGGTCATGCGCGCTTTATACCTCAGCACACGCGCGGGCATTCCGCGCTGCGCGCGTCTTCGCGTACATTGCTCCGCGCGCATGCTCCGCAAGCTGCTCCCGATCCTCGTTCTCGCCGTGGCCTGCCGCCGCGCGCCGGAAACGCCGCCGGTGGTGCTGATCTCGATCGACACGCTGCGCTCCGATCACCTGCCGCTCTACGGCTACCGCGCCATCGCCACGCCGCATCTCGACGCGCTCGCGAAAGATGGCGTGGTCTTCGAGCACGCGTTCTCGCACGTGCCGCTCACGCTGCCGTCGCACACGTCGATCCTGACCGGCCTCCTGCCGACGGAGCACGGCGTGCGCGACAACGCCGGCTTCCGGCTCGATCCCGCCACGCCTACCATCGCCTCCATGCTCCGCGCGCGCGGCTACGCCACCGGCGCGGCGGTCTCCGCGTACGTGCTGCGCGCGACGACGAATCTCAACACCGGCTTCGATCAATACGACGACAACATTCCGTTCATCGAAGGGGCGCCGACCGGCAATCTACAACGCGCCGGCAGCAGCACGGTGGCCGTGGCGAAGCAGTGGATCGCGGCGCACGCGGCGCAGCCGTTTTTCGCATTCGTGCACCTCTTCGAACCGCACGCTCCGTACGAGCCGACGTACGACGGCGAGATCGTCAAAGCGGACGCGCTGGTCGGTGAAATCGTGGCCACACTGCGCGAACAGAAGCTGTACGACGACGCGCTGGTGATCGTGCTCTCCGATCACGGCGAAGGGCTCCGCGATCACGGCGAACAGGAGCACGGCGTGCTGCTCTACCGCGAGACCTTGCAGGTGCCGCTGATCGTGAAGATGCCGCGCAACGAACGCGCCGGCACGCGCGTCGCCGCCGTCGCGGAGCTGATCGACATCCTCCCCACCATCGCCGCCGCTACACACTCACCGGTCCCGCCGCGCGCACACGGCCAGGCGCTCTTCGACCCTCTCCCCTCCCGCCCCATCTACGCGGAAACCCTCTACCCTCGCATCCACCTCGGCTGGAGCGAGCTTCATTCGCTCATCGCCTGGCCGCATCATCTGATCGAAGGACCGAAGCCGGAGCTGTACGACGCCGCGCACGATCCTCGCGAACTGCACGACCTGCGCGATCAGGACCGCCGCACGTACGCGAGATTGCACGCCGATCTGGCGGCGGTTCCACAACCGGAGCTCACCGCCCCCCGCGTCGATCCTGAAGAATCCAGGAAGCTCGCCGCCCTCGGCTACGTCAGCGCGCAACCGGGCGCCGCGAAGAGCGAGCTGAATCCACGCGATCATCTGGGCGATCTCGATGCGCTGAAGCACGTCACCGAACTGATGTCCGCGCGCCAATACGCGGAGGCGGCGAAGACGATCGAGGATCTGCTGACGCGCAATCCCGGTTGGAGCGATCTGCGCGACACACTCGGCGTTGCGTACGAAGCGATGGGCGATCTGCCGCGCGCGGAGAAAACGTACCGCGACGCGATTCGCGCGACGCCGGAGCTCGCGCCGGATTTCGCGCTGTCGCTCGCCGGCGTGCTGCTCGAAGAGCGCAAGTACGATGAAGCGGCGGCGCACGCGAAGATCGCGCTGCAGTCGAATCCCTCCGGCGCGCACGAGCTGCTCGCGAACATCGCCATGCTGCGTGGCGATCTCGATACCGCCCTGCGCGAAGTGCAGCAGGCGCCGCAAGCGGATTTTCTGCGCGCGCAGATTCTCGCGGCGCTCGGCGATCTGCCTGCCGCGCTACAAACGCTGCAGCGGATGCACGAGCGTCACGCGCCACTCCCCCGCCGCTACTTCTATGTCACCGCCGACATCCTCGCCCGCCTCGGCCGCCTCCCGCAGGCGCAAGAGGCCTTTGAGCGCGCGGTGCAAACGGAGCCGCACGACACCGAAGCGTGGGCGCACCTGGCGTTCCTGCAGCAGATGCAGGGCGACGCGACCGGCGCGCGCGCGACGCTCGACGCGATGGTGGCGGCGAACCCCGGCACCGAACCGTTACGCGCCAAACTGTTGCGCGACTTCCGCGTTACGAATCCAACGCAAAGCGCGGCAGGGCATTGACCCGCTGTCGGGAGCG